>JAISLB010000179.1 GCA_031260685.1 Oscillospiraceae bacterium | reverse complement strand
CAAAAGCCGTGAATGAGGATACGTTATTTGAAATCCCGTAGGTTGACCAGTCAATTAGCTTTTGCTGAACCCCAGGCAATCTGAACGCCCCCGCGCCGACTTGATTTGCGTAGTAAAAGTCGAAGCCGTTTCCGCCCGGAACAACGTATTTTGGATTTTCGGAAGTTTTCGCGAAAGGCGTCAATTGAGCGGTTTCAATGTCAATTTTGCTTATCCTTAAATCGTAGGAGCCGTTTCTGACAGCTGATAAATCCAGTCCTACGGCTGAAACCGAAGCGTCCGACATTTTCAGCAAATTTGTTACGGTGAAATTCCCGTCGTATTCGTATAGGAATATTTGCTTTCCCGCGTTGTCAAATACTCGGATTGTGAACATATCGTATAAATATACGTTTCCGTCAGCGTCGGTTTCAATTCTGTCGAAGCCTACGTTACCCTCGGGGTGATAAGCAGTTGTGTCCGAGATATCGAGGCGCGCGAGTTCCGCGCCCTCCGCGTTGAGTTTGCGGATAATGTAAATGTTTTTTTGTCCGCTTAGGGGAGCCGCGTATGTGTTATTTTCCGCGACCCAAAGCGCTCCGCCGCTGTCTGCCGCCAGCGCGATAACTCTGGTGTTTTCAAGCGGAACATAGGACGGCAGGCGTTTCAGCGCGCTTCCGTCGGTTTTCATCGTATATACCGAGCTTTCGCTCTCAAAATGCGCGATGAAGTAAATGTTATCTCCGTAAGCGCATAATTGCGTTATGAGATTACAGCCGTTCGGTAAGTCAACTTCGCGCTTGCTGTATACCGGTACGGCATCTGACAGCGGCGAAGCGTTTACGGCGTTATCGGCGGTGTTCTGTGTATCGGCAAACGGTTTTGTCTTTGCGCAGCCGCCGAACAGCGCGGAAAATATGACTATTGCAATCAGCGGAAGCGCGATTCGCTTAATAAACATAGCGTTATACCTTTTTCAATCAATCGCAATTCCCGCGTTGCCGAATTGACTTGCGTACATTTTTGCGTAGAAGCCGTCGGCGCTAAGCAATTCGCTGTGTGTCCCCTGTTCGATTACGCGTCCGCCGTCGATTACTACGATTTTATCGGCGTTTTTTATTGTTGAAAGCCTGTGCGCGATAACGAAACTCGTTTTACCGCGCATAAGTTCGAGCAGCGCCTCTTGAATGACAACTTCCGTGCGGGTGTCAACGCTGCTTGTAGCCTCGTCGAGAATCAATACCGCGGCTTGCGAAATAACCGCACGCGAGATATTCAGTAACTGCCGCTGACCTTGCGAGAGGTTTTGTCCATTGTCCGCAAGAATGGTATCGTAACCTTTCGGCAGCTGCATTATAAATTCGTGTGCGTGAGCTCGCCGGGCAGCCTGCTCTACATCAAGATTTGAAGCGTCAATACGTCCGTAGCGTATATTTTCACGTATTGTATCGGAAAACAGAAAAGTATCTTGCAGCACAAGCGAAATACTCCGGCGCAGGGCTTTACGGCTGATTTTTGCGGAAGATACGCCGTCCAGTAAAATTTCACCGCCGCCGGGGTCGTAGAATCCGGTCAGGAGACTGATTATCGTGGTCTTTCCGGCTCCCGTCGGTCCGACTATCGCTATGGTTTGCCCGGGGCTTGCGGTAATCGTAGCATTGTGTAGTACCGGTTTGCCCTCAACATAGTAAAAATCAATGTTATTCAGCTGTATGTCACCGCCTAGGTTTACTGTCTCGGCGGCTCCATCGGCGTCGGTTTCGGGCTTTTCGTCGATAGCCTCAAAAACCCGCTCCGCGCTCGCAATCGCAAGCTGCAAAGTGTTCGCAAGCTGCAAAATCTGATTTATCGGGTTTGTAAAATTCTTCATATACAGTAAAAACGAGAACACCACTCCGACCGTAATCCCGCCGAAACCGCGTATTACGCAGATTCCTCCGAGTACCGCGACAATTAAGTAACCGATATTGTTTATCATATTACTAATCGGACCGATAACGCTCGACACACACTGCGCCTTAATCGCGTTTGAAGCGTAACGTCTGTTAATCGCGTCAAATTCTTCCGTAACGCGTTTTTCGCGTCCGAACATTCGCAGAACTTTTTGCCCCGAAACCATCTCCTCAACGTGTCCGTTCAGCTTACCAAGCTCACGTTGCTGACTTACGAAAAACGGCTGAGCCTTTTTCGCCATAAATTTTGTCATAAAGAACACTGACGGGGTTGTCACAAGCGTTACAAGCGTTAAAACCGGACTGAGAAGCAACATCGCGATTAACATTCCGGTAACGCTAACAATGTTTGTGATGAGCTGAACCACTGTTTGCGCCATTGCCGTGTTAATATTGTCAACGTCGTTTACAAGCCGGCTCATAATATCGCCGCTGCTGTTTGTGTCAAAATATTTCAGCGGTAAACGCAAAATTCGGTTGTAGAGGTCTCGCCGTAAGGTTTTTGACGTATCCTGCGCAACGCGAATCATTATAACATTCTGTACGTAGACCGCTATCACGCTGATAATGTACATTCCCGCCATACACAGACAAACGGCAGCAAGCATACGAACGTTTTTATCGGCGATAAACGTATCCACAATATAGCCGTTGAGACGCGTTCCGGCGATAGTGATTACAGTAGACAAAACTGCGCAAAGTGCCGCAAAACACATTACGACGCGTGACTTCATAAGGTAGCCTACAATTCGTTTGAGCGTTCCGCGCGCGTCTCTGATTTTCGGCTTTGGCTGCATATAGATGCGTCCGGGACCGCCGCCTCTTCCGGGACCGCCGAAGTTCGGTACCGCGTTTACGCTTCCTTTTTCGTTCATCTTGTCAGCACCTCCTCACCGAGTTGGCTTACGGCAATTGCGCGGTATAGTTCGCTTTTTTCCAGCAGCTCTTTGTGACTTCCGGTGTCGGTGATTTTACCGCTGTCCATAACGATTATTTCATCGCAGTCGATAATGCTGCCGATTCTTTGCGCGATAATCACCAACGTTTGACCGCCGCGCCGCTTGCTTATAGCTTCACGGAGTTTTGCGTCGGTAATTGCGTCAACCGCGCTGGTGGAGTCATCGAGTATAAGCACTTCCGGGTTATGGAGCAAACTTCGCGCGATGGACAGTCGTTGCTTCTGACCGCCGGAGAAATTGCGTCCGCGCTGCGCTACCTCCGCGTTATAACCGTCCGACAGAGAACGCAGAAACTCACCCGCCTGCGCAGCTTCGGATGCCGCGGACAGTTCGGATTCTTCGGCGTATTCAGCTCCGAAGCGCAGATTTTCCGCGATTGAACCGGAGAAAAGCAAACTCTCCTGAAAGACGATTCCAACCTTTTTACGAAGAGCTTCAGAGGAAATTTCGCGCACATCAACGCCGCCGATTCGTACAGTTCCGCGGTCGGGGTCGTAAAGCCGCGCCATTAACGCCGCCAGCGTACTCTTTCCGCAGCCCGTCGCACCGATTATGCCGACTTTTTTCCCTTGCCCGATTTTCAGCGTAATATTTTTCAGAACCGCTTCGGAATCGCTGTTTGCTGACGTTGTGCCTTTGAGTGCGGCGTCACGCCGCCCGTAATAGCTGAAAGTTACGTCGTCGAATTCTATATCAGCGGTTGCGGGGGCTTTCGGAGTTGCGGTTTCAGTGACGGACGGCGAGGTTTTGAATACCGAAATAATCCGCTCCGCGGATACCCGCGCTCTCGCGATTCCCATTGAAGCGTTCACGAGCATCATTATTGAGCCGGTAATCTGCACCATATAGTTGACAAAAGCAATAATAAGCCCCATTCGGAGCGAACCGTTAATCTGCATATTTCCGCCGAACCACAGTACCGCAACTACGCAAAGGTTCATTACAAGCGTATTTATCGGCGTCATAAGAAACGTAGTCTTTTGAGCTTTTATGTTTGTTTCGGCGTAAGCTGTGTTTACAGCTTCGAAACGTTCCGATTGGCGTTCTTCAAGCGTAAAGGATTTCACAACCCTAATCCCCAGGAGCGTTTCGCGCATTGACGTGTTTACGCCGTCCATACGCTGCTGAACCGTTGTATAGAGCGGAATCGCCTTATTGATTATAAGCAGTACAAAAACCAATATAACCGGCAAAGCGGCGACAAGTATCAGCGCAAGCTTAGGACTAAGCAGAAACGCCATAATTATCCCGCCGATAAACATAAACGGACCGCGGGTCATAAAGCGAAGCAGCTGCACCAGCATTTCCTGCATTTGGGTAACGTCGTTAGTCAGGCGCGTAATCAAGCTTGAGGTTTCGAGCTTGTCCACTTCGGCAGCCGACAGCGTAAACACGTGCGCAAACAGTTTTGAACGAAGCCGCTCCGCCATCCGGAAACCCGCAAAGTTTGCGGCTATTGCGCTCCCGGCTCCGCCGCCTATACCGATTACAGCATAGATTAGCATACGAAGCCCCGTATTAAGTACATAGTTTAAGTCGCCGCTTGACACCCCGATGTCAATAATATTCGACATTAACGTAGGCTGCTGTAAGTCCATAAAGACTTCCACAATCATACATAACGGAGCCAGTACCGCGCCCCAAATCGCCTTGCCCTTTAAGTTTTCGCGTATTAGCTGTATCACTATCGCACCTGCCTATTGTAAAAATATCAGTTATCACAGACTATTATAACACATATAGGCAAATTTTGCAAGTGAGCAAAACTTTTTCGGCAATAAGACATAGAACACATATTCAAAAATAACTATTTATAATAAGCTGATAATATGTTCGGCGATTCGTCCCGCCGCGCCTAGGATTTCGATTTCGGGAGCGGGTTTCAGTTCTGAGGCTTTTTCGGCGGCTTCGAAAAGAGCCTCCGCAGTACAATCTTTTTCCCGGAGTACAATGGCGTTACCTCTTGCTTCAATCGCTCTCGCGTTGGGTTCTTGGTGGTTTTCCGCTACATAGGGCGAGGGAACCAATACAGCGGGTTTGCCCAAGACAGCCAGTTCGTTTAGGGTACTCGCACCCGCCCGGCAGATTACGGCTTGCGACGCGCGGAGCTTCTCCGCCATATCGTCAATATAGCGCGTAACTTCCGTATACATCAAACGTTTCGGCAGTCTTTCTTCAAACGCAGCCCAGTGATGTTCGCCGGTGGCGTGAATATGGCGGAAACGTCCGCGCTCCTCATTGATGCGGATAAAATCGAGCATTACCGAGTTCATATGTTTTGCGCCGAGACTTCCCCAGAACGAAACCAGCAGCGGTTTGCCGGACATTTCACTATCCGCGCGGATTCCGGAAAACTCTTTTCTGACCGGGATTCCCGTTACCGCAATCTTAGCTTGGTTTTTCGCGCCGAAATATTTTCTGGCTTCTTCAAAACCTAAGAGTATGCTGTCAGCTCCGTTCGCAAGCGATTTTACCGTCAAGCCGGGAAGAACGTTACACTCGTACAGAACTGATTTTAGCTTCAATCCGTAAGCCGCTTTCAACACCGGGTAACACACATAGCCGCCGGTTCCGATTACGGCGTCCGGCTGAAAGTCTCGGAGTATGCGCTTTGCAGTACTGACCGCGGCTTGATTTTTCGCGAGCGCTCTTGCGTTGTAAGCTAAATCCTTCGGATGAACGCTTCTGCGCAAACCTCCCGCAATATCGAGCGGTACAAACCTGTATCCGGCTTTCGGAACGAGCTTTTGCTCAATTTTACCGAGCGCGCCGATATATAGCAGTTCAGTCTCCGCGCCCAAAGCTTCGCGCAAAGCGTCCGCAACAGCGAGCGCGGGATTGACGTGTCCCGCGGAGCCGCCGCCGCTTAGAACGATTTTTTTCATAGTATTCTCCCGCGTTTCCGCTAACTGTTTACAGCAATTTCATTACATCACTCACAAGCGTGAACAGCATAACGCCAATCAACAGCACGAAAGTTCCGGCATGTACGTAGCCCTCGATTTTGCGGCTGATTTTCCTGCGGAACAGCTTCTCTAGCGCGGTGGTTACAAGCAGGAAAACTATGCGTCCGCCGTCAAGGGCAGGTATCGGGAGCAAATTCATCACAGCGAGGTTGATTGCGATAAACGCAAAGAAGTACGTCAAGTTACGTAAGCCCATAGTCGTATTAGCGGAGGATTTGGCAATATCGTCCACAGCGGCGACTATACCGACAGGTCCCGATAACTCGGTCATAGCGACTTTCCCGGTAAAGAGGTCAACAAGCCCCATTTTAACCATTCGCACAAACTGCCGAGTTTCGTAAAGGCTGTATTTCAGCGTGTTACCTGCATTTACCGCATCGCCCTTTAAGTCAATGCCGTAGCGGTATTGAGTGCCGCCGTCCGGAGCGGGATAGTCCCGCGGGAGAAATTGATAACCGCTAAGGTTAACGCGTTCTCCGCCGCGCTTTACTACAAAGTCGAAGATACCGTTCTCATTACCGCGCGAGAGCATCAGCGACAGTTCTCCGTAGCTCCCAACGCTTTCACCGTCAACTTTGACGATGACATCGCCGGTCTGTAAGCCGCCCTCCGGGAATCCCTCAGCTAAGCCGACAATCTGCGTTGAGGTAAAACCGTTAGAAGTAGCGAGGATTGCGGCAATTACAATAAAGCCCGCAATAGCGTTAAAAGCTGCCCCCGCAACGAGAATTACCGCCTGCTGCCACCAAGGTTTATTCGTAAAGGCGTGCGGGTTTTGAGAATCCTCGTCCTCTCCCTCCATAGCGCAGAAGCCGCCGAAAGGAAGAAGCCGCCAACTGTATACGGTTTCTTTACCCTTATGACTTAGTATCTTCGGACCCATTCCAAACGCAAACTCGTTGACTTGTACGCCGAACAGCCGCGCCATAGAGAAATGTCCGAGTTCGTGAATGGCAATCAAAAGCCCGAAAGCGACTATCGCAATAGCTATATACATCAAAACCTCCAAATCACGTATAACGGCAAACAATCAATACGCGGGTTACGGGATAGTAATAAAACTTCGTACGGTTTCGTCCAGTACGATTATCTCGTGATGACTGTCGGCGCGGACTCCGCTGAATTTAGTAAGCGCTTCTTCTATTATACACGGTATTTGCGCAAAAGATAACTTGTTGCTCAGGTAACTTTGCACGGCAAGCTCGTTTGCGGCGTTTAGTACACAGCACTCATTAGAGCCGTTAGCGTAATCGCGTTCAGCGCAAAGTTCGGCGAGAGCGAGACAGCGGAAAACTTCGCGGTTAGGCTCCTCGAAAGTCATCGCGGAACCAATAAAGTTAAACGGCTCGGCAAGTCCGGGCAGCCGTTTAGGGTAGGTAAGCGCGTACTGAATCGGAAGACGCATATCGGCGGTTCCGAGTTGGGCAATCGTAGCACCGTCCGTGAATTCCACAGCGCTGTGGATAATGCACTCGGGGTGTATCACGACTTTGATGTGCTTCGGGGAAACCGCGAACAAACGCATTGCTTCAATAAGCTCAAGCCCTTTGTTCATAAGCGTCGCGCTGTCTACCGTTATCTTCGCGCCCATATTCCACTTAGGGTGTTTAAGAGTACGCTCGACTGAGGCGTTTTCGAGTTCCGCGGCTGAAGCTCCGCGGTAGGGACCGCCGCTCCCCGTAAGTATGATATTAAATTGTGGACAATATGTTACATTTGTGTGAACACACTGAAAAATCGCGCTGTGTTCGCTATCAACCGGAACAATATCCGCTCCGGAGGACATAATAAGTTTCCCGGCGGCTACAAGCGCTTCTTTATTGGCAAGAGCAATACGCGCACCTGCTTGGATTCCGGCGATTACCGCTGCTAAACCCGCTATGCCGCTTGCGGCAGCCATTAGGGTCGAGCCTGTTTGAGCGGCTTCGTTAACTCCGTCTTTACCGGAGAGGACGCGGATTCCGGTGTCCGCAAGTTTAACGCGCAAGTCGTGGGCAGCTGATTCGTCGCTAAGCGCAACAACGCGCGGCTGAACTAACCGCGCTTGTTGTTCTATAAGTTTTACATCGCGGTTTGCCGCCAACGCCGCTATCTTAATGCCCAAATGCCGGGCGACTTCTATCGTCTGACGCCCTATTGAACCCGTAGAGCCGATTATACTAAGCAATATTTACCTCCAATAGATTGAGCAAAGAAACACATACGGGAGCCGCGAATATCAAACTGTCAAAGCGGTCAAGCAACCCTCCGTGACCCGGAAGAATGTTACTGTAATCCTTAATGCCGCAGATGCGTTTAATCGCGCTGAAAAATAGGTCTCCCGCCTCGGCGAATAATCCCAGCGCCCCGCCTATTACAATAAATCGCCACATATTCGTCGTAAGACCGTATTTGTGACCGACAGCGCCGAAGATAACCGCAAACGCTACCGAACCGATAAAGCCGCCGATTGCTCCCCATTCAGTTTTGTTCGGGCTGATTTTCGGGAATATGTGTTTTTTGCCGAGCTTCGAGCCGAATAACATCGAACAAGCGTCGCAGCTGTATACACAGCCGAAAGGTATCAGCAAATAATAGCGGGGATAACCGCCGTGCGTGATGAAGCCCAAGGTCGCCAGAAACAACATCAGCAGCGGCGCGAATACTATAAGATACTTCTGATTTGACTGCACGGCGGCTTTGATAAGCTCATAAGCGCACGCTAACGCTATAACCCCCATCGACACCGAAAAGCACCACTCGGGAGCAAGCAGTAAAACTATAAGTGTTAGCGGAATCCCAATAGCCGCCACAATAAGCCGCTGTTTCACCTGATATGTAAAATCTCCCTTGGTTAGTGAGTAGTGGTTAGTGGTCAGCGGTTCGCGTTTACTGACCGCTGACCACTGCTCACTGCACAACTTCTTCCATTGTATACGCTTCCACTATGTCGCTTTCTTTTATATCGTTGAAGCGTTCTATACTCAAGCCACATTCGTAGCCTGTTGCGACTTCGCGCACATCGTCCTTGAAGCGTTTCAGCGACGCAAGTTCGCCGTCGTGGACTATCGTCCCGTCACGGGTTACGCGAACCTGAACACCTCTGCGGATTACTCCGTCAAGTACGTAGCATCCGGCGATTTTGCCGACTTTCGAAACGCTGATAACCTGACGTATCTCTGCGTGTCCCAACACAACCTCTTTGAACTTCGGCGCGAGCAGCCCCTTCATCGCGGCTTCGATTTCCTCTATACATTCGTAGATAACGCGGTAGAGCCGGAGGTCAACGCCCTGACGCTGGACGCTTTCAAGCGTTGCGCTGTCTGGTCTTACGTTAAAGCCGACGATAATCGCGTTCGAACTTACCGCAAGCATTACGTCGCTCTCGGCGGGCGCTCCCACTCCGCAGTGGATAACCTTTACGCGAACCTCGGGGTGTTCGAGCTTTTCAAGTGAGGCGCGTACAGCCTCCGCGGAACCGTGGACGTCGGCTTTGATAATAATCGGAAGTTCTTTGATTTCGCCCTGCTTAATCTGCGTGAACAGGTCGTCAAGCGAAATCTTACGTTCGGGCTGTTTGCCGACGACTCTCGCGTTGAACTTACGCTGTTCGGCAAGTTCGCGCGCCATACGTTCGTTATCGACGGAGGCGAAGGCTTCTCCGGCTCCCGGCACTTCGCCCAATCCGGTTATTTCAACGGGAACGGACGGTCCGGCTTCCGTAAGAAGCTTACCGTTGCTGGCGGTCATTGTACGTACGTGTCCTACGGCAGTTCCGGCGATAATAACATCGCCCGGACGAAGTGTGCCGTTCTGGACAAGAAGCGTCGCAATAGCTCCGCGCGATTTGTCCAATCGGGCTTCGATAACGGTTCCTTTGGCGGCTCGATCGGGATTAGCGCGAAGTTCACGCATTTCAGCCGCGAGAAGCACCATTTCAAGCAGCTCGTCCACTCCGTCGCCGAATTTTGCGCTTATCGGACAGATTATTGTGTCGCCGCCCCATTCCTCCGGCACTAAGCCGTATTCGGTGAGCTGCTGCTTAATACGTTCCGGATTAGCGCCCGGTTTGTCAATCTTATTTATCGCGACGACAATCGGGATTTCAGCCGCCTTAGCGTGGTTTATCGCTTCTATCGTCTGCGGCATTATTCCGTCGTCCGCTGCGACCACGAGGATTGCGAGGTCCGTGATGTTAGCTCCGCGGGCGCGCATACTCGTAAACGCTTCGTGACCCGGAGTGTCAAGGAATGTAAGTGCTTGGTCTTTGACGTTGACCTGATAAGCTCCGATATGCTGCGTAATTCCTCCGGCTTCTCCCTCCGCTACCTTTGCTTTGCGGATATTGTCCAGAAGCGAGGTTTTGCCGTGGTCAACGTGACCCATAACGACCACAACGGGATTACGCCGTTTGAGTTCTTCCGGTAAGTCAATATGTTCGTCGAAGAGTTGTTCCTCAATTGTGAGCGTAACTTCGTGTTCCACTTTACAGCCGAGGTCAAGCGCAATCACAGCAGCCGTATCGTAGTCAATAACATCCGAAACGCTAAGGAATTGCCCGAGTTTTATGAGCTGCTTGATAACGTCAGCCGCGGATTTCTTCATTCTCGACGCCAAATCACCAACGGAAATAGTGTCCGGGATATTGACCGTCACAACCTGCTTCCGCGCTGTCTCGAGCTGCAGCTTCTGCATTTGCGCACGCTGCTCCTGACGGCGTTTCGCGCCTTGAGCCATAGTCAGCGGGCGCGTATTCTTTTCTTCTTTCTTGCGGAGAATCTTTTGCTTTCCGCCCTGACGGTCGCCGCCGGCTTCCCCCGCCAAGGTTTCGATACGTTCGTCGTATTTGTCGAGATTGACCGTAGCTCCGCGGGTGTCAACGACACGTTTGCGGGAGTTGCTGTCCTCTTTGCCTTGTCCGATAGTTACGCCGCCCTGAGCCGCAGGAACATTGCGCTGAAGCGTTTGTCCGCGTGCCGCGGAGGAATGAGAAGTTTGCTCCTTAGCAGGCTTTTGCTTCTTAGCGCCTTGAACCGCGGGAGCCGGTGTCGAGAAACGGTCAAGCTTACGCTGAGCGGCAGTTTTCGGCGCGGCTTTTGCAGCTTTCTCTTTATCGGCGGCTTCTTTAGCGGCTTTTGCCTCCGCGGCTAATTCCTCCGGAGTGGGCAGCGCCGGCTCCGGTTTCGGCGGAGACGGCTTTAGCGACAGCGCGAGTATCTCGCCTATCGCTTCCGCACTGTCTTGCTGTGCCTGCGTTAAATACTCGAACAGGATATTAAGGTCCGGTTCCTTCAGCGTAGCCTGCTGATTTTTGGGCGCAGTCGAATACTCACCTAGGATAGTGATAACGTCTTTAGTTGCTAGCCCGAAGTCCTTAGCAAAATCCTGCAATTTGTACTTAATTGGCATTTACGCTTTTCCCCCAGTGTACGTTAACAAATAATAAATACTAAATATCAGACGGCTGTCGTCTCGTCTGTTTCGCTCTTGCCTGTGTCGTCAAGGGTTAATTTTTCCCGCACGGCTTTCGCCATTGCCGCGGTAGTTACGGACAAAATCGCGCAGGCTCTTGTGCCTACCGCGCCGCCGATGATTTCTTTGGTATACGGCAAGTCCAGTACCGTAAGTTTTCCCCACTCGGCAATTTGCGCGGCTTTTGAGCGTGTATTCTCCGCGGCGTCCGAAGCGATAAGTATCAGCTTCGCTTTACCTTTCTTTTGTGAAAGCGCTACGCGTTCCTCGCCTGTTTCAAGTGCGCCGGCTTTCTTGCAAAGCCCTAAGAAGGTTAGGAATTTGTCGTTGTTGTTATGCGGCATTGGAGTTCCTCCCAAAGAGTTTCAGGTACTTGTACTTTCAACATTCGTTCAACAGCGCGTATTTTACGGAGCTTCTTGATACAGCCGACGTCAGCGCAGACGTAAACTCCGCGTCCGTTCAGTTTGCCTTTGTCGTCAATTACGAGCGCCGGTACAGTGTCTTTCGGCGCGTCCTTAGGAAGCGCTAAACGCACTACGCGTATCAGTTCGCGCTTGTTCCTATTCGTTCTGCAAGCCGCGCACATACGCTCGGGCTGTGATTTTGGTTTCAATTATTTTGACCTCACGATAACTGACCGCCGGCCGACGCTATTTTGTATTCAGCCGCGAATAGTCTAGCGCTTCGCTCGCGGGACGAATGTCAATCTTGAAGCCCGTGAGTTTTGCGGCTAGTTTGGCGTTTTTACCCTCTTTACCGATTGCAAGTGATAGTTGGTTATCGGGACAGACTACGCGGCAGCGGCGCGTACCGGGTTCTACGACAACGCTGTATACCTCCGCGGGAGCAAGAGCCGCGGCTACGAAAGCCTCCGCGTCTTCGTGGAATGGTACTACGTCAACTTGTTCGCCGCGAAGTTCCGCGACAATTCGGCGGACGCGGTTGCCGCCCTCTCCGACACAGGCGCCTACGGCGTCTACCGCGCCGTTATTTGAGATTACGGCGATTTTACTCCGCAGCCCGGGTTCCCGTGATACCGCTCTAATTTCCACAGTTCCGTCAGCGACTTCCGGAACCTCAAGCTCGAACAATCTGCGGACTAAGCCCGCGTGAGTGCGCGAGACTATCGCCTGCGGACCTCTGCGTTCGCGTACTACCTGCAGCATAAATACTTTGAGCCTGTCTCCGTCGTAGAATTCCTCGCCGTGAACCTGTTCCTCGGGCGGCAGGACGGCTTCTACAAGTTCCTCCGTACGTTCCGTCATTCCGCTGACTTTTACATATACGGCACCTGTCCTGCTGTCAATGCGGGTTACAAACGCGGAGAGCATTTCGTTCTCTTTTCCGGAGAGTGTGTCCGCAGCCATTTCGCGCTCGGCTTCGCGGATACCTTGAACAACGACTTGTTTCGCGGCTTGAGCGGCAATGCGCCCAAACGCCATTGTTTTGAGCGGTTCGCGGATTATGCCGCCCAGCTCGGAAAGCGGGTCAAGAATACGGGCGTCCGCAAGCTTTATCATAATGTGCGGGTTCCAACGCGGACGCTCGGGACGTTCGGACAATTCATCGTCCTCGGGGTCCGGTTCGGCGTGCTGTTCAGAATAGAGAACCTGAAACTCCGCGAAAGCGTCGTCCGCTTCCTCTTGAGTGAGCTCTCCCGCTTCGATTTTCGCGTCGAGTTCCGTCTGAAATTTTTCCTCCGCCTCGTCGCGTTCGTCGTCCGCAGCCCATTGAGCTTCAAGCTCCGCCTGTTTGCGTTCTTCCTCGGCTTCGAGCCACGCGATTTCCTGTTGTTCGATATCGTCCGCGACGATAGTGCGGCAAAGGTTTACCTCGATACCTTTTTTCTTTTCATCGAGAACGACCTCGGCGCCTTCGGCGGCGGCGGGAGTACCGGCTTTTTTCATTTGCTCTTTGACGGCTTTCAGAAGTGCCTGCCGTATCTTTTCGAGCATATAGTCCTTAGGGATTCCGCGTTCGGACTCCAAAGCGGTAAGCGCGTCGAAAAACTCTGCGTTCATATAGTCTGCGTTCATAGTAAAATGTTTCCTCGTTTACTGAATATTTAGTCTATCGTAAGCCGCACATTGGACGTTTCGGCTTTTGTGAACGTTTCATCGGTGTCAAGCGTAATGGTTCCGGCATCGTCATAAGCTGTAAGCGTCCCCATAAACTCTTTTTTACCGTTTTTCGGCGAGTAGAGTTTCAGCTTAATCCTTTTACCTAAGCACTTGGCAAAATCAGCGGGCTTTTTGAGTACGCGCTCGAGTCCCGCGGAGGACACTTCGAGAATGTAGCTCTCGGCGATTGGGTCAGCGTCGTCGAGCAAAGGGTCAAGAGCGCGGCTGACAGCTTCGCAGTGGTCGAGACTCACTCCGTCATCACGGTCGATGAATATTCGCAGGTAGTACGTCCCGGCTTCCTTAACGTAGTCTACGTCCCAAAGCGTACAGCCGTTAGCAGCGCAAACGGCTGCGGCGAGAGCTGAAACGCTGTCTGTAAGTTTACTCAATAGTCTGTCCTCTCTAAGCGTTTTTGTGTACGCCGGGTAACGATTGACACTCCGGCGGAAAGCGCTTACAGCTAACTTTTCACCGAAAACAGAGTGGGCAGAACCCACTCTAATAGCCCTATTAACAATCCAAAATAATCAATCACATACATAGTATAACACAAACGCGCACACTTGTCAAGCGTTTATTTCCAAACTGTGAACAAGTATCTAAAGTTCTAACAAGAAGCACGGAATTAGTGACTTAGTATGTGCAAAACAACAAAATGCCCCTATGGGGGATAATACCTCTTGCGTTTTTGAGCGAAATAGTTTATAATGTAGTAGGTAAGAAAAAAGGCGTGTGTTCACTAGGTTTGAGCTGCGCCGCTTAGCATTGCTCCAAAATCAGCGCATATTGCGCAAACATTCTGTAAACAATAAGCAACATAAGGAGAAAACTATGGCAGATGTACGTAAGTTCACCACAATCGAAGAGATGGAGGCTGACACAAAAGCCCTCGTCCAACGCGCTTGTGACGTCTGCGCGGAAACTTGGCAGGACCGCGCGGAGATGCAAAAGAACCACTGTAAATTTGGCGAGACCGGCGTTTGTTGCCGCAACTGTTCTATGGGTCCCTGCCGCATTACTCCGAAAGCTCCGCGAGGTATCTGCGGCGCTGATGAACACGCTATCGCCGCGCGCAACTATCTCCGCTCTATCAGCGCGGGAACTTCTTCCCACTCTGACCACGCCCGTGAGATTCTGCACGTTCTGCACAGCGCAAAACGCGACGGCGCGTACCAAATCCGCGATGAGCAAAAACTTATCCGCTTAGCTGTCGAATGGGACGTAGCACTCCGCACAGCTGACGGAGCTGAGCGCGACATCTACGACATTGGCCGCGAAGTAGCCGAAAAAGGTCTCGAAGAGTTCGGCAAGGCTTTCGGCGAGATGCGCTTCCCCTCGCGCGCTATTCAGGAGCGTCAGGACCTTTGGCATAAAGAGGACATCTGGCCCCGCGCTATCGACCGCGAAGTCGTAACCGCTATGCATATGACGCATATGGGCAACTCCGCGGACCCCGAAGCACTTATACGTCAGGGTTTGCGCACCTCTATCGCAAACGGTTGGGGCGGCTCAATGCTCGGCACGGAGATTACCGACATTCTATTCGGTACCCCGACAGTCTGGACGACCGAAGGTAATCTCGGTGTTCTGGAACACGATATGGTTAACCTCGTAGTCCACGGTCATGACCCCGTATTCTCGGAAGCGCTGGTTATGGCGGCTGAATCCAAAGAAATGGTTGACTACTGCAAATCAAAAGGTATCAAGGGCATTAACGTCGTCGGACTATGCTGCACGGCGAACGAAATCGCAATGCGCCACGGCGTTCGTATGGCTGGTAACTTCCTCCAGCAGGAAAACGCTATTCTTACCGGCGCGGTTGAGATGATGTGCGTTGATATTCAATGTATATTCCCGGCGCTTGCGCAGCTCTCAAAATGCTTCCATACGAAGTTTGTTACGAGCAGCCCGATTGCGCGTATCCCCGGTTCGGACTATGTAGAGTTCAAACCGGAGAACGCTATGGAAAACGCAACGCAGCTCGTAAGAGCCGCAATCGACAACTACGAGAACCGTAACCCCGAGCGCGTATGGATTCCCGCGACTAAGCAGACCGCAACAGTAGGTTATCCGACGGAGCAGATTATCCGCCACCTCGATAACATTACTAACTCCAACGTTGACGAACTCGGTTCGTACAAGCCTGCCGTCGAAGCTATCAAAGCCGGCGTACTTCGCGGCGCGGTAGCTATCGTAGGCTGCAACAATCCGCGCGTCCGTCCCGACTATTCGCATTACGAGATTATCAAAGAACTGCTCAAAAATGACATTCTTGTCGTTGCTACCGGCTGCGCAGCTCAGCTCGCTACAAAAGCGGGACTGCTCAATAAAGAAGCGCGCTACCAATGCGGCGACGGACTGAAACGCGTCTGCGAACTTATGGACATACCTCCGGTGCTTCATATGGGAGCTTGCGTGGATATTTCGCGTATGATGCTTCTCGCAAACGGTATCGCGCGCGACTGGGGCGTAAAGCTGACTGAAATCCCGGTAGTAGGCTGCGCGCCGGAGTGGATGAGCGAAAAAGCCGTCTCAATTGCGAACTACGTCGTTTCCACAGGTCTTGACGTTTATCTCGGAATTGAGCCGCAAGTCTCCGGTTCTACCCAAATGATGGAGTGGATAACCGAAGGTACGCGGAAGCTCACAGGCGGCGGATTCATTATCAGTACTGACCCGCACGTTCTCGTTAAAAACATTATCGACGGCATAGAAGCAAAACGCGAAGCACTAGGAATATAATTCAATGAATAGCGAACAATGAATAGTGAATAATGGGACGATTGCGGTTTCAGCGTTTTCTAATTCAGCGGCAGGTGCTTTCACGGTTCCCATTATTCATTATTCACTATTAGTTATTCATTTGAGGAGGAACGACGATTGAAGATAGCGGTAACGGGAAAAGGCGGAGTCGGCAAAACCACCGTGGCGGCAATCCTTGCGCGTTTATACGCCGAGGAAGGGCGTTCGGTGGTTGCGGCTGATGTTGACCCTGACGCAAACCTCGGACTCGCGTTAGGGTTTACGGAAGCGGAGATTGACGCTATAACGCCGATTTCCCATATGACCGAATTCATCAATGAGCGCACCGGCTCCGACACGAGCGGTATCGGCAAGTTCTTCAAAATCAACCCCAAGGTTGATGACATTCCGGAGCGTTTCGCGAAAGTCAAGAACGGCGTCCGCTTGCTTGTTCTCGGAACTGTCGATACCGCGGGTTCGGGCTGTGTATGTCCGGAACACGTACTGTTAAAGCGGCTTCTGTCTCATCTGGTACTGCGCGAGGACGATGTAGTCATAATGGATATGGAAGCGGGGCTGGAACACTTAGCCCGCGGAACCACTGACTTTATGGACCGCTTTATCGTTGTAGTGGAACCGGGGGCGAGAAGCGTCCAGACCTACGAAAGCGTAAAACGCTTAGCTACGGAGCTTGGCGTTAAACGCGTGGACGCGATAGCTAACAAAGTCCGCAACCCGGACGATGAAGCGTATCTCCGCAAACGCGTACCGAACCTGCTCGGTGTAATACCGTACAATACAGCTGTAATCGACGCTGACAGAGCGGGTATTTCGCCCTTTGACGCAGGCGGCGAGGTAGTTGAAATCCTGCGCGGCGTAAAAAAAATTATCGACGCATAGTTCACGTCAATGCGAACGCTTCAAACTTGACGAGTGCTTATGTAAAAAAACAAATAACACACATCGGAGGAAATAAATGAAAAAACTATTTGACCGGGCGTTTGACGGCTCGGATGAAATGTATGCCTGGGCGGAACGGGTGGTTGCGGAAGCGTCCGCTAAATACGACGACAATACGCCTGTCGCGTATCCCAACACCGCGTATTACCTCGGTATTCTCTACTCTATGACAGGCAACAAGAACCAAACTCTCGGCGAACTGAAACAATCGATGCAGTGGATTAAGTCCCAGTATACCCGTGAGCGCCGGCTGCACGATGTTTTCACAACAGGCGTCGGAACTGCGTGCGCGGCGGAAGTTATCGAAGCCGTAAAGTACATCGGCGGCGTTAACCCTTACGAGGGTACGGGACCGTACCTCGGACATATGAGCGATGCCGAAGTCCGCGAACTCGGCGTACCGCTTGTCACCGGAGACATTCCGGGGTTCGTAGTACTTATCGGCGCGGCTCCCACCGATGAACAGGCAGTCGAAATTATCAAGAGTTATCAGGCTAAGAGTATCTACGTATTCTTAGTCGGCGAATGTTGCCTACAGGCAGAGCGCAAAGGCTTGAAAATGGGACATCCGGTTCGCGTATATCCCGTCGGTCCCGAGCTTCCGAGCGTTTGCCACGTTGTTTCGGTCGCAGTCCGCGCGGGGCTAATCTTCGGCGCGATTCAACCGGGCGACTATGACGGAATGCGTGAATACACTTTCAAGCGTATCAACGCCGCTGTCAACGCCTTTGAGCCGGTACCGGATATAACGGTAGCCTGCGGAGCGGGAGCTATAAGCTACGGCTTCCCGGTTGTCACTAATGACGACCACGATATGTGGAGAGTTCCGCGCAGTTTAGTCGTTCAGCCGGACGTTTCGAAGTTTGTGGAAACCTCTATCGAAGCGCGTCAGATGAAGATTAAGATAACGAATATCGATATTCCGGTATCTTTCGCGACAGCGTTTGAGGGCGAAGTTATCCGCAAAGCCGATATGCAGATTGAAGCCAACGGAAGCCGCCACGACAGTCTTGAATTCGTACGTACTCTCGAAGCCAGCACGATTGAAGACCACAAGATTACCGTAATCGGCAAAGACCTCGACGAATACGAGTTCGGAGCGCAGATGAACCTCGCGCTTTTGGTAGAAGTCGGCGGCAAGAAAATGCAGTCGGACTTTGAGCCTGTTTTCGAACGTCAGTTCCACGCTTGGCTGAACTGCATTGAGGGCGTTATGCACACCGGTCAGCGCGATATGATTCGCGTCCGTGTAAGTAAAGACGCTTATGACGCCGGATTCCGTCTCAAACACTTCGGCGAAGTCCTCTACGCTAAGCTCAAACAGGAATACGAGCAGGTAGTTGACCGCGTTCAGGTTACGATTATCACCGAACCCGACAAGGTTCACGAGCTGCGCGTCGAAGCAAACCACGTATACGACAAGCGCGATGAGCGTCTGCGGACTCTTACCGATGAGAGCGTTTCTGATTTCTATTCCTGCATTATGTGTCAGTCGTTCTCACCGTCGCACGTTTGTATCGTAACTCCGGAGCGTCTGGGACTTTGCGGAGCTGTATCGTGGCTTGACGCTAAGGCAACTCACCAGCTTGACCCGAACGGTCCCTGCCGTATTGTCACTAAGGGCGATGCTACGGACGAGAAAATCGGAATCTGGGAGAACGTAGACAACGCCGTCAATCAGTTCTCAATGGGTGCGCTTGAACACGTGACTTTGTATTCGATAATGCAGGATCCGATGACGAGCTGCGGCTGCTTCGAATGTATCTGCGGAATTGAGCCGACTTCGGGCGGCGTTGTAATCGTCAACCGCGAACACGTACCTATGACGCCGCTGGGAATGACTTTCAGCGAAATGGCGTCAATGACGGGCGGCGGAATCCAAACCCCGGGCTATATGGGGCACGGCAAGCACTTTATCGCAAGCAAAAAATTTATGGCGGCTGACGGAGGTCCGGCGCGTATTGTCTGGCTCCCGAAAGCTCTCAAAGACCAAGTTGCCGAACGTCTCAACGCCACCGCTAAAACTCTCTACGATATCGACAACTTTACGGATATGATAGCCGACGAAACCGTAACAAGTGACGACCCCGAAAAGCTGTTAGAGTTCCTGACAGAAAAAGGACATCCGGTCTTGAATCTGCCGTCGCTGTTCGAATAGAGCGCGAGAAATTGAAAAGAAGGAGGAACGATTATGCGTATCTATGAAGGCTATTTGGAAAACGGACGCTTCGAACCGACAAGACAGGTCACGTTGCCAAACCACGCCAAGGTGCGTGTAGCGTTCCTCGACGACGACGAACCGCGCTTTGAGAGAAAGAACAGCACAAAAAGCTTCGAGAATATGACTATTCCCGAACGTCTAACCGCATGGGACGAAGTCAAAGAACTAATTCACGCGGGCGGAGATGAGAAAATTAATGAGGCTGACTTTCCGCGATTGAAACTTAGAAATAAAGATTGGTGGGAGAACCCGGAAATTGCAGATTGGTGGGAGGAGTCCGGTCAATGACTTATGCTCTTGATTCAAATGCTGTATTCCAAATTCTAAACGATAACCAATCCGTATTGTCTAACGCAGACTCGGTAATAGAAAATGGAAACGCAGTTGTTCTCCCGCCGTTTGTCTATTATGAAGTGCAGCGTGGTTTTTTCTATAAATCAAGTCCTGTTAAAGAGCTAGCTTTCGAGCGATTGTGTGAGCTATATCCTGTCGGCAATATGACGCTTGATGTTTGGGACTATGCCGCGCAAGTCTATGCTAACTTGCGAAAACGCAACCAAACTATTGAGGATGCCGATATACTCATTGCTGCGTTCTGCATTACTAATGGTTACATACTTGTCACGCATAACACTAAGCATTTCGAGCGTGTCTCGGAACTCGTAATTGAGGACTGGACGATACATAACTAAAACTAAGCCGAATAAAGGAGACCACATTATGTCTAACCCTGTTCTTGACGCAATTTTTGAGCGCCGCAGTATCCGTCAATATACGGCGGAGCCTGTGAGCGACGAACAGCTTGCGGTAATTCTCAAAGCCGCGCAGGAGAGCCCGAGCGCGCGTAATGGTCAGCCGTGGCACTTCTCCGTTGTCACAAATCAGGAGCTTATTAAAGAAATCAATGACGCGGCTTGCGCGGAACTCGGCAAGCAGGGCGGTTTTTACGCGAATGTGACCGATATTTTCTATCAGGCGCCCGTAGTTATCTTCATCTCGGCGGAATCGGGAAATAACAATTGGGTCACGCTTGATTGCGGAATTGCCAGCCAGTCGATAGCTCTCGCGGCTCACTCAATAGGCTTGGGGACGGTAATCCTCGGGCTGCCGGGAATGGCTTTCGCAAGCGGCCGCGCAGCTGAATTCGCAAAGAAACTCGGCTTCCCGGAGGGCAGCGAATTCTCAATAGCAATAGCTCTCGGTAAACCCGCCGCAAGCAAAGAACCTCACCCGATAAATGACGGACACGTAAGCTACATAAAGTGAAGCGCAGTATGGAATAAATAATACCGGACTTCCTTTCGGAAACGGAACGGCTTACGGAACATATAGAGTTCTGCCGCAGATGACTGCGGCAGAACTTTATGCACTTTATGACGAAGCCGCCCGGACGGCTTCACAACAGATTAGCGAAATTGACCCGGAGCTGAGAGCTGCGCTGTGTGCCCGTCAGGACGCCGTACTCGAGCGCGTCGCTTTCACGGGGGCAATTACGGACAAAGCGGAACTGTACAGCGAATACGCAAAGGCAAAAATCTTTGCGCTTACGTCTACCTTAGAGGGCGTCACACCTAACGTATATGCGGAGGCGTTGTTTCACGGCTGTATGTTTTATCACCTCTCCGGAATCAGGCGTTTCAAGCCCGGCGATAATGCGGAGCGTTGTAGTCTTACCACAGCCGGACGCGTCGCGCAGCGTTATAAAGAGCAAGAACCGCAGCCATGGGAAAATCAAAATTATCAGACGTCAAGCCGCGTTAGTTAGACACCGTTGTACCGAGCTTTTCGCCCATTATTACGCGGTATATGTTCCCCGGTTCTTCCAGCGCGAATACTATAACCGGAATATCGTTATCCATTGAGAGACTCGTCGCCGTAGAGTCCATAACGTCAAGCTGGCGGCTTAGCACCTCGGCATACGTAATCGCGTCAAAACGTACGGCTTCCGGATTGAGATTCGGGTCAGAGTCGTATACGCCGTCCACGTTTTTCGCAAGCAGTATAGCCTGTGCGTTAATCTCCGCGGCGTATAGAGCTGCGGCGGTATCGGTAGAAAAAAACGGCTTCCCTATGCCGCAAGCGAAAATGACTATCCGACCTTTTTCGAGGTGCCGAAGTGCTCTCGCGCGAATGTAGGGTTCCGCAACGGCTCTAATTTCGAGCGCCGTCTGTACGCGTACGTCAACTCCCATTTGTTCGAGAGTATCAGCGACCGCAAGGCAATTGATCACAGTCGCCATCATTCCCATATGGTCCGCGCGAACTCTTTCAACCTTGCCGTTGCCGTCTTTTACCCCGCGCCAGATGTTACCCGCGCCTATGACTACGCCAACTTCGATTCCCGCGTCGTTACAGACTTTGAGGGCTTCGCAAACACTGCGTATAACCTCAAAGTTGAGCGGGCTGCCCGCGCCGCCGCCCAGTGCTTCTCCGCTGACTTTCAGCAGAACACGTTTGTAGAGTGGTATTTCCATAGTTTGCCGCCTTTCTTTTTCAGATTGCAGTTATAAAATATCAAATATCAGAGACGTGGGTTAGATGTGGGTTTTAGCCGGTGGATTTTTTGGTTTGAACTTCCGCGCCATTTATGGCTGAACGATTTCAGCTCCTCGATGAATCTGCCGTCTATCAGTACGTCGGTGTACGCAAGCAGCTTTTCCCAGTCAGCGTTATGAGCCGCGCGAAGTTCCTCAAGCGTATAGCCGGTGTAGCACCAAACGTCACGTCCGGAAGCTTGCACCTTTGCCGCAAGCTCCGCACATTCCGCGGCGTGCAGGAACGGTTCGCCGCCCGAGAGTGTCAGTCCGGAGCAAAGCGGATTGCGCTCAATCCGCGCAAAAAGCTCGTCCGCGGTAATCTCCGTACCTCCCGAAACGTCGTGAGTTTCGGGATTGTGACAGCCGGGACAACGATGCGGACAGCCCTGCGTAAAAACTACAAAGCGCATACCTTCGCCGTCCACGATACTGTCATCAATAGTGTTGGCAATTCTCATTTATAGAAATCCATTCCGTAGTTATAGGCTTCGTCGCTCATCCACGCGTTGACCTGACCGCTGATTGTATCGCCGGATTTGCCGAGTGCGGCGCCGAAAAACGCGAAGCCTCCGCCCGGAGCGTACTTATCAATACAGTCGCGAACCATTTGCCGAGCTACTTCCTCGCTGTCCGTAGGTTTCCACGTGAAGCCGCCCGCCATCGCCATTTTACCCTTGAATTTTTGCTTGAAGCCGGCGAGGTCGTTCATCTCCTGCGCAGGGTCCCAAACTCGTACACCAAGCTCGTAGAAGTCGTCAAGGAATATCTCGCATTTGCCGCAGTTGTGCAGCTGTATCGGTATCCCGCGCTCTTTAATCGGGTCAAGCAGCTTGTGGTAAACGGGCATAAGTATCTCGCGGAACATTTTCAGCGAGATGAACGGGTTCCCCGCAGCCGCCGTATCGTCCAAAAAGTACATTATCTCCGGCTCGTAATAATCAAGCGTTGCCTGAACAATCGGTACGTACGCGTCAACGATGAAGTTCAGCAGCTCCGCGACTTCCTCCGGTTCCTCGGCAAAGGCGCACAATCCCTCCGTGAACCCCATAAACGCTATAAACTGTTGGAACGGCATAATCCCGACTAAACCCATAGCAGCCGACTGACCGGGGATAATCCCCGAGGCTTCGCGGTCAATTTTTGCTTGACGCTCCCAGTCAACCGCCGGGAACTCCGGCTTTTTGAGTATGTCGCGCCATTTGGTTACGTCCTCAATGAGGAATTCACCGGGTTTCGGGATAAACGCAAAGTTAGTCTCGGCGTTGGAAACGTAGTTCACGCCCCAAAGATCCGTGCGTGTACCTCCCGTATTCCCCGAGAGCCGGATTTCCTCCCAAACAGAGGGACCGATAATCTTAACGGTGGGTTCCTCCTTATAACCGGGAAAGCCCATAGTGTAGATAGGTACGCGATCCGGCTGCTCCCCGTGAGCAATAGCGAGATATAGTTCTCGCGGTGTCATTTTGTTTGCCATAAATATTTCTCCTTGTTCAGATAGCAGAAGATAGTGGTCAGTGGTCAGTGGTCAGTACGTGGGTTTGGACGCGCTCCTCGTCCTATCCCGCGAGCTGCGCAATCCAATTCGGCGCGGTGTAGATTATCGCCGCGAGTATTGCGGTTGCAAAGCCGGACAGCGCGGCTTGCCACGCGGGTCTCCGTTTATCGCCTTTTTTAGAAAAGTGATTATACAGGAAGCTCCCGATTATCGTTCCCGCGCTAACTGTAATTACCAAACCGACAGTTTCCCAGTCCATTTCACGTATCTCCTTATGGCACAAACGCAAAGAGTTTCATCTTGCGCTGAATAATTTTATACTTCGGATTAGCTTTTAGAATGAGCGCTTCCAAAACTTCCGGGTCGTCGGGGCAGTGATAAGTACAAAGCGATAGCTTCGGCTCAAACTTACGCAGAATCTGCTGCGCGCCCTCAAGCATATAACGCTCGAAGCCCTCAATGTCAGCTTTGATAAAATCGAGCTTTGTGATATTTCTGTCAGTTGCCCAGTCATCGAGAGAAACAATATGAATAATATTTTGTTCCGTTCCGTTCCGTTCCGTTCCGTTCCGTTCCGTTCCGTTCCGTTCCGTTCCGGAACGGCAAAGTGTGCTCCGAAACTTCCGCTTATAAATTCTGCGTTGTCGGATTTTGCTCCTACGCCATAAGGTTCTATGTTTATCAGATTTTCGAAGCCCTTATTCATAGAAATCATACTACGCATCATTTCAATACTGTTTGCACCGGGTTCAAACGCGTAAACAGCCGCGCCTTTCTTTGCGGCATACGCGGCAAAATCTCCCCACCACGCTCCCAGGTCAAGGACTACATCACCTTGGTGAATCAACATATCTACATCTTCTGAACTATAGCAATATACACCTTCGCCGGCTGTCTTGTCAAACTTGTCGCAAAATTCGCTGTTCCATTCGTCGTTGTTAAACAGCCAACCGCCGAATGTATCGTGAAGCATACTTGTTATATTAGCGTAGTGAATAGGCTTTTCGGGATACGGAAAAGCAATCCCGCGTAGGTCTAACGCTCCGTCTTTGACGTACGGAGCTAACTGCTTGCGATATGTAGGCAGCGCAACGGTGTATGACAGTTCCTCTAATTTAGCTGATTTGAAGATTACCGAGCAAAGCATCAGAAATGTCTTTGGAAATAACCGCGCCCAATCAGAAAAGCTTTTGCACATATGGAGATAGTAATTAAAGTTGCTTATATGCGATTTCATTTCAATTCCTCTCCTATATACACAACATTTTTCAGCGCGCCCTTGGTGCTGTCCTCGAGAGCTTCTTTGATGTTGTCAAGCGTAAAGCGGTTAGTCAGCAGCGCGGCTATGTCCACTCGCCCCGTACGGTAGTAGTCCATATAAATCGGGATATCCTTGCGGAGATTTACGTTACCCATAACGTTTCCGGTTATGCGCTTACCAAAGAGCAGCTCCATACCGTTTATATCGTGGAGGTATTCGTTCTCCCAAAGTTCGTGACCTACTATGACGGTTTGCCCCCATTTTGCCGTAATGTCAAAGGCGTTACGCTTGATAGTTTTTCCCGCTACCGCAACGATAGCGTGGTCAACTCCGTAAGCGTCTCCCTCGCCGGTTCCCGCTTTGAACACTCCGGTAATGCGCTTGAGTTCCTCCTGAACATCCTGCGTTTTGGGGTTGATAGTGTGCGTAGCTCCAAAGCGTTTAGCCGCTTCAAGCTTTACGTCCATAGTGTCAACTGCGATAATCGGAATCGCGCCGGAGAGTTTTGCGCCCATAATCGCCGAGAGTCCCACACCTCCGCAGCCTATTACGCCGAAGCTTTCACCCGGCTTAATCTTGCAGCGGTTGAGGACAGCTCCGAAACCCGACATAAACCCGCAGGCGAGTGCGGAGCCTATCTCAAAGGGTATATCGTCGTCCAGTTTGCAGAGCATAGCTTCGTGAGCGTTGGTATATTCAGCAAATCCCGACGCGCCCGAGCAGGTTTGCGTAATCCGCTCCCCGTTGAGACGAGTGTACGGACTGGGAACGCGGAAGCTCATAGCCGGAATATTTTCACAGAACCACGACTGACCGAGTAAACAGGGTTTACAATGTCCGCAGCCCTGACGAATCTCCGTACAAAGTACGCGGTCTCCGGGTTTTACGTAGGTAACTTTCGAGCCTACCGCATCGACAATTCCCGCAATCTCGTGACCGGCGATTCCCGGTCCCTCGTAAGCTCCGTGTTCTCCCCAGAGCGCGTGAATGTCCGAGTGACAGATTGTACAGGTCATAATCTTAATGCGGGCTTCGAAATCTCCGGGTTCGTCAAGCGTGACGGTCTCGACAAC
>JAISLB010000137.1 GCA_031260685.1 Oscillospiraceae bacterium | reverse complement strand
AACGGCACGCCCAGTCTCCGCGAGGCTTCTCTCGCAACCAGCTGACCCATACGCGTAATTTTGAACGCGGTTTTTTTAATCGTTTCAGCCACCTCATCGAAAGGAGCGCCCTTACAATGTTCAAGCGCCGCCCGAACTACTCCCGGACCGCTTACGCCGACATTCAGCACGCACTCACCTTCACCGGCTCCGTGAAAAGCTCCCGCCATAAACGGATTGTCCTCAACGGCGTTTGCGAATACCACAAATTTAGCGCAGCCCAAGCTTCCGCTCGAAGCGGTAAGCCGCGCAATTTCTTTAATTGTCACGCCCATATCGCGTACGGCGTCCATATTGATCCCGGCGCGGGTTGACGCGACATTCACGCTGGAACACACACGTTCCGTACTTGCGAGTGCCTCCGGAATCGACGCGACAAGCCGCCGGTCGCCCGAAGTGTAACCTTTATGTACAAGCGCGCTGAATCCCCCGATAAAGTTCACGCCGGTGCTGACAGCAGCGCGGTCAAGGGCTTTCGCCAGCGGAACAAAATCCTCGCTGTCGGAGCTTTCGCCCACTTGCGCTACCGGAGTTACGGAGATGCGCTTATTAACTATCGGGATTCCGAACTCCCGCTCTATTTCCTCGCCCGTTTGAACAAGTTTTTCCGCCAAATGCGTCACTTTATCGTAGACTGCTTCCGCGCAGTCGTGAATATTCCGCCGCGAACAGTCACGAAGCGATATACCCATTGTTATCGTTCGGATGTCAAGGTGCTGCCGGTCAATCATGGTAAGCGTTTGCAGAATTTCGTTATTGTTAAGCATTGTATAATTTCTCCAAAATTGATTGTTGTCTTTCGTCTGCAAATCCGGCTATCTCGACAGCTAATCTGCATAAGGGCAAGCCGACTACGTTGTAGTAGTCTCCGGAAATGCTTTCCGCGAATATGGCGGCGCCGCCTTGAATCCCGTAAGCGCCGGCTTTGTCGTAGGCGTCGCCGCTTGTCACATAGCGTACGATTTCAGAGTCCGAGAGTTTGCGAAACTTAACCTCGGTCCATTCGCAGAACGTATGTTCGCGCTTATCTTGTACGAAAGCCACTCCGGAAACCACCGCGTGGGTACGTCCGGAGAGAAGCTTCAGCATCTGTACCGCTTCCTCTTTGTCTCGCGGCTTACCGAGAACTACCGCATCGCCGAGAACTACCGCCGTATCGGCTGCGATAATCAGCGCATCAGGCTTATTGATTTGCGCGGCTGCGTCCTTAGCTTTCGCTAGCGCAACTCCGCAAACAGCGTCGTCTACTTCGACGGAGGAGTCGATAGGGATTTCGGAGCGCGGCTCGGCAATCTCAAATTCTCCGCTGTGACCTATTGCCGAGAGCAGAACGCTCATTAACTCACGGCGTCGCGGCGAGCCCGAGGCGAGAACATAGCTAAGTTGATTGCTTCCAAACATTCTTTTTCACTCTCCCGTCTGAATTCGAGGTGCAGCGCGGACAAACCGCTTTGCGGGTAATCGGCGGTACGGCTTCCGCGCGGCGGCACAAGCTCTGTATCTATGTATTTCCCGAGTTTACGCAGTTCATCGCGGGATAAGCCGCCCGTTCCGCGCCCTAACACGCAGGATTTGAAGCCGTAGTCAGCAAGTCTGCGTATACTCTCCGTGTTACAAACGTTGAAACCATCGGAGGCGCGAATATCAAAGCCGAAGCGTTTCGCGATGGCAATATGACCGATATTACCGAGAGCCGCGGAAGTAACGTGCAGCGATTGCAGTTCCTGCAAGTCGCGGTTCAGCGCGGGAAGTTCGCTGTCGCGTATAGTGTTCGGCAATATCGCGCACACTTCGGAGTTTTGCCATATCCCGGCAAGCGTCTGTTTATTTTCGAGAATCAGCGCATAGGGAATGTACAAAACTTTCGGACCGGAACGCGATACCGCGGAGGTGAGCTGACTTGCGCTGTTCAGCGATATTGTAAGCTGCGGAGGTCCAGCGTGTCCGAAAGGCTTCTCCTCGGGAGGATTATACGTACCTCCGCGGTATTTAGGTCTCGGGACGGCTTTCACTTTCGGGCGGCTAAGAGCTGCCGCGCGGGCTCTTGCGTCCAGACTGTCCGCTACTGTACGGCGCTGATAGACACTCCCCGTCCCGGAGGATTCCTCCCGCGGCTCAAAATCGGAAATCGTCTCAACGTCAAGTCCGCCTAAATCGTAAATGACCTGAAGCTCTTCGTCTGACAAGATGTCGGAACAGGAAACGCAGCATACGCCAAGCTTTTTCAGCTCAATAGCGCCGAACAGGTTATGTACGTTAAACGCGGAACCCGCAAAAATCGGGAAATCCGGCAGCAGCTCTTTCGCGGCTGTTATAAGTCCGAGGTCGTTGAGAGCGGCTCCCGCGAAACCTGCTTTCGCGGCTCGTATCAAGCGGTTCAGTACGACGGTAAGCTCTCCGTCGGATACAAAATCCGGAAAGTCAGCTATAAGCTTAGCGCCCCGGGCGCGGCAATAGGCAGCTGCGGCGGCTGCGTCCGGAAGGTTATACGGCACCGTTATTACGCCCGCGCCGCTGTCTGCCGCTAAACGGGCGAGATAAGCTTCCGAAACCGAAGCCGAGATAGATACATTAGAATTCTTCATACTTCGTCATTATAGCACATTCCGAATCCGTATTCAAGCCCCAAAAGAGAAGCTCAACGCAGACAACTTTTTGCTTGCAATCGCCGGCGAATTAGTGTATAATGACAGTATAAATTTTTATGGGCGAGGTGCGATTATGAAATTTCCGCGTTACGAATACAAACAAGCGGGTGTGCCGACTATCAAAACGAAAATGCTCTTTTCAGAGCAGATTGCGGAGCTGCCTAAGTTTGACCGCCCCATTTCCGCGGCTGAAAACCTAAAACGCGCGGCAAGGCGTGACAAACCGCTTTGGACGCCCAACGGTCTTACCGATTTGCAGTCTATCAACCCTACCGACCTCCTGACCGAAACGGCTAAGGTGCAGTCAAGTCCGGTAAACGTCCGCTTCCGGGATTGGTTCGGCGCAGACTGGACCTTTGTTGCTTCGGCGGGCGGTCCGATGTTAACTCCCGGAACGCAGATTATGGACGACATTACCGACTGGGAAAAGGTAATCAAGTTTCCCGATTTGAACGGCTGGGATTTCGCGGGTCCCGCGGAGGATTTCTTAAAAAACTCGTACGACACGGACAAAGCGCTCTCGATTGACATCGGGCTGGGCTGCACAGAACGTTTAGTTTCGCTGATGGGCGGCTACGAAGACGCGCTCATTTCATTCGCTACGGAGCCTGAAGCCTGCGCGGATTTCTTCGAGTGTTTCATAGACTGGGAAATCAGGCACTTCGATAAGCTGCTCGAACACTACCCGTTGTCTATGCTTACATACCACGACGACTGGGGAAGCGAAAAGGACACGTTCTTTTCAGCCGATATGCTCGAGCGGCTGATTTATAACCCGACCAAGCGCTTCTTTGACCACGTCAAATCAAAAGACGTTATCGTGGAACTGCACAGCTGCGGGAATATCAACCGCTTTATCCCGTATATGATAGACCTCGGAGTTGATTTTATGCAAATCCAGCGCAGGGTTGTGGACTTCCCGGCGGTTAAAGCCAAATACGGCGATAAAATCGGATTCTGCGGAATGATTGAGGGACTTGACTTCAATTCGCCGCTCCCGCAAAAAGATGAGCTGCTCAAAATGCTGCGGCACACGCAGGACATTCTGGGCAAAGGCGGCGGGCTATATATGGGAATTTTCATCTCAGACCCCGAACTTCTATGGGCAGCGGTTAACGAACTCTACGCATACAGCAGCGAACAGTATTCAGTGGTCAGTGAGTAGTGGTCAGTTACGGTGGTTTGGACGTTGGACGCGCAACCCGGGCGGGGCGAGTCCCGCTCCTACGTACTGACCACTAACCACTAACCACTGCATCACTGCTACACTGCAACAAAAAAAAGGAGGAACTATAATGTTCGAATGGGCGCCTGTTACAGACCGCATACAGCGAATACGCAACCGCAAGGACGGTTTTTTCCGCGGAGAACGCATTACCGTCAATACCGAGCGCACTAAGATTTACACGGACTATTGCCGAGCTAACGACAACCAACACCCCTTGCTGAAACGTGCGGGAGCCTTGTACGACTGGGCTTCCAGAAAAAAATGCACCGTATTTGACGACGATATTATCGTCGGAACGCTCGGACCCGACGAGCAGTCGCTTAGTTTCTACGTAGACTGGGGTTGCCGCTGGATACCGGGGGTTGCGGACATAGCGACTTTCAAGGAAGCGTGGCAGTCGCCCGGCTCCGTCTATATGTCCGACGAACAGCGCGAAATCCTTATCGACGCGTACGGCTACTGGAAAAACCGTTCGCTCTCGATGATGTTGGAGGGCGCGATGACTGAGGATATGTGGGAGGGCTTCGGCAACGGCTCCGCTCTCGGCTCGCTGACTAAATACGACGCAGGCTACTCGGGGCTTGGCGGCGTAGCGCAAGGTCACTACATCGGAAACTTCGGCAAAGCAGTCAACGTAGGCTTCGCGGCGGTCAAAGCGGAAGCTCTCGAGATTATCGACGCTCACAAGGGGAAAATTTTCGGCGATTGGGCTAAAAAGCATCTATTCTACAACGCGGTCGTAAAAGTTTGCGACGCGGCAATGCTACTCTCAAAGCGTTACGCCGAGAGCTGCCGCGCGAAAGCGGCGAATACCGCGGACGCTTCGCGAAAAGCCGAACTCCTGCAAATGGCGGATTCGCTTGACTGGATTATGGCGAATCCCGCCCGAACTTACAGGGAGGGTTTGCAAGCGATTATCCTCTACCAGATGATTCTTTCTACGGACGCTCAACAGCACGGACAATCAATGGGACGTATCGACAAGTACGTCGGGCATCTCCTTGAAAAGCAGCTTGCCGATGGGACAATCACAGGCGAACAAGCGCAGGAATATTCCGACGCGTTTATACTTAGGATTACTGACTTCATTATGATTCACGGCTTCAGTATGAGCAACACCGGGATAATCGGACTCCGAAATAAGGGTATGAACGCGTATTCATCAATGTATATAGGAGTCAATCCTACCGCGGGTATAGCGCTCACTCTCGGCGGCACAAAACCTGACGGCAGTGACGATTCTAACGCCGCTACCTTGTATTTGCTTCAAACCTACGGACGAATGAAGCTCACCGACCCGACAGTCGCGCTCCGAGTCGGCAAAAACACTCCCGACGACATTTGGCGCGCAGGTATTGAGGCAAGCAAAATCGCCGGCGGTATGCCGCAATTCCAAAACGACGAAATACTCATTCAGGCGCTCATCAAGGTCGGATTAAGCGTTGAGGACGCTTACGATTACAGTATTGTCGGCTGTGTAGAACCCTCCGGAACCGGCAACGAGTGGTCAGCGTCAGGTAATACAGGCAGCGATTCGATTTGGAATATGATGGAACCGCTTCTAATCACAATAAACGGCGGAATTCACCCGAGAACCGGGAAATCCGCGCTGCCCTGCAAAAAACTCTACGAATACGACAGCTTTGAGGAATTCCAAGCTGCGCTCAAAGCGCAAATGCAGTACGCTCTTGACTGGACAGTTTCATACACAAATCTCTTTGAACAGGTATACTCTACTTATTACCCCTGTATTTCAGCCTCAACACTTCTGGACGGCTGTATGGAGAGCGGCAGGGACGCTACGGAGGGCGGAGCCAAATACAACCGAACCGGCTTGACAGCTTGCGGAACCGCAAACTTCGGTGACAGTCTCGTTGTTATCAAAAAGCTTTGCTTCGAGGACAAAACAGTCTCTGCCCGCGAACTCTATGACGCGCTTCAAGCCGACTGGGAGGGTTACGAACAGCTTCGGCAAGTCATTATCAACGAGGTTCCGCACTACGGCAACGACGATGACGGAGCCGACGAACTCGCCGCTTGGGGACTTTCGCAATTCTCGGATATTATGGCTGACGAAGTAGGACCGCGCGGACACTTCTGCGGAGGTACGTTTACTATGACGGCTAACGTATACTTCGGGCAAGCGACGGGAGCAACTCCGGACGGGCGCAAAGCGGGAGAACCTATCGCGGACGCTATCTCACCGCGGCAAGGCTATGACAGAAACGGTCCGACCGCCTATCTGCGGAGCGCGGCTAAGCTCCCGCACCTTACGCTCTCTAACGGCGACCAGCTCAATATCCGCTTTACGCCCACCTCCGTTGCGGGAGAAGAGGGAGCGTCAAAGCTCAAAAGCCTTATGCGGACATATTTCAAACTCGGCGGACATCAGGTGCAATTCAACGTGGTTTCAACTGATAAACTGCGCGCGGCTCAAGCCGACCCTATGTCATATAAAGATTTGGTGGTACGGATAGCGGGATTCTCGACATATTTTGTCGCGCTGAGCGAGGACGTACAAAACGACTTCATCAACCGCACGGAGCTTGCCGTATGACAGGCAAATTGTACGACATACAGGGCTTTTCGGTACAAGACGGACCGGGGATTCGCACGACTGTATTTCTCAAGGGCTGTCCGCTTCGCTGCGCTTGGTGCCACAGCCCGGAATCGCAGGAGTTCCCTACCGAGCTGAACTGGATGTCAATACGCTGTCTCGGGACCGATTCTTGCGGACTATGTCTGAACATTTGCGCTAACGGCGCGATTATCGCGGGAAGCCTTCAAAAAACAGCTTCCGGAGCGGACGTAATCTACCCCGAGGTTGACAAGAGCAAATGCGATAACTGCGGAGCCTGCGCTTCGGCGTGTAAAGCCGCCGCTCTCTATATGTGCGGCACGGACTATACTTTGGACGAAGTTATGCGCAGGATAGAACGCGACGTCCCGTTCTATGAGGATTCGGGCGGCGGGATTACAATCTCCGGCGGCGAATGTCTTTCTCAATCGGAGTTTACGCTTGAGCTTCTCAAACGCTGCAAGGCTATCGGGGTTCACACCGCGGTTGACACAACGGGATTTGTACCTTGGGCAACCATCGAAAGCGTACTCCCATATACCGATTTATTCCTCTACGACCTAAAATGTATGGACAGTGAGCTCCACAAGCAGGTTACGGGGGTTCCGAACGAGCTGATCCTCGATAACGCGCTGAAAATCGCGGACAAGGGCGGCAGATTCTGGATTCGCATACCGGTAATACCGCGGCTCAACGATTCCGAGGAACATTTCACGCTCTACCGTGACTTCCTGCTGCGCATAAGAGACGCGATAGACATAGTACAGCTTTTGCCCTACCACAAAATGGGGATTTCAAAGCACGACAGGCTCTTGAAACACGAAAAGATTTTCGTCGCGTCGCCTCCCTCGGACGAACTAATGGACTCGCGGAAACGTCAGCTGGAAGCCGCGGGACTCCCGGTACGAGTACACTAAACATCAGCCCGCTCCGCGGCGGCGAAAACGCTATAAAAAACAGATGTCACAAAAATGTGACGTCTGTTTTGCTGAAAGTATTGCATATCCGCAAATCTTATGATATAATAACATAGAGTTCAGCGGAGATAGAACAAATATTACATTTACCGGGAACAAACTTCGGTTAATCAGTCAATTATATAGGAGTATGTTTATGAACCTCAAAGATTCTTTTCGTTACCAAAATTATCTTGAAAACCTTCTCCGGATTGCCGGCGAATACTTATCCGAGCCGGTATACGTCACAAAGGTTAAGCGCGAACATCTTCGCAGCGCGGCAAATCCGGGCGCAAAAGACGAAATTCTCGAAGTCGAAGCGGAAAGACCTTTCAATTGCAGTGTGAATACTTTGCTTGACTTCACGGTTCACATTATCGGCGAGAAAGAACAGCTCTGCGCGGCAATTACCGCGGCAAAAAGAAATTGCGCGCTTGATTTCGACGGCGCAATCGCGATGAACCGTTCGCGGCAAAATACGAAAGAGCTTTTGGAAAGACTCGCGGAAATTAAATCCCGCGAAATAACTACAACGGGGCGCGATTACCGGCTTAATAACGAAGGCAATCAAACCGCCTACGTATATAATGTCAAGGAAATTGTAACAATTGATTTCGACCGCAATAAAGTCAAGGGAATCGTGAAAGCTCTTGCGAAAAAATCCGACGAAATATCGGCTGAGCTTGACCGCTTGATTTTATCGACGGAAGTGGACTATACAGCGAAATACGACATTAACGATAAATTCGAAGACGTGTTAGAAGCTTTCGCAAATACCGCGGAATAAACTTTTCCGCCGCTCCGCGCGCAATTCACGCAAGGTTTGAAACGTCAGCCGGTTCGGCAGCGGAACTTTAGTGCTGCATACGGGCAATTTTGCCTATTTCTGCATCGGCGGTCATATACTGCAATTAAGTGAGGATAAATCGCTAATTGTCAGACCTTGCTCTAATCCTTAACCGTGACTGCGTAAGTGCGCCAAATTCCGCTCCGTATTGCTTCGGCATAACGGGCGGACGCGACAATCCCGTCTCCGCTCACTCTAAACCCGCTAATAATTTTATATTTTGAATATTTATTGGCTGCGTGGAGAATTGCGCGTGGATTGCGCCCGGAGCGGCGGAAATCAATTACTGTTTACAGCGCGGGAGTTACGCGAGAGCGTAGCTCCCGCGCTCTTACAGAATTTCGGTATTGACTATTTTGCGCTTCCGTGCTATAATTAAGCGAAGCGTGTCGAATAAACGCTATTGCCGAAACTGTTTCATTTGACGGATATTGAGGAGGTTAGCATATGGCTAATATAGAGTGCGGACGCGGACATATTTACGATACCGAGCTGTATACAGCTTGCCCGTATTGTAACCGCAGCGTTCACACGGGCGCAGTACCTATCGGAGATTCGGGCAAGACTCTGCCGCCGAGAAACTACGGCGTTCCGGCGCAGGCCGGAACCGTTCCGCAGATTTCAGTTGTGAACGACGGCAAGACGCTCCCGCCTAAGAGCTACGGCGCGCCTAAAAGCGTTCTCGACGATAACAAAACTATCGGAGAGATGAAGTCGAAGCTCGGTATTGACCCTGTCGTCGGCTGGCTCATTTGCATAGAGGGCGCGGAAGTAGGACGCGACTGGCGGCTTCTCGGTCAAATAAACACAGTCGGGCGAAGCTCCAAAATGGATGTCTCTATCAGCGGCGATAAAACTATTACGGACGAAAACCATATGCGCGTTGCCTACTCCGAACGTAACAACCGCTTTACGCTTATTCCCGCCGAGAGCAAGAATATTGTATATCTCAACGGTAACGAGTTGTTTCTCCCAACGGAGCTTAGCGCGTACGACGAAATAATCTGCGGTCAGACTAAGCTGTTATTCATTCCGTTCTGCGGTGACAGATTTGACTGGAATTCGCTCGGGGTAAAGGACGCTGCCAATGCCGCTGTTTAAGAAAGCCGATAAGCCGCCCGCGCTGTATCGCGGCGGTGCTTTATCGTATCAAGTCGCGAATCAGCAGCATATAGGGCGGCGGGAGCGTCAAGAGGATTCATTCGGGCTTGTAAACCCCTTCGACGTTACGGCAATCCGGAAAGACGGCTTACTCGCGGTGGTAGCCGACGGAATGGGCGGGATGGAGGACGGAGCCGAAATCAGCGAAGCGGCAGTCGAAATGTGCCGCGATATATTCAGGCTCATTAACCGCAAAGGCGACATAGCGTTCCAACTGCGGAGTGCTATGTACAGGATAGACGACGCTCTGTTTGACCGATACCTCGGGCGCGGAGGTACTACCATTGTAATAGCAATGATATACGATGAACGGCTTTACTGGTACAGTATAGGTGACAGCGCGATATACCTCCGGCGCGGAGGTATATTGTTCAAGCTGAACATTGAGCAAAATGTTCGTACAAGGCTCTACCTTGATGAACTTTTCGAGGAAGCCGAAACTGACAGGCAGCGCGCTGAAGCCGACCCGGACGGGGTACGTCTGACGCAGTTTCTCGCAAGCGGACAGCTCAAAGAGGTTGACGGCTGCTTCGTTCCGCTGACGCTTAAAGACGGTGATGTAATACTTATGTGTTCCGACGGTGTTAACGGAATTATCAGCGACGCGAGATTGCTCGAATTACTGGATAATCCCGCGCGGAATGCAGCTAAGCTTATTGAGCGCGAGATACTAGCCGAAAACAATCCGCGTCAAGACAACTTCACGTCTGTAATTATCAGATGCTGTATTTGAAAGGGTTAAAACGATGTTAAAGAAATTTACGCTGTGCGCGTTAGCGCTGTTGCTGCTGCTTTCGGGCGGGGTAAACGCTTTCGCGGCTCCGGAGAAGTATACGGAAACGCCTGACGGCGTGGTACTTATCGAGTGGTCCGGCTCTACGATTGAGATAAACCCCGACACCAAAGAGGTTGAGACAGTCCGCGGGACTTGGCACGGCGCAGGCTTTTTTGTCGGCGATAAAGATACCGCGCCGCAGTATATCGTTACTAATTATCACGTTATAGAGAACTTCCTCAATATTGAAGCGGTCGAGGGGGACGGAGCGAAAGCCAATCACCCGATTGTGATAATTTACGGAGGGGCAAACGAACAGGCTTACGTAGTTGACTACGACGCTGATAAGGACCTTGCGATACTTAAACTCTCCGCTCCCACCACCCGGCGCGTTCCTCTCGCGCTGCGTAAATCCTCCGGGGAGCTTCGCGCGATAGACGTTTGGGCGGTCGGCTACCCGGCGTCTTCAAGCGCCGGTGCGTCCTATGGTAAGGACGACGCTACATTCACCAAGGGAACTCTCGGCAGAACAATTGTTGAGTCCGGAACAGGGCGCACAGTTTATCAGACTGACGTAAAGCTCAGCGGAGGTAACTCCGGAGGTCCGCTGGTTGACATTTACGCCAATGTCATCGGCGTAAACACTTTCAGCGTCCGCGACTTGAGCGACTTTGACCCCGCGCTTTACTACGCCGTCAGCTCGGACGACTTAATCCCCTTACTTAACCGTAACAGTATTCCCTTCTATACTAATGACGGCGCTCCGGAAATAGAAATCCCGGAGGAAAAACCCTTCTCACTGTTTGACGCTCCGTACATCTATATCTGTGCGGCTGTTATCGTCGTAATAGCCGCGGGACTGGTAATATTCTTCCTGAGCAAAGGAAAAGGCAAGAGCAAGACCGGAGCTATTCCGACAGTTGCGGCTCAGACGACCGTTGTGGTTCCCGGGAAAGCACCGGGAAATCGCAAACCCGTTCTGCACTCCGTTTCCGCACAGCATAACGGAGCCGCGGTTGAACTCGGTAAACAGCCGATTATGGTAGGTCGTGACGTGGCTTCCTGCCGCATAGTTTTCCGCGAGGGGACTACCGGCGTAAGCTCGCGCCACTGCGAAGTTTCCTACGATGAGCGTGAAAAAGTCTTTGTTTTGGTAGATTTGAAATCAACCTACGGCACGTTTTTATCCGGCGGTCAGAAGCTTACGCCCTCCGTTCCGTATCATCTCAATGCCCGCGACTCATTCTATCTGGGAGAAGCCGATAACGCTCTTTACGTAGATTTTGACGGCGCTGACTGACGACTATGAATATAAAATCTTTTAGTTATACAAATACCGGAGGCTGCGCTAAGAACGACGACTACGTCTGTTCGCGTGAAACTGACGCTTCCGGAGTATTCGTGCTTTGCGACGGATTAGGCGGTCATAAGGGCGGGGACATAGCCGCGAAAATAGCCGCTTCGTCGCTTTTAGCAAATTCGGACGATGAGATTATGTCCGCGGAACGGCTTAGCGAGTTGTTCGCGGCTGCAAACGCGGAAGTTGCCGCGAATCAGCTTGAATCCGGCTTGGCGCGTATGCGGACGACAGCCGTACTGCTCCAAATCTCCGGCGGAGCGGTTATGTGGGCGCACGTAGGCGATTCACGGCTGTACTGCATTTCGAACGGACGTATTGTCTACATCTCGACCGACCACTCTGTCAGTTATATAAAATACGCTTCCGGCGAAATCAGCTTTGCGGAGATAAATACCGACGACGACCGTTCGTCGCTTCTGAAAGTTATCGGAGGCGGCAGAAGCGAACCGGAAGTGCTGAACGTTCCGCACGCTATTAACTCGGGCGATGCGTTCCTGCTAGCCTCCGACGGTTTATGGGAATACCTGTACAGCGAAGAAATACTGATAGACCGTCTGAAATCGGAAAGCCCGCGGCAATGGGCTGAATATATGCTGCTGCGCCATATCCGGCGCACCCGCCCCGGAAATGATAACTACTCGCTGATAACTGTTATGGTGGAATGAAGTCTGTTGTATTTGCAACGGACTTCGGCTTTTACGCGGACCGGATTTGAAGCTTGCGGCGCGTGGTTTTGAGTGGTTCCGCAAATAAATCAACTCTCGGCGGTTGTAAAATCCGCGGAGTTGTGTTATACTATTTGCGGAAATACTGTCCTGACAGGAGAAACGTATGCAAACTAACAAGGGGAATCCGCTGGGTTACGCGCCGGTTGCGGGGCTTATACAAAAGTACGCGGTGCCGTCGATTATCAGTATGCTGGTGAGTGCCGCGTATAACATCACTGACCAGATATTTATCGGACAAGTGGTCGGAATGTACGGAAACGCCGCGACTAACGTTGCGTTCCCGATTACGATTCTGACTAACGCATTGGCGCAGCTCATCGGCGTGGGAGCCGCCGCGAATTTCAACATTGCTATGGGAGCGAAACGTCACGAGGACGCTAAACGCTTTGTCGGTACGGGACTTACGCTGACCTCAATCTGCGGACTGTTCCTTACGGTGTTTGTGCTTGTGCTGAAAACTCCGATTCTCTTACTCTGCGGAGCTACTGAGAACGTATTGCCGCTTGCCGACGTTTACCTCGGGATAACCGCGATTGGGCTGCCTGTATTTCTGTTTACTCAAGCCGCCAGTCAGCTTATCCGCGCCGACGGAAGCCCTATGTACTCTATGATGACGAATCTGGTAGGCGCGCTTGTCAACGTATTCCTCGACTGGCTGTTTATGTTCCCGTTTAAGCTTGGGATTCAGGGAGCTGCCGCCGCGACTGTAATCGGGCAGTTTGTGTCGTTCGGGATTTGCGTTGCCTACTTCCCGCGGTTTAAGGCGTTCAAAGTTACGTTCTCAATGCTTAACGTAAAGCTCAATACGAGCATTTCAATCGCGAAACTTGGGCTCTCGAATTGTATCAACCAAAGCATAATGATGCTTGTGAACATTGTGCTGAATAATATGCTCAAACGCTACGGAGCTGAATCCGTTTACGGGAGCGATATTCCTCTCGCAGCCGCGGGGATAATCGCTAAGCTCAATAGTATTATCATTGCGTTCTCCGTTGGTATTGCGATTGGTTGTCAGCCAATCTACGGCTTCAATATGGGCGCGAAAAACTTTGGCAGGGTGAAAGAGACCTACAAAAAGGCTCTTGCCGCAATAATAGCTATCAGCGTCGTGTTTTTCCTTGCGTTCCAAATATTCCCGCGTCAGATTGTCGGGATATTCGGCGGGGGGAGCGAGCTGTATTTTGAATTTGCCGAACGTTATCTGCGAATCCATCTGATGATGGTTTGTATCTACGGCGTACAACCGCTTTCGGTAAACTACTTCTCCGGAATTGGCGCGGCTAAACAGGGGATAGTGCTCTCGCTCTCGCGGCAAGGGTTTATACTGCTCCCGCTCTTGATTGTGCTGCCGATATTCTTCGGGATTTCGGGCGTACTGTGGTCGGCTCCGATAGCTGATACTCTCGCGACCGCGCTGTCGCTGACGCTTGTGTCCCGCAATTTTAAGAAGCTGACGAAGTTGTCGGAGCTTGCTTGACGCGAAATAGCGTCGTAAAGACGAAAGTAGGTGCGAGGCAAGTCCCCCCGCACCTACTTTCGTCCTGCTGCTTACTGCTCACTGCTCACTGCTCACTGCTCACTGCTCACTGACCACTGACCACTGACCACTGACCACTGACCACTGACCACTGACCACTGACCACTGACTAACGGTTTAGTAAGCGCTCCAGCCGCCGTCGGCTGTGATTACGGCTCCGTTGACAAAGCTTGAGTCGTCGCTTGCGAGGAAAAGCGCGACGCCTGCAATCTCGTCCGCCGAGCCGTAGCGCGGATTTGCGGCTATTCCGGCGCTTGCGCGTTCCGCGCCGAATTTGCTCGGGGCTTTCAGACCTACGGCGATTTCGGTGGCTACTCCGCCGGGAGCAATAGCGTTACAGCGGATACCTTTTTGAGCGTACATAAAGGCGATGTTCTTTGTCAAGCCGACAATTCCGAACTTAGACGCGGTATAACTCACGCCCGCTCTCGCGCCTTGGATTCCGCCGATTGACGCGGTGTTGATAATGACTCCGCCGCCGTTTTCGAGCTGACCTTTCAGCCAGCGTCTGCAAATTACGAAGGGACCCTTGAGGTTAGTGTCGAGAACCTTTTCCCAAAGCTCATCGGAACATTCGTCCGCGGGCATCATCTCGTCCATTATCCCCGCGTTATTAACGAGAATGTCGATACGTCCGAACTCTGCGAATACGCTGTCCAGAACGTTTGTGATAGCTGCAAAGTCCGCTACATCGCCCGATTTTGCGATAATTTTGCCGGACAGCCCCGCGGCTTCGGCAACCAAAGCGTCGAGCTTTTCCTTGCGGCGGGCTACCGCTATGACTGTCGCGCCCTCTGACGCGAATTTGAGCGCTATCGCGTGTCCCATTCCGGAGCTTGCTCCCGTTACGAACGCGATTTTGTTTTCCAGCTTCATTGTGTTTCTCTCCTTATATGAATATTTATTGATTATAGCCAAAGATAGCAGTACGCTAAACATCAACGCCTCATTATACCATATTCTGCAAAAATTGTCAACAACGCAAAAATCGCGGCAGCATTACTTAGTTTTTCGGCTATGTAACATTTATTGTATTGCTCCCGTTGTCAAGGGTATTTGGAAAAGGCAGTTTCAGCTCTTTTCGGATAAACTTGACAAATCCTGCGTACTGTGATATACTATCTATGTGTAGAATTGTCCGTGTAAGTTGCGAGGTAACACTATGCAAAGCCGAAAATCAGCTCAAAAGGCTGCCGCAGCACTGTTCCTGATAGCTATCGGGGTTGTTATACCGGCGTTTTCACCGTTGAAGCTGCTGCTTGAACCGGCTTCGTTCACGCTTGCGAGTCACGCTCCGATTTTTATCGCGATGTTTATATCTCCCGGGGTTACTATTGCCGTTGCCGCGGGGAGCGCCGTAGGATTCTTTGTCGGCGGCTCTTCACAGGTGATAATACTTCGCGCCGCCTCGCACGTGCTGTTCGCGCTGCTCGGTTCCTGCTTGCTGGACTATAACCCGCGGATAGTATCGTCGCGGCTGAGGATGTCGGTATTCGCGGCGGCGATTAGCGTTATCCACGCACTGGCGGAGGTTGCGGTGGTCGAAGTGTTTTTTATGAGCGGCGGAACTGTAAGCTATACGTATACGACTTCCGCGATATGGCTTCTTATCGGTCTCGGAGGTTTTATCCACAGCCTAATCGATTTTGTAATCGCTGTCGCGGTCTTGAAGCTCTTGACGTCGCGGGCTTCTCTGCGTTCGATTTTTATTCAGGTATAGAATATGAAAAATAAAAGTGTACGCTTTGTCTTGATGTCCGCACTGCTTGCCTTATCCATAATCGGAATGGGATTTATAACCGTAACGGGCGTGGTCTTCTCGGGACGCGCGCTTCTCGAGCAATCGTTGCAGCGAAT
>JAISLB010000121.1 GCA_031260685.1 Oscillospiraceae bacterium | reverse complement strand
CCGTCGCACTGTGCCGCTACATTCGCTATATCGTCTAAGTCGTATTCGTCCGCTCCGGTTCGTTCCAAAGTTTCGAGAGTTATAAACGCCAGTACAACCCGCCCGTTATCGTGAAACTGCAAACCCCCGAGTATTGCGCCCTCGAGCAATAGACGCGAACGCCGCTTCGCCGAGATAAACTTGCGGTTGATGTCTCCGTTCGGCGCTCCTAAGCGTACTAAGTCCGCCGCTGCCTGAAGCGTTGCCTCCGTGGTATTGCTATAACGGAAGCAGCCCGTGTCAGTAGCTGCCGCAACATACAGCCAGTACGCAACATCAGGGCTGACGAACCAGCCGAGACTTTTCAGCAGCGTAAAAACCACCTCACCGCAGGACGCTGTATCGCCCACATAGTACAATGCCGCGTAACCTTTGTGGGAAGCGTGATGGTCAAGCGCAAGCTCAATCGGGAAGCCGTCGTAGTTCTTTTGCAGCTGCGCCGGAACACTCGCGTCAAGAGAAATCGCGGTATGGTGAGCTTCGTACTCCGGAACTGTGAACGTTTCAAGCGCGGGAGCGTACAAAGCGGTAGCCTGCGGATTATTCAGCAGATGAGCGGTTTTGCCGTTCTCCCGAAGCGCAATGCAAAGGGCAAGCGCGGAGCCGAGAGTATCGCCGTCGGGATTTTTATGCGTAACGAGCAAAAAGTTATCGCGGCTTCGCACAAAAGCCGCAGCTTGCTCCATTGTAGTGGCAGTGGGGTTCATAATTTCACCTTATCCGTTTTTCAGCAGTTGGTCAATTCTGGCTGCGTGTTCAATCCCGCGGTCTAATACGAAGCTAAGCTCGGGACTTTGGCGAAGTTTCAGACTGCGGCAAAGTTCGCCGCGCATAAAGCCCGCCGCCGACTTCAAACCGCGCAGCAGCTCTTTTTCCTCGTAGGTTCCGAGCGCCGATACGTGAACCTTGCAGTAACGCTGGTCGCGCGAAGTTTCAGCCGCGATTACGCTGACCATTGCAGCCGCGACGCGCGGGTCCTTAACTTCGCCGATTATTACCGACAGTTCGCGCTGTATATCCTCGCTGATACGCTCACGGGCGTGTGAAGTAGTTGGATGCATAAAAATACCTCAGTGAATAATGAATAGTGAATAGTGAATAATGACAGAGCGAGAGCTTGAGCAGTAAGTGTAAATCGTGAGAACAAAAGCGTTCGCGTTATTCACTATTCACTATTCGTTATTCGTTGTCTATCGCCCTCCGAAGCGGCGTTCGCGCTGATTGTACCATACAATCGCCGCGTCCAAATCAGCCGGCTCGAAATCGGGCCAAAGCGTATCCGTGAAATACAGCTCACTATATGCCGATTGCCACAGCATAAAGTTCGAGAGCCGATGTTCGCCGCCGGGACGAATGATAAGTTCTGGGTCCGGAAGCCCCGCCGTGTCCAGACAATCCTCAAAGGCTGCTCCCGACTCCGCAGCTTTCTTAGCCGCGCGGAGGATTTCGTCGCGTCCGCCGTAGTTTACGCAAAGATTAGCGGTAAAGCCCTCGTAGGTGTCCGCAATTGAGTGCGCTTCGCCGATGAGCCGCTTCAGCCGCTCTGACAAAGGCGCGGTATCGCCGAGGATTCTCATTCGCAAACCCTCGCGCGCCATTTTCTCTATCGCTTCAATGAGGTAATCTTCGAGGATTCGCAGAATCGCCGAGACCTCGAGCTTGTCACGCTTCCAGTTTTCCGTGGAAAAAGCGTAGACCGAGAGATAGTCCATACCGATATCGCGGCAATAATACGCAAGGGTGCGGAAAGCTTCCGCGCCCTGCTTATGTCCGGCAGCACGCGCAAACGCGTGACGCTCCGCCCAGCGTCCGTTACCGTCCATTATTATTCCCACGTGGCGCGGAACCGTCAAAGTCTTTCCGTCAGAAGTATTCATCAAACTGTCGCAAGCTCTTTGTCTTTCGCGGCGGTAAGAACGTCTATCTTCTTGACGTAATCGTCAGTAATCGTCTGCATCTCTTTCTCGGCGTCCTTGAGGTCGTCTTCCGTAATCTCCGAGGCTTTCTTCTGCGCCTTGAACGTTTCTATGGCATCGCGGCGAATATTGCGGATAGCGACTTTGCAATCCTCGGCAATCCCGCGGACTTGCTTCGAAAGCTCCTTGCGGCGCTCCTCCGTAAGCTGCGGAAAGGTGAGACGGATAATGCGCCCGTCGTTGTTAGGGTTAATCCCGAGGTCACTCGCCTGAATGGCTTTCTCAATAGGTTTAAGGCTCGACTGGTCCCAAGGCTGGATAGCGATAGTCCGCGGGTCCGGAACGCTGATAGTCGCGACCTGACCGATAGGCGTAGGCGTACCGAAGTAATCGACGTGTATATGGTCGAGAACCCCCGGGTTAGCGCGTCCCGCCCGTACCGACGCAAACTCCGACTTCATAACGTCAATAGTTTTGTCCATACGGGTTTGATAATCTTTATAGTCCGATTTGTTCATAGTAAGCTACCTCCAATGGAGCCGGAAAATCCATATAATTTTTAAGTTTTGCCCTGCGAGCTTCCGCTTCTTCCCCGGCGGCTCGTGAACGCGCCA
>JAISLB010000092.1 GCA_031260685.1 Oscillospiraceae bacterium | reverse complement strand
AGATAGCAGAGTACAGATAGCAGATAGCAGTGTACAGATAGCAGATAGCAGATAGCAGATATCTGCTGTCAGGTACAATGTGCTAAGCAGCGTTTCTCTCTCAAAACCGTTCCCAACGTCCTAATCCCCGTATCTGATATCTGCTATCAGATATCTGATATCTGATATCTGATATCTGTACAAGGAGTTACGATGGCGCGTAAGATTGCCGCATTTATATTCGCGGCGGCTGTTATAGCCGTTGTCGCGCTGTATCTTCGAAACCTCGAGCCCATTTCATTGGGGGACGGAGCTTCCGCGACCGCCGCCGCGGATTATACCGCGCTGATTACCGAGGAATCGGGCTTTCTCGGCGTAGTGACCGTTACGGACACTTACGGCGAAGCCTTGTACAAGTGGCAATCGAGCGAGGGCTACGTACTTTCGGCTGCCGTATCGCCTAGGCACGACGCGCTTGCGGTACTTACAGCGTCGAAAGATTCGCCGTTCCGGCTTAGAATCTTCTCGCTGCAAAACGAAACTGAACAAGGCTCAATCTATATGCCGGATCAAGGCGTGTTCTACGATATAAAATATCTCGATAATAACCGTATCGCGCTCTTTGGTTCGCAGGCTGTAATCATAACCGACGGCTTTGCGCGTGACGTTTCGCGCTATCCCTTTGAGGGAAAGACGCTCACGGGCTACAGTATTTCGCCCGACTTAGTACTAACTTTCGAGGATACAATCGTAAACTACATAAATGGGGAGTGGCGCAATGAACCTATTGCTTGACTTCATATTACTCGCAATACTCGGCTGGTGCGTCTGGCGCGGGTATGACAAAGGACTGATACTGGCGGTAAGCGGCATACTCGCGCTGATTATCGCCTTTTGGGGCGCTAACTACATCGCAAACACCTACTCGGCGCAGTTCGAACCTGCTCTGCGTCCCTTTGTCAGCGGAATCGTTGACAAATCGGTAGAGAGCGCGGCGAAGGATTACGAAGCCTACCCGAAAGGTTCGGAGGTGCAAACAGTCAGCGAAAACGCGCTTCACGAAATGGGAATCCTCTCCGGAGCAGCCTCAAAACTCGCGAGAGAATTCAGCCGTCAGTTCTCGCTTGTGAATTATCAGCTCCGCGAAGCTATGGTTGACCGCTTGTCGAGCCTTTTTGCCTACGTAGCTACGCTGACCATCGCGTTTTTGCTTATCATTATCGCGGTTACGGTAGTTGCGCGGCTTCTGAATCTCGCGTTCACGCTGCCCGGGCTTAACCTTGTAAACAAAATCGGCGGCGCTTCCTTCGGCTTTATCAAGGGCATAATCTTTTGTTTGGCGATTGGCTGGGCGCTTAGGTTTTTCGGGGTTGCTATACCCGCCGCCGTGCTTGATAAAACGCTTCTTACAAAGTTCTTTATGGACCACAACTTGCTTGCGGGGGTATTCGGAATATGATTGCCTTAGGCTCTGACCACGCGGGTTACGCGCTAAAGCTCGAAGTCGCGGAGTTTCTGCGGCTCCAAAACATTGAGTTCATAGATTACGGTACCGACTCCGCGGAAAGCGTGGACTATCCGATATACGGAAAACTGGTCGGGGAAGCCGTAGTCTCCGGGAAATGCGAACTGGGCGTCGTAATTTGCGGCAGCGGCATCGGCGTCTCAATCGCGGCGAACAAAATACCCGGAGTGCGGGCTGCTAACTGCACCACGGGCTATATGGCGGAGATGTCGCGCAGACACAACGACGCTAACGTCCTCGCTCTCGGGGCGCGTATAACCGGCAGCGGCGAAGCCCTCGAAATCGTCGGACGCTTCCTCGGAACCGGCTTCGAGGAAGGTCGTCACGCGAGACGCGTCGCGATGATTGAGCAGCTAAGCTAATGATTATAGCGGCTTTCGCGGGGACGGGGAAAACGTACTTCTGCGGGAACACCCGCGGAGCGGTCGATTTTGTCAGTATGCCCTATAAATATCTGCTGCCCGCCGGAGAAGTTACGACCGCCGAAAGCGAAGCGCTCAAGGCAAACGCGGAGCTTGAAATGAATCCGGACTATCCCTCGAACTATATCCGCGCGATTGCGGCAAACTGCGCTGATTACGAGTATTTTGTGATTCCCTCCGACGCTTTCATACTTGCGCTGCTGGATATTCACGGGCTGCCCTACGTGCTTGTCTACCCCGAAACGGAAGCAAAAGACGAATACGAACGGAGATACAAGCTGCGCGGCAACAGCGCGGAATTTCTCGAAATCTTTATAGGCGGCTGGAACAGCTTTATGCAATCGCTTCGGAGCGACAGCCGCGGAATCCATATCGAGCTTAGCCGCTGCGAATACCTCACGGACGCGAAAGCCCGTATTGACGCGGCTATACAGCTGTTACGTTTGACAATTGCAACGGCTTCGAGCTTAGATGACACTGGTTAGCACCGTCTTTATCGAGACTTCAGGTCTCGATAAAGACAGCCCAAAACGGCATAAACATAGCCGAACGGCTATACAAAAATCAGCTGCACCATAATCATATAGGCGACTGTTCCGGCGGCTATTGCAGCCAGCGAATTCTTTAGCCTGAGGAACAGCGCGCCGACGAGAAGTATCGCTATAAGCTCCGGAGCTCCGTGCGGCGCTTCCGCTATCTTCGCGTTTTTCAGGCAGTATACAATCAGCATAGAAGTTACGGCAAACGGAAGCACGCGCCCGAGGTACGTTACGAACCTCGGCGTCTTTTTTCCCGCGGGAAACAGCAAAAACGCGAGTACACGCGTTCCGAACGTAGCCAACGAAAATGCCGCGACCATAATCAGCGTTTGAAGCGTCGTCACTCTGAAATTTCCCTCTCAATCGGTTTCCTGAACAGGCTGAATATTACTACTAACGCCGCCATAGACGCTAAAATGAATAGGTCGGGACCGAATATCACTCTGCAGACCGCCGACGCTCCGAGACCTATAAGCGCGGGATTGCGGTTAGCCTTGCTTTTCCACTGTCCTAAGAATATTACGACAAAAAGCGCGGTCATAACGAAGTCAATTCCGGCGGTATTTATAGGCAGCGCGGAGCCGATAATCCCTCCCAAGGTACAGCCCGCAATCCAGTAGATGTGATCAAGAACACTTACCGCAAGGTATAGGTTCTTCTCGCTGATACCCTCGGGCGCTTTTGCCGAGACGCATAGCGCGAAAGTTTCATCGGTCAAGGCGAATATCATATACCACCTGGCTTTGCCGAAGCTTTTGAAACGTTCGAGCATTGAAACGCCATAGAAAAAATGCCGCGCGTTAACCATAAGCGTAACGAGAAACGCTCCGAGCGGGTCAAATCCGGCGGTCATAAGCCCGACCGCTACGAACTGTCCCGAACCGGCGTATATGAACACGCCCATTACAAATGCCCACAGCGGCGCGAAGCCTTTGCTCACAAGCAAAATCCCGAACGCCATACCCATAAATACGTAGCCGGTAAGCACCGGAACAGTAAGCGGAAAAACCGCCCGCAAGGTCTTTTTCAATTGCCGCAGTCCTCTATTGACAAAATTCGCCCAATATGGTACAATACTCACGTTGCAGCGGAGCCGTTACGAAGCTCCGTGATTGCGGTCACTTCACCCTCACTAAGAAATGGGGGGATGCGAATGAACAAACTGTCGCTGAGCGATATACTCGCGCTAATCAGCGTAGTCATAAGCATTATTGAGCTAGTAGCGCAAATGCGCGAAAACTCTAAAAAGAAGTAGCCGCCCCTCACCTGTCAGATCGATGGGCGGCTACTCTTAAGGTAGTCGTAAATTCGAGGGTAAAAGTATCGCAATCGGCAACACATTTTCTCTCTACGTTGAGTATTATACCATACAATCTGCCGTTTGTCAAGCGGCAATTTTTTATTCGCAGTACCTCTATTGACAAAATTCGCCCGTTATGGTACAATACTTCCGTTGCAGCGGAGCCGTTACGAAGCTCCGTGATTGCGGTCACTTCACCCTCACTAAGAAATGGAGGGGATGCGAATGAACAAACTGTCGCTGAGCGATATTCTCGCAATAATCAGCGTAGTCATAAGCATTATTGAGCTAGTAGCG
>JAISLB010000085.1 GCA_031260685.1 Oscillospiraceae bacterium | reverse complement strand
CGATAGCCAAACCGTCGATTTGACCTGTCAGTACAGCATTTTCGATAATAATATCGAAGAAGCCTCCGCTGACTCCGTCAAGTGTTACCGACCCGTACAATCTGCCGGAGTTCATATTGCCCTGCAAACCGTTCAGTCCAAAGTTACCAACATTACGGGCTAAGAGGTTCTTAATTATATAACGTTCACCGAGGTTTACACGGCTGTCTTGAATCGAGCTGAAGGATGTGCAGTCGTCAACGTAAGCGTTCTCAACAAAGCCTTGGTTGTGAAATTCGCCGCCGTAGACGATAAGGTTCGTTATCACGCCGTCATTGCTGAACTTAGCTTGTTCACCGTCAAGTATTAGCGTGTCAACCTTGCCGTAACGTCCGGTACTTTCGTCATATTTGGTTCCGGACCACATAGCTCCGCTCGAGCCGTGATGCAGAAGCTTTACGGACGCTCCGGCGTTAATATAGAAATTCGCGCTGTTACTCGTATATACAGCGTCAATCTTTCCGCCGGTATTAGCGTTCAAGTCTCCCGCGGATTGATAGAGTTTGCTGACGTGTCCGTCAAACCAAGCGTGTCCGTTTGAATCAAAGTAGACGCTGTCAGCTTCCGAGCCTCTCGTGAGTATCATTTCTCCGCTATAAACATTCGTATAACGGGCTGCGCCGACGCTTCCGGCGATTTGTCCGAACCCCGCCCTGTTGTTAAATATTAACTCACGGACATAGGACGAACTCTCGCAGTAGAGGTTATTCTCGCGCTCAATACTTCCGTTCCAGCCAATGACATTTGCGGGAGTTGAAGTGCTGTTGACGAATACAGTACCGTTGACCGTACCGTCAATCCGCAGAACCGCGTTATTTTCAAGATAAATATCGCAGTTGACGACAGTCGTGCGAAGTAACGTTAGTTTACCGCCTAATACGCGTATAGCAGCACCATTCTCGCTGTTGATTATCCCGGAGTATGTCACATCGCCGTTCAGTTCCTCATCGCGCGAGATAGTACGCTCATCAATGAACGCTTCAAACAGCGCTAAGTCCGGGGTTTCCGGCTCCGTATCATTCGCGAAAACCGCGATATCATTTGCCGCGATGTTGAATACGAGTAAAAACACCATTAAGAACGCCGTAAGTCTCTTAGCCATTCGTGTTTTCATTTTCTTCCGCCTCCTCTTTTGCTTTACACGGCTGACAAATGTCCGTACCTTCGAGAGTTTTGTTTCCCGCGAACTCTGCGTATTCCGAGTAACCTACGCTTACGCTGTGGACGTGCCTGTATCCTTTTCCGGTCAGTAAGTTAAATACCTCCGCGCTTTTCTTCCCCGCGTAGCAATAGAGGTATATATCTCTGTTCTTGATATTGTTATCCTTAATATACCCGAGAAACCCCTCGCCGTTGTCATTATCTTTGTACGGGACGTTTACCGCGCCCTCAATGTGGGACAGTTCGTAATCGCTGTTCTTACGCAGATCGAGAAAAAGCGTGTTACCGTCAGCGGAGTCAATAGCCGCCCGCAATTCGGCAACACCGGTCACTAAAGAGTGGTCAATCCCCCGCGAATTTACAAAAAACACCAAAGCCGCGCAGACGATTACTGCCAGCGTAAAAATTACAGCCCGGAACTTCATAACAACTCACGCACCTTTCGCTGAAGCAGCGCGAATACCTCCGCGGGGAGAAGCGGAGACGATTTCAGCGTGTTAACATCGTCGATAAACTCAATGCGTTCAGCTTCACTCATTGAGCCGATTCGCGTCCCGGATTCAGTCAAAACCGCCAGCTTCGGCAGTATCGCCAGAAGCGCGGCAAAATCAGCGTCGGTGCCTATTAGCCTAATATCCTTCGGATAAACGTAGCTCCCGCTATCCGACAAGGCTCCGAGAAATTCCGACAAAACGGCTCGCGTTAAGAAATCCGAAATTTCAAGCCCGTAGAGCAGCCCCGCGATTTCCGTCGTATCTTCCGCTGAGAGCTTCGACAGAACGTCAAAACCGCTTTCAAAATTGTTCAGGAGCGCGTCCAAAATCCCGCGTGTTTCCAGCAATTCAGCGAGAGAGCTAATCGACCGCAGGTCCGCAGTCAGCGCGGAAGCGGAGCCGTAGCTAAACGCTTCAGCGAAATTGCCGAGCATATCGACGTTAAGGTCTGACAGCTGTTTTTTTAGAGCTTTGTTAATGAGCGAGAGTTTATCGCTCTCACTTCCGGCAAAAAGCTCTGACTCGAAGTAGATACTCACGAACTCCGAGACTCCCGCACATAGCTCCGCGTAGTGACCCTCCGGCGCGGATAAAAGATTGAGTGTCCCGGCTATTGAGGAGAAACGCGCTATCTCGTCAGCCGGTAAACCTCCCGGCAAGCTGCCGAAAAACAGGTTCCCGAGAGCTTCCGCTCCCGTATACTTATATATGTAGCGTCCGGGACTTCCGCTAAGCGACGCCGCGGCTTCCGCAGTACTCCCGCCTATCAGCGGCGCTAATTGCGCTCTGTTCTCCGCGGCAGCTTCCGATAAGCCGTACAGCGGGTGCGTAAGCAACATACCGAACAGCAGCGCGGTCACAAGCCCGAGTACAGCGCCCGCTCCGCGTGACTTAGCGTCAAGCGGTTTTACCTCCGCAACTCGCTTCTTCCGTAAAATTGCCATAACTACTGACTTCAAAACAAACAGCAGGATTGACAACGCGAGGAATATCGCGGTGAACATAACAGGCGTAATGAGCGCACGCGTGAAATTGTCCAAAGTGCCGAGTATGACACGTTCCGCCGCCAATCCGCGCGCTCCCGCGTTTAGTACGGCGTCCAAAACTTTTAGTTTCAGTCCGAACAGTTCTCCGCCCGCAATCGCGTTAACCGTAAACGAAACGGCAGGTACGGCGAATACCGCGGCGGCAGCCACAACGCAGAAATTCCGCAGCGCCGCTTTGATACCTCTGAACCAACCGATTAGCCCGAATAGCACAATCAGCAACAAAGAAAAGAAGGCAAATACAAGCGAAAACAATTTGCACACATCCCTCCGAAAAATTCTTTACGGAACCATTATACCACATTCCGAGTGAAAATTTGTTATGCCGGCTGCACACTTTTGAAAAAAATTTTTCTCTCGGCGCGGTTTTGAAGAATGTGCGGAGTTCAGTCCCCGTAATAGTCCGCAGATTGGCTGTCCCTCAGCGCGATGTAGAAATTTGCCGTCGTAGCTTGCACATACGGAACTACGTAGATTCCCGCCAGTCCGAAAGTTATCGTAACCAAAAGCATCCACGGGAAAAACGACAGTCCTAAAACGAACAGGTCCGCTTTGTAACCGTGCATTATACGTTTGCTTTCATTCAAAGCCTCCGAAGCTGAAATGCCGGGGTTATCAGCTAAAATATACGGCGCCATTGAATACGATAACCCCTTGATTATCCCCGGAATTACGAACAAAAGCGACCATAAGAATGTAAATACCGCTATTTCAATGTACAGCAAAATCGACTGCCCGAAGAACCTGAAACCTCCGAATACATCGGAAACTTCTGGCGCCCTGCCGTTTTGCAGGGCGAGATAAATCATTATCATTCCAAGCATCAGCGGCGGCTCAACAATAAGCGTCCCCACTATCGGTATAATAACCGAAAAACCTGTAATTGCCGCAACTATCAGGTAACACACAAAGAGGATACCGATATTACCTCTGATTTGTCCCTTGGCGGATTGTTTGAGCGAATATCTGTCTACCATTGTGTTGGTCTCCTGTTCTGATAGTTTTTTTCAGCATACTTATGTCTGATACCGCTCATTATATCACATACAAAATTAAAATGCAACAGCGGAAATCGCCTCGCAAAAGCAGCTCCCGGGCTTTCGCTTATATACCGCGGCAAAGCCGAGTCTGAACGCAACCCTGAAAACTCTTTTGCGTAAAAATTACACCGCGGAAAACGGACATTTCGTACCTATGCACTCCTTGTTTCGCTCGCTGAATTCGCATATGATTTGCGGCTTACTCATACTAACGCCTAGGTGTTCGCGGACAAAAACAGCCGCTTCGCTGATTGCAAGCCCCGTGTTACGTTTGCAGCAGCGCGGACCTCCGATTTCGCCGATTGTCATAAGACAGCGCGCAGTCAGACGGTTGCACAAGCCGTGAGTTTCAGCGTCGAGCGGTGTAGTTTCAGTAACCGCGGACAAGAAGATTCCGGCTCCCAGCGCGGCTCCGCAAGCTCCCCAAAATCCGCAGGTTCCTCCGGGAACTTTTTTGCCGCGTTTCTCTATGACATTGAGATAGCCCGCTAGCTTTTCAGTTTGTCCGGCGGCACGGCAGTATGCGGCGGCAAGTGCGGAGCCGACGATAATATGATGCTCGGGACCGTGCATATGGACCGCCGGTGAGCGCATTACGGCAAGCGCGACAGCATACGGCTCATCGCCGGCAGCCTCTAAACAAACCGCGCGGATAACGGACATAGCACCTCCGCTGTGACAATTGTCACAAATGTAATGTCCGTCAAGGCAAAACGCGTCAGCGTCAAAAATTTTTCCGCAGACACGGCATTTTTTACGTTTAGAATTTTTAGGGTAGATAAGCGCTTTGCCGCATATCAGACAGCCGTTGTTTTGCATTTGCACCTCCAAATGTCGCGTTCCATACAAACGTTCAAGCCGCACACACCCGCGGGTTCTAAGCCGTACTTAGCGTATAGTTCGCCGAATAAATCTATTACCCTGCGGTAATAGCTGACATCGGGAGCTTTCATCGTTCCCATAACCGGTCTGCCCATCGGCATCCAAATGGACGCGGTCGGGATAATACCACGCTCCGCAAGGTACCTCGCGCCATCGTGTATACTCTCAAAAGGTTCAATCCCGATGATAAAGTTTGAAAAAGCCGCGCCTTTGCCGTATTTATCTGCCGCGTATTCAAGAACATCCAAGTGCCGCTTTCTTGTTGTGAAAGAAATTTTTCCGGGGGTTATGACAGCCGCGAGATTTTCGTCCCAAACCTCCAGACTGCAGGCAATCCGGGACGCGCCCAGTTTGAAATACTCGTCAATCTGCGCGAAACTTTCAGGCGGGGTTATATAGAGCAGGATGTCGTCCACTCTTTCCCGTCCGATATTATTCACGGCGCACAGATAAGCACGGATATACGACGCTTCGGATTTACCGGAAAACGTCGAGCCGCCCGTTATCTGTACGTTTCGCGCTGAGGTGTTCGCAATCGCATAGCTCACGATTTCCGCGAAATCCTCGGGCGAAACGGCAGCCGACTGCGGTTTACCCTTTCGCGCTAAGCTTTCAAATTCCGCGCCCGAAAAGCAAAATTGGCAGGGTTTTCCCGCGGCGGCAAATTCGCAGCTCCACAAGCATTGGAACGATACCCAGTCTAAGCCTTGCAGAACGGCATTACCCATAAACGGTAAACCGCCTGACGTTTTCTGCTTGTAAAAATCACTGTAATCCGGGAAAGTTACAAAATCTATAAATTCGTCATCATAAAAGACAGCGAGTTTGTCGTTTTCAAAAAGCCGCAGACGGAACGGCGTTCCAAGCTCCGAGGCGTAACGCAGCAGTTTCAGCTTGTCCCACGATAACGCGCCGTTCAGATAGTTGAGATGAAACTTCATATCGGTCATCTGAACTATTGTCCCGTCCGAAAGAATGATACAGTTGCAGGTGAGCGGACTTGCATCCAGCCTGTGTGTACTCGAAAAGCGCGAATATACCTCCCGGTCGGCTTTAACCCCGCGCGATACAAGCAAACATTTTAGCTCAACGGAGTCAAGGTCGTAATCGGCAAATTTATAACGCATTATTGCAATACCTCTGAAAGTTATCCGCTTCTCCCAATATTATACAGCATCTCGCTCAAGATTACAAGCGCCGAATGACAGCCCGGCGGCAGATTTCGCAGCCGATAAAAAATTTTTATAAAAGGGGCTTGACAAATCGCGAGGATAGTGTTATACTCATATACAACACTAGAACTGCATAAGAGTTTCAGAAAGAGGTGATAACGTGAAAATTGCTCTGGACGCAAATCGACCTATCTATCTGCAAATCAAGGAGGGCATTGAACAGGACGTGCTGAACGGCGTTTTAGCTCCCGACGAACAAATACCCTCTAACAGCCAGCTCGTCAGTTTTTACAGCATTAACCCCGTTACCGTGCTGAAAGGCGTCAATCTCCTTATTGATGAGGGGATAATTTACAAAAAGCGCGGGCTGGGAATGTTTGTAAGTCCCGAGGCTCCTGAAATCCTTCGGAAGCGCTTTCGGGAAGCCTTTGAGAGGGAACAGATTGAGCCGCTCATAAGTATTGCCGCGCCGCTCGGTATCGGGATTGCGGAATTGCACACGATGATTGACAATTCTTGGAAGGAGAAATACAATGATAGTCTGTGAAAACGTTACTCTACGCTATAATAAGCACATCGCACTGCAAAACGTAAGCTTCACCGTGAAAGAAAACACGATTTGCGGTTTGCTCGGACGTAACGGAGCGGGTAAAACCTCGCTGCTGTCGCTGCTTGCAGCATACCGTCAACCTACCGAGGGTAACATTCGCGTCTTCGGTGAAACTCCGTATGAAAACGCGGCGGTTATGCCTAAAATTGCTTTCGTTTACGGCAAAAGCGAAGAAGGAAACACGCTGAAAGTCCGCGAGGTTATGGAGCTTACGGCTGCATTTCGCCCTAATTGGGACGCTGATTACGCTTCGCTGCTTGCTAAACGCTTTGAGCTTCCGCTGAAAAAGTCTGTACAAAGCCTTAGTCACGGTCAAAAAGCCGCGCTTCACGTTGCCGCGGGACTTGCGGCGCGGACGCCGCTCACGATTTACGATGAAGCGTATCTCGGAATGGACGCGGCGTACCGAAAAATGTTCATCAGCGAAATTTTAGAGGACTATATGCAAAATCCGCGCACAATATTGTTTTCGACGCATTACATTGACGAAATGGACTCGGTATTCAGCGAAGCGATAATTCTCGATAAGGGACGGCTCATCGCTCACGAGGACTGCGACGTTCTGCGGCAAAAGGGCGTTACCGTAAGCGGTGAAATTACCGCGGTAGACACATTCAGCGCGGGACACGAAATACTCTCCGCCCGAACTCTCGGCAATCAGAAAGAAGCCGTGCTTTTTGGCGCGTTCTCCGCCCGGGAACGTTCGGCGGCGGCAAGCGCGGGATTAACGCTCTCCACTCCGCCCTTACAGGATTTGTTTATCCATATGACCGATAAAGGAGACTATGAAAATGAGAAATAACACTATCGCAAAATCAGCCGCGGTACTTTTCAGGCGTATGTACATTAGTTCGCTGTGGTATTTGGCGATTTACGCCCTCGTTATGACAATCTTGTGTATAGTTTTCGTCAAGACAGGCGTAGAGCAGCCGCTTGACCTAGCTGAACATATCGCCATATCAAACCGCGTGTTCCTATTGGTTATAGGAATAATATTTCCGTTGTCACTGAAAAACTATGTCGCGGTAGGAGTAACTCGGAAGCAATTCGCGCTTGCTTTGTCGGCTGCCGCGCTTGCGCTGTCCGTGTGTTTTACTGTACTCTACGCAGTGGTTTTGCTCGTCAGCGGCACGTTCTCTCTTTCGGCGATTTTCACAATATTCGCGTTTGCGCTCTTTAGTTTTCACGTCGGTTGGTTAGCGATACTTGGGTTTCAGCTGAAACACTTATATACCGTGATTCCGGGTCTGGTATGCGCTTTCACGCTGAATTGGGGTTCCGGAGTGCTTGCGCAATCCGCAATCAACGACCTTCTCAAGCCCGTAGCCGCGGTTGCGGCTACGATTATCCTGATTGCCGTTATTGTAAAAGCCTCGCGGCATATCAAGATAAGCTGCTGACAGGGCTTTTCGCAGCCGCGCAGGCGGTGCAATATTAGTTATGAACTGTATACTTGACAAGCGCGCTCAGATATGGTATGATAGGTAGAATAATATACGACCGGAAAGGGAATGACTACCAATGGCTACAAAGAAAGAAGCGACTACCGAAGTTGTACCGGGCACTGAAGCCGCTGAAAACGGATTCACTGCCGCTGACGCTGAAATCATTGAAGTTGACGCTGAAATCATTAGCGAACTTGAGGATGATTCCGATGATAATGAACCCTCGGTCTTTACCGATGAGGACGTTACGCTCGGCGAACCCGAAAAGCTCGAGCATAATCACGTCGCGCTGTCCTTCGTTTTGAAAGCGGAGCTGTTTCAGGACTATGTCACGAAAGCATATCAGGCTAACCGCAGCCGAATCATCGTACCGGGCTTCCGCAAGGGTAAAGCTCCGCGTAAGATGATGGAGAAGATTTACGGTGAGTCGCTTTTTTGGGAAGAGGCTATCAATAACGTCATTCCTCAGGCTTTGCGCTATATCGTTAATAAGAACGACTATAAGCTTTGTCTGCCGCCTGTGTGCGACGCTGCTAACGTAAACCCGGATAACGGTAAGTTGGAGCTGCTGTTTGATTTGCCGCTTTTCCCGGAGCCGGAGATTGAAAATTACAAAGGTTTGAAGGCTGTACGCCGCGAAGCGGTTGTTGACGACGCTGAGATTGATCTGCGCATTGAGACACTCCGCAGCAGGAACGCGAGTTTGCACCCCTGCGACCGTCCCGCGCAGCTCGGCGATACTCTCGTTATTGACTATAAAGGATTTGTGGACGACAGAGCGTTTGACGGCGGAGAAGCTAAAGACCACAGTCTCGAACTCGGCTCGAATTCATTCGTGGCGGGCTTTGAAGCGCAGCTTATCGGCGCCAAAACCGGAGATACGGTTGACGTCAATGTGACGTTCCCGAGTGATTACCACGCTAAAACGCTTCGCGACAAGGCTGCGTTGTTCAAAGTTACGGTCAGCGAAGTTAAAGAGCTTGTACTCCCGGAGCTTGACGACGAATTTGCAAAGGACGTTTCAGAGTTTGACACTCTCGAAGAATACCGCGCAAGTCTCGTTGACGAGCTTGCGGAAAGCGCTAAGGCGAAAGCCCGCGACGAGTTCCTGAATGATATTCTCGACCAAGTGGACGCGGTGACTACCGTTGATATTGACCCCAAAATGATAGAAGAACATAGAGCATATCTGTTTAGTCAGCAAGCTGCGCGCTATGGAATTCCCGGCGGAGCTGTTCAGGATTTGCTCAAAGCCCAAACCGCCGAAACCCGTGAGGAAATGTATAAAAACGCCGAGCATCATCTGCGCGGTGAGCTTATTCTCGAAAAAATCTCGCGCTTAGAGGGTATCGAAGTAACAGATGAGGACCGCAGCAGAGAATACGGTAAGCTTGCCGAGGACTACGGCGTAGATTCCGAGAGCGTTAAGACTTTTGTCAACCGTGAGGCGTTTGAACAGGGCGTACTGCTGACTAAGGTTGCCGACTATCTGATTGGCTTATCAATTGAGACTGAACCCGAACCGGAGTCTGAGACGGAGACGGAAAGCAAAAGCTGATACCGGGCAAGACGCGGCGAGAGACGCATCTCCGGACAATCCAGCTTTGCTGATATTTTTAGTAACATTTAACTAACTTAAAGTTAAGGAGACAATATGAACATCAAAAATGCAAACCTTGTACCGTATGTCGTAGAGCAGACTTCCCGCGGGGAACGTTCATACGATATTTACTCGCGGCTTTTGAACGACCGCATCATTATGTTTTCCGACGAAGTTGACGATAACTCCGCGAGTTTGATTATTGCGCAGCTTCTGTTCCTTGAAGCTCAGGACCCCGATAAAGATATTCAGTTCTACATCAACAGTCCGGGCGGTTCGGTTACTGCGGGACTTGCGATATATGATACTATGCAATATATCAAAGCCGATGTATCGACAATTTGTATCGGTATGGCGGCAAGTATGGGTTCGCTGCTTCTCTCCGCGGGAGCTAAGGGTAAGCGTATCGCGCTTCCGCATAGTGAGATTATGATTCATCAGCCCTCCGGCGGTACGAAAGGTCAGGCGTCCGATATTGAGATTCAGGCGGCTCATATGCGCCGTACTAAACAACGTCTGAACAAGATTCTCTCCGACGCTACCGGTCAGCCGATTGAAAAGATTGAGATTGATACCGACCGCGACAACTTTATGACGGCGGAGGAAGCGCTCGAATACGGATTGATTGATAAAGTCATCTACAATCGCGACGAAGTTGCCGAAGATACGGAGAAAAAAGACTGACAGCCGCATACTCCGCGTAAACAGCTGCTTTCTGCAAAGCCTTAGAATCTATGTTCGTAAGTGCGTTTCCGCTGAATAATAGGTTCTGCGATAAAATTTATTTGGTAAAGGTACAAATTTATGGCTCGTATACAAGAAGACAACAAGCATATTCTGCGCTGCTCCTTTTGCGGAAAAACCAGTAATGACGTGGTTCGCGTTCTTGCCGGTAAGAGCGCGTTCATTTGCAACGAATGTGTAGACCTTTGCGCTGATATGCTTCGTGAAGAAAATATTTACCCGAAAGCAAAACAGCCGAAAGTTACGGGAGTTCGTGTGGAAACTAATCCCGCCGCGGAGCTTCCGAGCCCGCGCGAGATAAAGCTTTTTCTAGATAACTATATCGTAGGACAGGACAGAGCCAAAATAACGCTGTCAGTAGCTGTATACAACCATTACAAGCGTTTGATTCACGCCGAGAGCGAGAGCGGTAAATCCGTTGAGATTCAGAAGAGCAACATTTTGCTGCTGGGACCTACCGGCTGCGGAAAAACATACATTGCGCAGACATTGGCAAAAATTCTCAAAGTGCCGTTCGCTATTGCCGATGCCACAACCCTGACAGAAGCGGGTTACGTAGGTGACGATGTTGAGAATATTCTCGTACGCCTGTATCAGTCTGCAAACGGAGATTTGGAACTTACGCAGCGCGGGATAATCTATATCGACGAAATAGATAAGATTTCTCGCCGAAGCGAAAATATGTCGATAACCCGCGATGTTTCGGGCGAAGGGGTTCAGCAGGCTTTGCTCAAAATTCTCGAGGGAACTATTGCCGCGGTTCCCCCAACCGGCGGCAGAAAACACCCGCAGCAGGAAATGATTAAGATTGATACGACAAATATACTGTTCATCTGCGGCGGAGCTTTCGCGGGTATAGAGAAAATTATCGAGGACCGTCTTCACCGCAAATCAATAGGTTTCGGAGCTGACATAAGGCGCGAAAGCGAAAAGTCAGACCTTAGCGAAACGCTTCGCGAGGTTAATTCCCACGATGTGCTGAAATACGGCTTAATCCCCGAGCTGTGCGGACGGCTTCCGATTATTACTCCGCTTAATGCCCTTACGCGCGAGGATTTAGTCAATATCCTTACCGAACCTAAGAACGCTATAACCCGCCAATACAAAGTTTTACTAGGCTACGACAATGTTGAGCTTGAATTCACCGAAGAAGCTCTCAACGCAATCGCCGATAAAGCCGTAGATATGAAAATTGGCGCGCGTGCGCTGCGCAGTATTGTCGAAAATATAATGACCGATACGATGTATGAGGTGCCGTCTGATAAGTCGATAAAGAAGATAAAAATAACACGTGAAAGCGTAGTGGAAAATCACCCCCCCGAGTTAGAACGAGCCGCTTGACAAAATAGCGTTAATGTGTTATAATACGACAGCAGTCTTGAAAAGAAAAAAGCTTAGACCTGAAAAGGTCTGGCAATGGAGAAGTCGCCTAGTCCGGTCGAGGGCGCACGATTGGAAATCGTGTAGGCGTCAAAAGCGTCTCGAGGGTTCGAATCCCTCCTTCTCCGCCAGTTGCTATCAAATACGAACACGCTAAGATACGTTTTCGTTGAGGATTTCTGGGGCGTTATCGTATTCCGATAAGCACGATTAAAATCAACTAAGCGGACAGCATTTGTCCGCTTAGTTGATTTCTTGCATAGGCATTGCAAAGCGCTCACTCACCTCGTACGATTTTCGCGACATTGAGGTTAGTCGCAAGCTGCCGGTTCAGGACTGCTAGCGCGGCATCAACGAGCTTCGAGAGCTGCGCTTCGCTGATGAACGGTTTTAACAAGCCGGGAATCAAGGGATAGAGCTTTGAGAGTACATCCGCAAACTTTATCGTTCCGGTTCCGCCGCCGAATTCGCGTTCTGCTTCGAGACAGAGCCGGAGCAAAATTGTTTGCAGTTTGCCGAGTTCGCCGCTACGGATTAGACTGATTGAGCCAATCGCAAGAATTAGGACAAGCGCAAAAACTGTAATCGCAATAGTCATTCGTCACTCTCCTTTGAGCCGGGCGATTTTTTGATTTTATGTACGTTTTCAAACCCGGCTTTCACGAAGTAACCGCCGAAAGCTATTGCGACGAGCGAACCGATGAACGTCAGCCAAGTCGAAAGCTCCGCACCGTCGCGCAAAACTACGATTGCTCCGATGATTACACCCGCGAAGTACGTCAGCATCACGTAGAACACTATCGTTTTTGACGTCTGTATTTCTTTTGCTTTTGTAGTTTTTTTCATTCGGGAGACCTCCTAAATAAACTTCGCGAGTAACAGACCGAAAAGCGCCGCAACAACAATCGTGATTATTTGCGCCGTAACACTCTCCCAGCGTTTACCGGGCTTGTCTTTCAGCACATTCAGCGACGCCTTGATTTCGCCTAAATCTGTGAAAATAGTCGCAATAGTCGCGCTGGTACTTGCGAAGTCGCGTTCGAGTACGCTCAAGCGCTCATATATCCCGGTGTGCGCGTGCTTAGCGTCTCTCAAATCCTGTTCAACGCGCCCAATACGCGATTCCAGTAATTCGTTGCTCATTTCACACCTCCAGTTTAGCCCAAGTTTTGGGACCGACGATACCGTCGACTTCAAGCCCGAAAGACTTTTGGTAGTTGCGTACAGCGGTGTCCGTAAGGGGTCCGAAGCTTCCGTCAACTTCAAGCTTGTAACCAAACTTATTGAGTGCTGTCTGCAATACCTTGACGACTTCTCCGCTTGTGCCTTTTTTAATCTGCGGATATGATGCCGAAGCAACCGGAGCGGTAACCGTTGCCGATGAGCTTGTCCCATACTCAACGTATGGTAGTTTGCCGTGTTTTGTCCACTTGCGGGAGTTGTAACCGGGGATTTTGCCGAGCGA
>JAISLB010000074.1 GCA_031260685.1 Oscillospiraceae bacterium | reverse complement strand
AAGAACGCTCCCGGGTTAATCGCGGTATTGGCGGGAGTTTGAGCCGCTTCCGCGGGCTTCGGGAAGCTATCGGCTATAGCGTCAGCGAGTTTGTCCAGTTCGTCCAGTTGTTCGAGTTTGAGCGAGGATTTCAGGCTTAGCGTATCGTCAAGAATCGTAAATCCTGCAAGTTCCGACAGAATACCGCGCATAAGTTCGCCGGATTGGGGCGCCCAAGAACCGTTCTCAATAAGCGCGACAGTGCGGTTTTGCAGCTCGTGAGCTGCTATGTCACGCAGCAGATTCTCCATAGGTGAGAAAATTCCCGCGTTGTAAGTTGCGCTGGCGAACACAAGATGCGAGTATCTGAACGCTTCCGCCAGTAGTACGCTGACGTCAGTCACTGAAACGTCGTACAGCTCAGTTTTGAGTCCGCGCCCGTTCAGTTTTGAGGCGAGAATCTCCGCGGCGTTTTGAGTATGTCCGTAGATTGAGCCGTAGACTATCAGCACCGCTTGTTCTTCCGGCGCGTAGTTAGCCCACAGGCGGTATTTTTCAACGAACCACGCAATGTCCTTGCGCCAGACGGGACCGTGGAGCGGACAAAGCGTCTCAATCTCAAGCGTGTCGGCAACATCAAGTATTGCGTTGACCTGCGTGCCGTATTTGCCGACAATTCCGCAGTAGTAGCGTCTGGCGTCATCGAGGTATTTCGTCTCAAAATCTACTTCATCCGCGAAAATCGCACCGTTCAGCGCGCCGAAAGTTCCAAAGGCGTCCGCCGAGAAAAGCGTCTTACTGACGGTGTCGTAAACAACCATAACCTCCGGCCAGTGTACCATATGCGCAGCTACAAAAACGAAGCTGTGCCGCCCGGTTTTAAGCGTTTCACCGGAGGAAACCACGATTGTCTTGACGTTATTCTCAAAACGGTTAAAGTTTTGAATCATCTCGAGCGATTGCTCATTGACAACGAGAGTAACATCCGGATAGGAAAGTACAAGCTGCGCGAGAGTACCCGCGTGGTCCGGCTCAACGTGACTCACTACCGCGTAATCTAAGCTGCGTCCGTTCAGTACAGCCGATAGGTTCTCGAAAAATATTTCGCTGACGGAGCGGTCTACAGTGTCGAAAAGCACTGTTTTTTCATCCAGTAAAACGTAGGAGTTATACGAAACTCCGGCGGGTATTGGGTAAACATTCTCAAAGAGCGCGAGCCGCCTATCACTCGCACCGATATAGAACAGGTCGTCCGAAATTTTACGATAGTTAATCATTGAAACAGTTCCTCCTATGTGTGATATTTAGTAGTTGACAATAATTAAATCCCCTAAACAACGTTTTTGACGGCGGCGTGTCCGATGTAGGACACAAAGCCGATATCGGGACTAAAACTTTGCGGCGCAATGCGGACATTGCCCTAAGAAAAGCACTTCAACGCCCGTTATGCGGCAGCCCGAAGCATCGCCGCTCGGTATGTCAAACGTTGGCAACTGCGGACTTTCCAGGTCAACAACCCTTTTGCAATCGCAGCAGAGTAAATGCGAGTGCGGCATCGTGTTGTTGTCATAGTGGTCGCCGGAATCCGGAACGTGCAGTTGAAGCAAAACTCCCTGACCCGCAAATTGATTCAGAACCCTATATACCGTTGCGCGGCTGATAGTAGGCAAAGTTTGCGAAACCGTTTCGTAAATCTTTTCCGCGGTAGGGTGTTCGCCGCGCAGTTCTTCCAAAGCGTTCAGAATACACTGCTTCTGATGAGTGTTACGTTCCATACGTTGCTACCTCCTGTTAATTATCTAAGTCCCCCTTAATGATAATACATCTCAATTGTTTTGTCAAGAGGCAACTTTTAAGTATAGCGGTAATGTTTACCGCAGAGCTACAATAAGGCGTCTACCATTAGTACTTCGAAACCCGCCGTTTTACCCTTGAGCTTTGGCGAATTTTCTCCCAGCGATGTGAATTTCACGCGCCCCTCGAGAGCGTCCGCGACAGCTCGGCTCACATAGATTTGTCCCGCGGGAGCGTTAGCCTCAAGCCGCGCAGTCGTATTGACTGTATCGCCGATTGCCGTATAGTCCTTACGTTTGGCTGAACCCACGTTACCAACGACAGCCGGTCCGAAGTGTACGCCGATTCCGAAGCCGACTTTATGACCGAAGCGTTGTTCAAGGTCATCGCAGACGGCTTTTGAGCCTTCCACCATATCCATAGCGGCTTTGACTGCTTTGAATATCGCGTCCTCGCAGGGGAGCGGCGCTCCCCAGAACGCCATTGTAGCGTCGCCGACGAATTTGTCGAGCGTGCCGTTATTTTGCATTACGCAGTCGCTTGTCAGCGTCAGGTAATCGTCCAGAACCTCGACGATTTTTTCCGGTTCCGCGAGAGCTTCGGACAAAGGCGTGAAGCCGCGGATATCAACGAATAATACGGCAATCTCGCGCCTCTGACCGCGCAGGTTAAGCGCGTCCGAACCGGCTTTAAGCAGCTCCGCGACTATCGCGGGGTCTACGTAGCCCTTGAACGTGCGCGTAATCTGACGTTTAGCGAGTGATGCGCGTATGTAGTTTACCGCGACCGTGACGAAGTATAGTACCGAAACGGAGAGCGGCAGCCACAGCGCGTGAGTGACATAGCCCGAATCGTACAGCAGCCGCGAACCGAGTAAGCTCCCGCCGGTAAGTACAAACCATACAGCGGTTGCGAGTATCAGCCGCCTGTCCCAAAACCACAGCAGACATAACAGCGATACGATGAACACTATCAGCGCCTGAAGCCGTCCGGAGGCTTCGCTCTTGAAGTTTCCCGCGCGGAACGATTCGATAATATTCGCGTGGATTTCTATACCGTACATATTAGCGCTATGGTCGATAGAGGTTTCGTACTCGTCCTGCAATCCACTGGCGTAGGGACCGATGAGTACGATTTTGCCGCCGACGTCAAGCTCCGCGCCCTCAATAAGGTCGCTGACGGACGCTATCTGGTAAGCTCCCGGAGCGGCGGTAAACGGAACGTAGAAGTGTCCGCGCGAGTTATATTCGGGAGCTTTAGCCTCGGGAAGCCCGTGGAACGCGGTGTACTTGTCGTACAGCATTTTGTCAAAGGAGTAGATACGCGTATTATCCGGAGTGTCGATAAAGTACACTCCGTGGCGTAAAATTCCGTCCTCGTCGAGCATTGCGTTGATGTGACCTTGAATAGTAGCTGCGCGAAGCAAATCGTAGGGACGGTCAAAGGCTATCACAACATCGCGCTGAATTCCGAAGTTTGAGAATTTGCTGTCAGTCGTCATACTGTTGCCGAATACGCCTGACATTCCGGTAATTACGTTGCCGTATTGTCCCGCGGCTTCCGCCAAATACGCGTCCGCATCGGCTGACGAGCTTTCACCGGTGTACAGAACGTCGATACCGATAGCCGCCGGGAGATTGTCAGGGTCAGCGTTAAGCTGTTCTATCGCCATAGCCATTATATCGCGAGGCCAAGGGAACGGTCCGAAATCTTCAAGACTGCGGGCGTCTATGCCGACTACGACTATCTCGCCCGAAATTCCCGATTCCCGCTGATAGAGCATATCGGACAGCGCTGCGTCCACGCCGTATAGCGGATTGAAATTCGTCAGTTCCGTTTGGTAAAGTATCCCGAACGACAATACGGCGGTAAGGACAAGCGAGGTCAATACGGAGATACCAATACGCGGCAGTAGTTTCTTCATAGCGTTTCTTCGTCCTTCCACGGGGAACATTCGATAAAGAGCGCGAGGATATCACCGTCGATTTGTCCGTCCTTTACCATTGAGGACAATATCCCGAGCGCCTTTTCAGTCGGCATAGCAGGCTTGTAGGGACGGTCATTCGCGGTAAGAGCGTCGAATACGTCAACTATAGTGAGCAAGCGCGCTTCCGGAGGTATCTCATCGCCCGAGAGCCGCTTTGGGTAGCCCTTGCCGTTGAGATGTTCGTGGTGAGAAGCAGCCCAGCCCTTTACGCTTGAATAGTCTTTTGAAAAATTCATCTGGCCGAGCAGCCGTTCGGTTACGACGACGTGGCTCTCCATAACTCCGCGCTCCTCCGGCGTAAGCGTACCTTTCTGAACCGAGAGCCGCGCTGCCTCATCAGCAGTAAGCAGCGGGACGAGCGAACCGTCGGCGTTCTCATAAGTCGGAAGCGCGAGTGAGAGAATTTCGTTAATCTTATCGTCCGGCAGGAAGCCCGCTTTATTCGAGCTGTTCATAAGTTCGGAGCCGTGAGCTATTTGCTCTAAGTGCTTCTCGTGAACCTCCGAAGTGATTTTCCCCTCTAAGTAATCGACCTTGCTTTGCAGTGTCAGAACCTCTAAGCGATGCTCAATTTCGTCCTGCGCCGAACCCAGACGGCTTTCCTTGTCCATTATTTCTAGCGGGATAACGAGCTTGCCGATGTCGTGAAGCTGTACGCTCATAAGGAATTGCCGCTTCTGCATTTCGGAGAATTGCCACGGATTGGCGGTTTTATCGAGCCAACTGATAAACCTTTCGGAGTAGCGCGCCATATTCCGCGAATGGTTAGCGGTATACGGCGAGCGTTCGTCAATCGCGGAGGACATTACGCGTACAAATGAATCCAGCAGATCCTCAACTTCGCGCTGGTAATTGATGTTAGTAAGCCGCATAGCAGCCTGAGCCGAGAGCGATAGTATCAAACGTTCGTAACCGCTGTCAAAGGCTATTATTCCGCCCTCACTGTTCTGTGCGTTGATAAGCTGCAAAACGCCTATAACTTCGTCGCGGTTGTTCTCCATAGGTATAACGAGCATTGACTGCGTACGATAACCGGTAATCGCGTCGTAGTTGCGCGGTCCCGAAAAGTCGTAGCTCTCGCTGAAATAGACGTCGGGAATATTGATAATAGCGTTGTCAAGAGCCGCGCAGGTGCAGACGTTCTTTCGGGACATAGGAACGGGCGGAAGCGTAATAGGCTCGTCCTTACCGTTTTTCCTGATTCCGAGCGACTTAGTAATCATTGTACGGAAATCAAGCGAATTCTCGTTAGTGGTGTAGAGAGTTCCGCCGTCGCAATTGGTAAAGTCCATAGCTGCGGATAAAATTTCCTCAAGCAGGAGGTCTGCGTCTTTCTCTGTGGAGAGCTGAATACCGACCTCGAGAAGTTTCGCGGTGTCGAACTCTTTCATAATGCTATCTCCTCTCCGCATTTTCCAAAGGATATAGTGCCGCTCCCCGCGGAGGCTTCGATTTGTGACAGCTCAGAATCGCTTCGCAGCGGAGCGTGGTGGAACAGTACGAGCCGCTTAGCTCCGCAGCGTTCGGCGGTTCGTATTCCCTCGTTCCAAGTGGAATGTCCCCAACCTTTGCGGCTTTCGTATTCCTCATCGGAGAATTGCGCGTCATAAATCAAAAGATTGCAGTCCGCTGCAAACTCCGCGAGAGCGTCTGAATGAAGTTCCGTATGTTCATAATCGGAGCAATAGACCACGCTTTTTTCTGCGTTTGATAAGCGGTAGATAGTTGAGCCGCCCGGGTGATTGCTCTCGAGCGTTGTGACTTCTACGCCGCCAATCGCGAAACTTTCTCCCGGTTCGAAATATCGCGTGTCCGCACCGAACGAATCCGGGGAAACAGGCCACAGCGGAAGCGACATCAACCGCGAAAGCTGTTCGCGGATTGTCAAGCCGCTCCGTACCTTGCCGTAGATGTCGGTCTGTACATCGCCAAAGCGCGGCGCGAACATAGTCAGCCCGAGCAAATGGTCGATATGCGGGTGCGAAATCAATATACTGAGCCGCTTGTCCTCCGGTGTAAGACAAGCTTTTCCGGCAAAAAGCCCCGAGCCGGCGTCGAGGAATATCGCTTCGCCGCACATACGTACAAAAACGCAGGACGTAGCTCCGCCGTAGATTGAGTATTCCGCTCCGCTGACCGGAATAGAACCGCGGGTACCCAATAGTTTAACGAATGTATCACTCATAGAAAACTCCCGAAAATCGCGATTGTTTACAAATATTGGCAATGACATTATTATAACACATTTAGCACAAAAAGTCAAGCCCCGTGCGTAAGCTTTACCCAATACGTCCGCGTGCATAGCTGAAGAAGAAGTCGCGGACAATCTCGCGGCGCTCGTTAGCTTCGGGGGAGTTGTCGCCCATTCCTCCGACCATCGCGCTGAAAGTGAAGTCACCGCCGGGTGCGTAGGTATCGACGTAATCCGCAAGCGCGCCGCGGAGCTTCTGCTTGTCAACTGTTTTGCCGCCGAGTTCGCCTTGACTGTCCCAGCAGCCTGACATCACGAGTTTACCGCAGTATTTGCGCTTTATCGCTTTACAGTCGTTCGTGATTTGTATTGGATTCCACTCGCGGACACCGAGTTCGAGCCAATCGTCGATAAACTGTTCGGACTTGCCGCAGTCGTGACGGTTGATGAAGGCTCCGTTCTCAAGCGCAATATCGCAGTGAAGCTTGTGAAAGGGCTTGAAGAACTTACGGTACATATCAAGCGAGAAGAACGGAGTTCGGTAAGCCGCATCGTCGTCCATAAGTATGTAAACGTCAGGCTTAGCATAGCGGAAGATGTCCTTAGTGACCTCAACGTAGAACTTCGAGATATGCTCAAGCAGCGCGAGAACCTCATCGGGTTCCTCGTAGAGCGCAAGCATAGCGTTCTCAAAGCCCAGGAGCGAGACAAGCGTCAGGAAGTAGTCGCCGCCGTCCGTAACTACCGCAACCTGCGAGCGGTCAAGATTGGCGGAACGGGCTGTGTAGTAGGCTTCCTTATCGCGTCCCGATAAGTCCGGCAGTTTAATGACATCGCGCCATTTGGTGATGTCGTCCAGCAATACCTCGCCGGGCTTCGGCATAGCTCCGAAACCGTTGTCCGCGCTCCCGACGTAGGTTACTCCGAGACCGGTTACGATAGGACCGTTCGGAGCCATCTGCGGGGTAAGGAGTTCGTCCGTGACCCCTGCCATATATGGTTCGAGCATAGACGGTACATACTCGTAGGTTTCGTGCCTCAACATTCGGAGATAGTTTTCCTTAGGCGTAAGTGACATAACTCTGCGCTCCTTTCAGACATATACAGACATTATACACTAAACGGCAAGCAAATGCAATAGGCGTTTCCAAAAAGTCGATAGATACAGACGTTTTGGGCTGACTTTACGAGCGTCCGCGGCTCGTAAAGCCGGTGCTTATCGGTGACATCTAGCCTCTTAGCCGTAACAATTGATAAACGTAACAGCTATATATATGTTTGTCTTGTAAAATTTGAAAAAAGCTGTTGCAATTTGGGGGAGTGTGTGATATAATCAAAGTGTGTGCTGATATAGGTTAGACGACTTGGCTTGCAAAAATTTGGCTCTGAACCGAGTTGCCGCGGGAGGTGCGAAAATGAACAACGAAAGCGCAGCGTCCTCCCGCGAAGGCCGCTCGTACGCTAGATTAGCGATACCCATCGTCTATTCTGTGCTTGCCGCGCTGCTGGTTATTCTTGTGTTTTACCGTCAGAGTGTTGTACGGAACGGCGGCGGGTCGCTATTTTATGTAAACCTAATGAAAATACCTACTTACGCGGCTATCGGTTTCAATCCCGCGCATACGTCTGTAATGCCTGATTTGGAGGACGGTTCCTGGCATAAATTTGAGGACGAAGCTCCGCGGAGGATTATTAACGCGGGACTGCCGGGCTTACCTAAGCATTTGTTCTTGTCGCCCGTAGGCTATAAACCGCAGGAATTTACGATATTCAGCTATTTCGAGCTAAGCGAGGATTCGGTCGAATACCTTAACGATAACACTCAGATATTACCGGGAATTTTTTTCGGTTTTATAGGCGATAACTGGGAGATTTATCTCAACGGAAAACTCATTCGCTCCGAAATGCACCTTGATTCCGAGGGATATATAACTGAGGGACACGCCTACCGCAATGTGTATTTTCCGGTGGCTAAGAGCTATTTCAACACAGGTACTAATATCCTTGTATATAAGATTGTCGGCGACCCTACTTACGACGTGGTGGGAATGTATTATGCTTCGCCGTATTATATTGATGATTACGACACTATAAACGCGGCTCACAGCGAACCGCTGATAATCGCGCTTTGCGGAGTTTACTTTTTTTCCGCGGTGTATCATCTTATGTTTTTCCTCGGAATGAAAAAGGAAAAATACAACCTATATTACGCGTTTTTCTCGCTGATGCTCGGCTGCTATTCGATTGCCCGAGGGTCGCTGATATACAATTTTTTCCCCGACGCGAATATCGCGGTAAGGGTTGAGTATCTGTCGCTGTTTTTGCTTTGCGTATCAATCGGAGCTTTCGTAGAGTCTCTTAGGAACAGGAAAATCTCGGTCGTGACAAAGTGTTTCGGCGCGCTGTACTTTTTATTCGGGATAACACAAGCGCTTATTCCGGCTCCTCAATACGGCGATGATATATTGGTCGTCTGGAATATCACCGCGCTTTTGTACGCGCTATATGTCTGCGTATATGACGTAATCTTCGGCTTTATATCAGACACAAAAGAATACTGGCGGGATATTTGGGCGGAATTGTCCGTACGTCAAAAAGCCCGGAAATATATTACGTCTTTGGTCGATTTTCCAATCGGCAACATTGTCGCGGGAATAGTAATCATATTCTTCTGTATATTCAGCGATATGCTCGACGCTTTGATTTATCACTATGACATTCAATTGTCGCGTTACGGCTTGTTCATTTTTACTATCGGTACGGCGTTTAGTCTCTCGCAGAAATTCAGTCATCTTTACGGCGATTTAGACGCTGCTAACGCTAAACTCGGAGGTGCGAACGCCTCTCTCGAGGCTGCGGTTCACGAAAGAACGCAAGCACTTGAGCGTCAAACCGAAATCGCGGAATCCGCTTCGCAGGCTAAGAGCGATTTTCTCGCGAAAATGAGCCACGAAATCCGCACTCCGCTGAACGCCATAATCGGTATGAGTGAGCTTGCGGAGAGAGACTTCGGCAAACCCGAAGTCTCGGACAATATCGCGGAAATAAAACACGCGGGAATGAATCTGCTTGCGATTGTAAACGACATACTTGATTTCTCGAAAATTGAATCGGGGAAAATGGAAATCGTATCGGAAGAATATTATCTTGCGTCGCTCTTAAATGATGTAATCACGATAATTCGTGTGCGGCTTGCGGAGAAATCAGTGCGTTTCGCGGCTGATATTGAGTGTTCGCTGCCGAGTATTTTAGTCGGGGACCATATCCGCATACGGCAAATTTTACTGAATTTGCTGAATAACGCTGTAAAATATACAAATCAGGGCTTTATTCAATTAAGCGTGGAGGGGAAACGTAACAGACAAGGGAAAATAGAGATGTGCTTCGAGGTTTCGGACAGCGGTATCGGAATCCGCGAAGCGGATATGGATAAATTATTCGGTGATTTTGTGCAATTTGACGCGCATAAAAATAAAGGCATTGAGGGCAACGGTTTAGGACTCGCAATCGCGCGGAATCTTTGCCGCGCAATGGGCGGAGATATAACCGTTACGAGCGAATACGGAATCGGGAGCGTTTTTACGGCGGTTTTTCCGCAGGAAATATTAGATAATTCACCCGTTGCTTACGTAGAAAACGCGCGCGAAAAAAATATTCTTATATATGAAGAAAGAGACATCTACGCGAAATCAATAGCTAACGCGGTGCGAAATTTAGGCATAAACTGTTATATGGCGGAAAGCAAAGAGGAATTCGTAGAAGCTTCGGCAAACGGAGCGTACGAAGCAGCCTTTATAGCTCTCGCCGCGTTCAATAAAGCCGATGCTCTTATGAAAAAGCAATTACAGGGGATGCTCGACAGCACTTTGGTTTTTTCAGCTGAATTCGGAGAAGCCGCGGATTATCCGGAAACCCGCGTAATTTCTATGCCGATTCACTCTATTTCTATCGCTAATTTACTCAACGGAGTTACGGACGTCAGCGGTTACGAAACTGATACAACTCAGCAGATTCAGTTTATCGCTCCGACCGCCAGAATTTTAATCGCCGACGATATTGCTACAAATCTGAAAGTAATTGAAGGGCTGCTCTCACCGTATGAAATGCAAATCGACACTTGCCTGAGCGGAATGGAAGCGATTCGGCTTGCGGAGGAAAACCATTACGATTTTGTTTTTATGGACCATATGATGCCCGAAATGGACGGCCTCGAAACTACCGCAGCTATACGCGCTATGGAGGGACCGTATTTTAACGAACTCCCGATTATTGCGCTTACCGCTAACGCGGTTTCAGGAATGAGGGAAATGTTCCTCGAAAACGGATTCAGCGATTATCTTTCAAAACCTATCGAAATAACAAAGCTGACAGAAATTATGGAAAAATGGATACCAAAAGAAAAGCGGGAGAATATTACTCCGAATATAAATGAGCCTATTATTCCGGAAAGTTGTAACATTAAGATTGACGGAATTGACACAAAACGCGGCTTCGAGATGAGCGGCAGTACAGAGAGCCGCTACCGCGATATTTTAGCAATATATTGCAGGGACGCGGAGGAGCGGCTCGTAATTTTGCAAAATATTCCCGATGAGGCAGGATTACCGGCGTTTATTACACAGGTTCACGCTCTCAAAAGTGCTTCCTCAAATATTGGCGCGGTAACGCTTTCCGAAAAAGCCGCAAAACTCGAGGCAGCCGGTCAGCGCGCAGATACGGCGGAAATAAGTAAAAATTTAACCGATTTCCGCGAAGATTTGGTTGAGACAGTTAAAAAAATCCGTTCGGCGATTTCTCCCGATTCCGCGGATATTCAGGAAATTGACAAGGAAAAACTATTGCAGCTGAAAGCTACTCTCGAAGCTAATGATATTGAAAGCGCGGATGAATTACTGGAAGAATTATCAGACGGAACCTACATTGATGAAATTCACGATTTGCTCTTAAATTTATCGGATTACGTACTAATGGGCGATTTGAAAAAAGCCGTAAGCGCAATCGGCGACCTTATAAACGCCGTGTGAAAACTTTCGCACGGCGTTTGTCTTTTCGTGATTTTAACATACAATAGGCTGTATAGCGCCGAGTCCCATTTTTGCTTCCCTGTAAAGTCTCGGATCCATTGTTTTCAGTTCTTTTGCTACTATCGGGGTAAACTCCATTAGGTAGCGCGTATGAATGCTACGTCCGCTTTCTTAAACGCTTTGTAAAAGAGGTATTCCTTATCGTCAATCTTCATAAGCTCGACCATCGAGCCAAGTTCTTTAGCGCGTTCGTTGAAAGCGCAGCCCTGAAGCCGCCGATAAGTACATAGTCGCCGTCTTTTACTAAACTAACCGCTTCTTCGCGCGAGACAATCTTTGCCATATGTATCTCCTTGCTAGCTTCGCACTTAACACTTTATTCAGTCGGAAACTCCCAGTTGACGAATTTCCACGACTGCGAGAGTGCGCGTTTACGGAACGCGACTAAGTCCACCGCTTTCCAGTCGTAGAAGCCGGTCATTGATTCAGCTCTTACTCCGGTATCGTCGTTTTCTACTTTATCTGTCAGCACGGCGGGTGCTTCGGTGACATTCGAAAGTGTCGGGAAAACGGTGTTGCAAGTTGTGATGTTTAGCCGCAAGTCTCCGTTGTCGAAATGCTCAAACATACCGATAGCCGTATAGCGCGGCATAAAGCTGTATCGCAGACAGGTGTCAACGTCCTCGGGGTCGCAGATTCCGCTTTCAACGAGGTTCAGCGCTTCGCGCCATAGCGCGAACTGTAATCTGTTACCGATAAAGCCGGGCGAGGGTTTCTTCAGCACCGTCGGCTTACGGTCTAAGCTTTCTAAAAACTCTTTCGCGAAAGTTATCACCGCGGGGTCGGTGTCCTTACCGCCGCATAGCTCGAAGTACGGCACTATGTGAGCCGGCTTGAACGGATGCGTGACAATAATCCTGTCCTTATATTTCGTAGCCGAGGACGCAAGCTGGTCCGGAATAATAGCGCTCGAAACAGAACAGATAGCGCGAACCTTAGGGCAGGACTTCTCTATTTGAGCGTAAACTTCGTGCTTTGTCTCGAGATTTTCGCTTACGCACTCAAAGATAATTTCGCAGTCGCGCAAATCATTGTAATCAGTGGTGTAAGTGAGGTATTTAGCACAGATGCCGCCTTGTTCGGCTGATACTATACCCTCGATGTTCATAGCTTTGAAGTAATTTGAAAAGCGTTTTTCATAATCGGCAATAAGGTTTGGGCGGCGGATAAGCCCTACGGTTTGGTAGCCGTGTCCCGTTGTAAGCACGGACATACTGCAGCCGGTAGTCCCTACACCGACAATACCGATTTTTGTTACAGAATTGTTTTTCAATTTCTTATTCCTCCTGTTATGA
>JAISLB010000109.1 GCA_031260685.1 Oscillospiraceae bacterium | reverse complement strand
GGTTTTACTGTTACGCGCTGTATTCTTCCGGCTGAAAACTATGACTCGGGCGTAACATTTTTCGGAAGTATCCCGGTGGGAACAAAGCTGGAATTCGGAGTCCCTCACCGCGACGATGTCTACAACTCCGCGCAACAAATTGTAAACGAACTAACAGCGGATGGAGCTTCGGGCGCGATAATCGCCAGCTGTGTCTATCGCAGCTGGCTCGTGGCGGGTTTTGAAGATACCGAGGAGGACATCTACCGCAAAGTTTTCGGCGAAGCTAACGTGCCTTATTGGTTTACGTATTCCTACGGTGAACTGTCGCCCGTATACTACAACGGTGATGAGGGAAACTTCTTCCATAACTACTCTGTAACGATTATGACCTTGCGATAACAACTTAACAATAGCAGGCGGCGGGTTTTGAAACCCGCCGCTGACTTTTTATTCAGAACTTAACAAATAATTCGTAGCTGCCGCTAAGTATGCGGTTCCCGTCATCGTCCACTACCGTGTTAAAGTTTTCGGGAAGTTCAAGCGTAAGCGTTTTGGTTTCTCCCGCTTTGAGATAAGGCTTCGCAAAGGCGCAAAGCACGGGATTCGGCGGAGCGTAGGGAGAATTGCACTTGACGTAGACCTGTAAAACGTCTTTGGTCGCTGCGGAACCCGCGTTCACTGCGTCAACAGTAAGCGTATTGCCGCTGCGCGTCCAACCCGTTACCGCGCAGTTACCATAGGTCAGTCCGAAGCCAAAGGGGTACAGCACTTCGCCCTTGTAATAGCGGTAGGTGCGGTTAGCCATTGCGTAATCGGTGAATTCCGGCAGGTCGTCGGTAGATTTATAAAACGTAATCGGAAGCTTTCCGCAGGGCGAAGCTTCGCCGAAAAGGAGCTTCGCGACAGCAAGACCTCCGCGCCCTCCCGGGTACCAAGCGTTCAGTATCGCCGCGCAATTCTCATCGGCGCAGCGCAGATCCATCGCTGAACCCGCCATAAGTACGAGAACAATCGGTTTGCCGGTAGCGGACAAAGCTTCGAGCAAGCGCCGCTGAGATTTCGGGAGCCGGAGGTCTTTCTTGTCGCCGCCCTGCGATATTCCGTCGGTATCGAAGTAACCTCCGAAAGCAGCGGGGTTTTCGCCCTCCGTGAAACCTCCGGTGCTGTCGTGTCCGCCCTCTTCGCCCTCGATAGTTTCGTCAAGCCCGAGAACCAAAACTGTCAAATCGCTGTTCTCCGCGGTCGCGAGAGCTTCCGCGAGTAGATTGTCGTTCTCAACGAGAAAGTCCGTAGCTCCGCGGTATAGATGACAGCCCTCGGCGTAGTTCACGCGTATACTTTCTTCCGCAACACGGCGTATTCCGTCGAGAACCGTGACGTACTCACCGGGAGTACCGTGGTAATTGCCCACAAGCGGCGTGCGGCTGTCGGCGTTAGGACCGATAACCGCGATAGACTTCAGCGCGGAGGTTTTAAGCGGCAGAATTCCGTCATTTTTTAGCAGTACGCAAGTTTCGAGAGCGGCTCTGTCGGCTAATTCGCGGTGCTTCGCGCTGTCGTTCGCTTCAAAGGGTATCGCGTCAAATTCGGAACCTTCGCCGCCGAGAATCCCCAGACGGAAGCGCGTGGTGAGTACGCGCGTAGTCGCCTGACGTATCGCGTCCTCCGTGACTAAGCCGTCCTCGTAAGCTCCAAGGAGATGCAGGAACGTATTGCCGCAGTTCAAGTCGCAGCCGGCGTTGAGAGCTTTTGCGGCTGATTCGCGCGGCGTTGCGGTAACTTTATGGTTAAGGTGGAAATCGGAAATCGCCCAGCAGTCGCTTACTACGTGACCGTCGAAGCCCCATTTTTCGCGGAGTATTTCAGTCAGCAGAAACTTCGAGCCGCAAGCGGGTTCGCCGTAAACCGCGTTGTAAGCTCCCATTACGGCTTCTACTCCCGCTTCACGCACGAGAGCTTCGAACGCCGGGAGGTACGTTTCCCAAAGGTCTTTTTTCGATACTACCGCGTCGAACTCGTGGCGTATTGCTTCGGGACCTGAATGAACCGCGTAATGCTTAGCACAGGCGGCGGCTTTGAGCGTGTCTCCCTCGCCCTGTAAGCCCTTGACGAAAGCTACTCCCAAGCGGCTCGTGAGATACGGGTCCTCGCCGTAGGTTTCGTGTCCGCGTCCCCAACGCGGGTCGCGGAAAATGTTGATATTAGGAGACCAGAACGTCAAGCCCTTGTAAATCCCGCGGTCTCCGTGAGCCTGCGAATAGTTGTATTTAGCGCGTCCCTCCGTGCTTATCGCGTCCGCGATTTCGCGTACAAGCTCCGCGTCGAAACCGGCTCCGAGCGCTATTGCCTGCGGAAATACAGTCGCAGTACCGGCTCTCGCAACTCCGTGGAGCGCTTCGTTCCAGTAGTTATACTCGGGAATCCCCTTATCCGGAATAGCCCTAGCGTCGTAGCGCAGCTCGAAGCAACATTCCTCGACGGTGAGTTTCGCCGTAAGCGCGGCGGCTTTGATTTTAGCTTCTGAACGTGTCATAGTAGTCCTTTCCGGGCGCGGAAATCCGCCGCCCCTACGTATTCGCGCAAAATTCCTCTACCGCTTTCGGCAGTATTATCCATTCGGCTTGCTCCATAACTCTGCGCTGTAAGCTTTCGGGAGTATCGCCGTCGGCTACCTCAACCGCTTTTTGAGCGATAATGGGTCCCGTGTCGGGGATTGCCGTTACGAAATGTACCGTAGCTCCCGTGACTTTAACTCCCGCCGCGAGTGCCTTTTCGTGGACGTGGATTCCGTAGCAGCCAACGCCTCCGAAAGAGGGCAGGAGAGAGGGGTGAATATTGATTATACGCCCCTCGAATTCCTCCGCAAAATCCGGGGTAAGTACGTATAAAAACCCTGCGGTAACTATCAGCCCCGGGTGATAAGCGCGGATAAGCGTGCGCAGTTCACGTGTGTACACCGCGCGGTCACTGTAAAGCTTTATATCGAGCGAAACAGCCTCAATCCCGGCATCGGCGGCTCTCGTAAGCGCGTATGCGTTAGGAGATGAACTCACAACGGCGCGGAGATTTACGTGCGGCAACTCTCCGCGCGATTTTGCGTCTATCAAGGCTTGGAGGTTTGTTCCGCCCCCCGAAACCATTACTACTACGTCAAGCATCTATCTCAAGCCCCTCGCCGCGCTCTACGCGTCCGATTACCGGCAGCCCTAAGCTCTGTACAGTTTCCGCTTCACTCTCGGGAACCGCCAGCACCATTCCGACGCCCATATTAAACGTATTGAACATATCGCGCTTCGGCACTCCGCCCTTTACCGCTATCTGTCCGAATATGCCGGGCATAGTCCAGCAAGCGGTATCAATTTTCGCTCCCAAACCTGCCGGGAACATTCGCGGAATATTCTCAATCAGTCCGCCGCCCGTAATGTGCGCGATACCGTTGATTGTGAGCCGCTCCGACAGTTCCGCAAGCTTGTGGACATATATCGTAGTCGGCGTAAGCAGCTCATGCAGCAGCTCGGTATTATGCGTGTCGTTAATGTCGAGATTCTCGACGTCAAAAATTTTGCGTATAAGCGAGAAACCATTAGAATGAAGCCCGCTCGAAGCCAACCCCACAAGCAAATCTCCTGCTCGTACCGCGCTTCCGTCCAGAACCTTGCTTCGGTCAACTACTCCCACGGCAAATCCCGCTAAGTCGTAATCGTCAGCAGCCATAGTTCCCGGGTGTTCGGCGGTTTCTCCGCCTACCAAGGCACAGTTAGACTGTATACAGCCCTCCGCAACTCCTCTGACAATTTCCGCGATACGTCCGGGTTCGACTTTTCCGCAAGCTATGTAATCAAGAAAAAACAGCGGCTTCGCTCCGGAACAAAGGATGTCGTTAACACACATAGCCGCGAGATCGATTCCCACGGTATCGTGCTTATTCAGAAGCTGCGCTATACGGAGCTTCGTACCTACTCCGTCCGTGCCGCTTACGAATATTGGTTCCGCAATCCCCGTCAAGTCAGGTGAAAAAAACCCTCCGAAGCTCCCGATTCCTCCGAGAACTTTACCCGGCACGTTTGGGGTTTGAGTGGCACGCACAAACCCTTTGAACGCTTCAACCGATTGATAGCCCGCGGTGATATCAACCCCCGCGACTTTGTACGCTTCGCTGTAGCTTTGCATTTGAGTTCCTCCCGACATTAACTGTTTTGCACCTCGCGGCATAGAATGACCAAACAGCTTTGAGGTGTAATAATGGTAATTTTAGCAGGTCTGATACTTGTTTCAGCCGGAGCTTTAGGCTCCGCGATTAGCTTTTGCGCGGGCAGAATACATAAAATTCTCCGCGGCAAAATAGGAAAGCTCTGCACCGGCTTGATTATGCTATCGGCGGCAATTTGGGGCTTACTGATTCCCGCGATTGAGTCGGGGACACCGATAGCGGTAGTACTCGGCGTAATCATCGGCATAGGCGCGGTTAAGTTTGCAGCTCAAATAGAGCGTTTACCGTATAATCACACGGAGCGTACTTTATTAGCCGCGTTAACGCTTCACAACCTCCCCGAGGGCTTGGCCGCGGGACTCGCAATCGGCAGCGGTACTGCGTCCGCTCTGCCAATAATAATAGCAGTAGCCGCGCAGAATATCCCCGACGGAGCTTTGGCGGCTCTCGCGTTCTCAAGCGCGGGAGAGTCGAAACGCCGCGCGTTCACCTTAGCCGCTCTGACAGGTGTAATAGAGTTCCCGGCAGTAATAATCGGCGCGGTATCAGCGTCAATAGCCGAACCGATAATGCCGTTTCTGCTGTCTTTCGCGGCGGGAGCAATGGTATTTGCGGCTGTACGTCAGCTCTTGACAATGAGCAGTGGCCGCTGACCGCTGACCACTGACCACTGCTAACTGAACAACTATTCCGTTCCGCAGCGTTCTACGCTTGTAATGCCTGTAAGGTGCCGGATTTTGGTTATCGCAGTTGATACGTCCATAGTGTCCGTTACGCTTACCGCAATATAGATTGTTGCCGTAGCGTTCTGATTAGTGCTTGCGTTAAAAGCTTTTGTGCCGAGTTTCGCGCTTGAAATCGCGCTTGCGATGTCAATAATTAAGCCACCGCGGTCAGCCGCGACAATCTTTATGCCCGCGAGATAGGTGCGGTTAGCGGTAGCGTCTCCCCACTCCGCTTGAACCCATTGGTCGAGCTTATTGTTTCGGGCTTTATCATTGAGATAGTTCGGACAGTCGGCGCGATGAATTGACGTGCCGTAACCTCTCGTATTGAAGCCGACAATTTTATCGCCGGGGACAGGCGAACAGCATTGCGCGAATTTTACCGCAATGTTCGTTTCCCCGTCCACCAAAACCTCAGTGGCTCGAATATGCTCATTGTCGTGTCTGTGATAGGGCAAATCGGAGGATGTGACGCGCTCCCGCAGTTCGTACTCGTGTTCCGGATAGAGCTGGTTTCGCTTGATAAGCTCATCGCGGACGCGGTTAACCGCTTGGAGCGAGGAACGGCTGCGAATCCCAATCGAAGCGAATAAATCGTCAACAGTTGCGAAATTCATCTTTTTGAGTACTTCCGCCATTGCTCCGTTTTTAATAATCTCCGTGAGTACAAGGTGCGAGCGTTTGAGTTCCGCTTCAAAGGAGGCTTTACCCATTGCAACCGTTTCAGTGCGGCGCTCACGCTTGAACCATTGGCGGATTTTGCCGCGAGCTTCGGGACTGCGCGCTTTCTCGAGCCAATCAAGCGAAGGACCGGAGGAAGCCCGGGAAGTCTCGATTTCCACTACGTCGCCGCTTTGCAGTTTATAGTCAAACGGAACTATACGTCCGTTGATTTTTGCCCCGGACATATGATTCCCGATATCAGAATGAAGTTTATACGCAAAGTCAATCGGCGTGGCACCGCTCGGAAGCGTCCGCGAATCACCTTTCGGCGTGAATACCATAACTTCGTCGGCGAACATATTGGCTTTTAGTTCGCGCCGAAATACGTCAGGGTCGAGGTCGTCGGAAAGCTCCAGCATATTTCGAATCCACGCGTAGGTCTTTTCATCGTCCTGCTTGATGGCTTGCTGACCGCCGCCTTTGTACTTCCAGTGCGCCGCAACTCCGTATTCCGCGAAGTTGTGCATATCGCGGGTTCGTATTTGTATCTCGAAAAGTACGCCGTTGCGCCCAATATAGGTGTTGTGGATTGATTTATAACCGTTCGGCTTAGGTCCCGCTATATAGTCCTTCAACTTTCCGGGACTCGGGTGATATAGCTCCGCTGCGATTCCCAAAACGTGGTAACATTCGCCGATATCGTTCGTTATAACTCGAAACGCGCAAAGATCGTGAACCTCGCTCAAGCCTTTATTTTGGCTGTACATCTTACGGTAGATACTGTACAGATGCTTCAGCCTGCTGTGGACTTCAGCCTCGATACCCTCTTCCTTGAGTCTTTCCTCGAGCGATACTCTGACCGATTGCATAAACTCGCGGAGACTCTCTCCGTTTTCCTCGAGGAAGTTGTTTATTTCTTCGCAGGCTTCCGGGTCAAGGTACGGTATTGAGCGGTCTTCAAGCTCCCACTTGACGCTTTGCATCCCCAAGCGGTGAGCGATAGGCGCATATATTTCGATAGTTTCCGCGGCTTTCTCGCGCTGCTTTGCGGAAGATTTGTAGTCGAGAGTGCGGAGGTTGTGAGTTCTGTCCGCAAGCTTGATAAGCATAACGCGAACGTCTTTGGCAGTTGCGAGGAGCGTTTTGCGGATATTCTCCGTTGCTTCCTCGTCCTTGCTGGAATAGTTAACGCGGGTGAGCTTCGTAACTCCCTCGACCATATCCGCGACTTCTTTGCCGAAAAGTATTTCAATATCGTTGTAGTTGACTTCGGGACAGTCCTCAATAGTATCGTGCAGGAGACAAGCCATTAACGCTTCTTCGTCCACACGCATACGTTCGGCGTAGATAAGCGCGGTAGCTACGGGGTGCGTGACAAAGGGCGAACCGTCATTGCGCTTTTGTTCTCCGTGATACTTACGCGCAAAAAAGTAGGCTGCGCGTAATCGCTCAACGTTAAACTCCGGATAGTCGGCAAGAATCACACGCTCTAAGTTTTGATAAAGCGCGTCTGTTTCATCGCCGTCCACAAATCCGAGTTCAAGTAATTGAGAAATTTTGCGTTCCATAATCTCACCATTTTTCAGTGATCAGTGGTCAGTTTGTAGTGGTCAGTAATTAGTGACTAGTGGTCAGTGACTAAATATTTAAGTATAAGCTTCACAATAAACTGCTCACTGCTCACTGCTCACTGCTCACTGCTCACTGACCACTGACCACTGACCACTGACCACTGACCACTGACCACTGACCACTGACCACTGACCACTGACCACTGACCACTGACCACTGACCACTGACCACTGACCACTGACCACTGA
>JAISLB010000108.1 GCA_031260685.1 Oscillospiraceae bacterium | reverse complement strand
TTAGTAATGCCGAAGTGTTTCAGGAACGCCGCTTCGTCCTTAATGCTGCCGCTCTTAGCCATAAGCATTTGTACGACCATACGGCAGAATTCCTCGCGCGTGATGTTGGTTTTCCAACTATTCAGCAAGTCGGAGGGAGCTAGATTCAGCTCGATAGCTTGCTTGACGTAGCTAGTAGCCCACGAGGACGTCCCCTCGGCTAAACGCGAGATTTCGCTCGGACTGTAGATAGAGTCGTTATTACCGCCGGACGAAGCCGAACCCGAACCCGAACCGGATTCGGAAGACGGTGACGGAGACGGAGAGGACGCAGGACTGGGGCTGGGTGACGGAGACGGACTAGGCGACGGACTGGGTGACGGCGTAGGAGCCGGACTCGGAGTAGCGGAGGGAACGTCCGCCCCGGAAGTCGCCACGAAGTTGATTTTGTTGCTCGTGCAGAATTTCTCGACTGCGCTTCCGGCTTTGCCATATACGGTCAAACCGTCATAAGCTGACAGAACGCCTGTTCCCATCGTAATCACGGTATCGGGGAAAGTAACGCTCAATAGATTTTTGCAGGCGGCAAAAGCATAAGCTTCGATGTTTGTGACACTGTTTCCGATTTTTACGGACGTAATATAGTCGCACAAGTCAAAAGCTCTGTCGCCGATAACCGTAACGGTATTCGGTATTACGACGCTTGTAAGGCTATCGTTATCGCGGAAAACACGCGCGTTTATTTTAGTCACGCCGTCAGGGATAACTATGTCGCCGCCTACGCCGGTATATTTAAGAAGTACACCATTGACAATCGCGTAATCCGGGTCAACTACCGGATAAATTGGCTTTCCGGTTGCCCTGAAATCAATAGCGTTGCTAGCGCAGAATTTCTCGACCACTCCGCCCTCTTTGCCGTAGATTGTCAAACCGGAATATGCGGAGAAAACTCCGGTTCCCATTGTGGAAACACTATCCGGGAGCGTAACGCTCAATAAGCTCTTGCAAGCCGCAAAAGCATATGCTTCGATGTTTGAAACACTATTTCCTATCGTTACCGACGTGATATAATCACAAAGGTCAAACGCTCTGTCACCGATAACTGTAACCGTATTAGGTATTACAACGCTTGTAAGCGTGTCGTTATCGCGGAATACACGTGACGAAATTTGAGTTACGCCGTCAGGGATTACAATATTTCCGCCGATACCGGTATATTTGAGTAACACACCGCTGACAATTGCGTAATCCGGGTTAACGACCGGGTATATCGGTTTATCTGTTGCCCGGAAATCAATAGCGTTACCGGCGCAGAATTTTTCGACCACCCCACCGCCTTTGCCGTAGATTGTCAAACCGGAATATGCACTTAAAACGCCGGTTCCCAACGTAACAATCGAATCAGGGAAAGTAACACTCTTCAGGTTAGGGCAAGCCGCAAAAGCATAGGCTTCAATGTTAGCAACGCTGTTACCAAAGGTAACTGACGTGATATAGTCGCAAAGGTCAAAAGCTCTGTCGCTGATAATCGTTACACTGTTAGGGATAACAACGCTTGTGATTTTGTCGTTATCGCGGAATACTCTGGAACCTATCCGCGTTACGCCGTCCGGGATAACTATCGCTCCGCCGGTTCCGGTGTATTTCGTGAGTTCGCCGTTGACGACTGTAAAGTCCGAGTCCGCTGCGAAAGCGTCCGGCGCGGGGGCAATAGCCGGGAGCAGCGCGGCAAGCATTACGAACGCAAGCGCGAATGATAAGAGCCGTTTGCTGAGAGTTCTTTGGTTTGCTGACATTTTGTTAGTCCTCCGGTAGTTTTGAATTTAGCCGCATAAGGCAAAAGCTCCAAAATTTTGTTAAATCTTGGAAATTTAGCGTATACACAACCATTTTCTACTATTATAGCACCTTTCCCCCTCAATTGCAAGCGCTTTTTTCGTTAAGCGTAAATCTCGAAGCCTACTCCGTTTTTAGTCGTCAGAGCGGCGTTTTCGAGCAGCGCGGTCATAGCCGATTGCGGAGTTGTCACCGTAGTAAGCTCCGACGCGGAGACGTTAGTCAGCTTAAACCCGACGGAGGCGATAGCGCGGTAGAGTTCGGGACTTTCGCGCCGTACAAGCGATACGACCTCGCTCTTGGAGCAATCGAATTTGAGCGTAACCTCTTTGCCGCGGATTGAAATCAGCGACTCCACGCGTCCGGCACGTTCGAGGTCCAGACCGAGCAAGATTTTGACATTCTCGGGGTCGAGACGTTTGCCGCGCTTGGCTCCGTTGCCTTGCCCGGCGTTTTTATAGATGTACAGCTCGGCTGTTGAACGCTGGTTATTGACTATTACGGGAATCTGCGTATAGAGAAAGCGATTCTCCGGGAGCCTGTTATCCACAACCTGCTGCCGGATTTCGCTTAGCTGCTCTTTAACGTTGTGGAGCGCGGTCTCAGGTTTCGGAGCGGTTCGGGCGGTGGTTTCAGCGGCTTCGCGCTCACGAACCGCGGAACTAGTCTCCGCCGCGGATTGTTCGGCGGAGCGGCTTGCGACGGGGAGCTTTGCGGCGGCTTTAAGCGTAGTTTCGTGAGGAACCGCGGAATCGCGCCCGGGGCGCAAAGCCGTTTCGCGGACTATCTGCGCCGCGGCTTCGGGTTTTTCAGACTGTACAGCCCCGGTTTTCGCGAGAGTTTCCGCGCTGTCCGCGAGTTTCCCGAGAGTTTCGGGGAGCGCGGAGTTGACGCGTTTTAGCTCCTGAGCGTTTGCCTGAGGTTCCGCGGAGCGCGATACAGCCGCAAATAATTCGCCCTGAGGCAATTGCTCCGCAGCAAGCGGAACGTTGACCGCGGAAGCTTGCGAAGCGGCGGGAACATTCGAAGCTGCGGGAGCGTTAGGAGCGGCGGAAGCTGCGGAAGCTTGCTCAGCTTCTTGCGGAACACTTTGCGAAACCTGTGCGGCAACTTGCGCAACTTGCTGCGGAGCGGCTTGCGGAACTTGCTGCGCGTTTTGCGGCACAGCTTGCTGCGCGGCTGCTTGCGGAAGTACGGCTTCGCCGCTAAGCGGAGCTTGCGGAACATTCGCGGCAGTTTGCGGAGCGGACTGCGGAGCTTGCGGCAAATCCGCCGGAACGGCAGCCGCTGTATTCGCGTTAATCTGCGAAAGCTGCTGCGCGGATTGCGGCATTTCCGTTTGCCCCAAATTCGCGGCTATACGCGTTATAACACTCGCAAGCTGCGGGAGCGGGACCGCGGGAGCCGCCTGAATCTCGCGCATTGCGGCTATGTTACCCTCCGTGAGCGGCAGTCCGAGTTTTTGAAGCGTCGCGGCGGCGGCTTGAACCTCCTGCGCGGGAGCGTTCAGCTGACCCGCAACTGCGGGAGCCGCGGGATTCGCGGGATTCTGCGGTGCTAAAACGTTTGCGGCAACTTGCGGCTGTGCGGCGGGCTGACGGTTCGGGAGCGCAGCAAGCTGTCCGCTGACCGCGGCGGTTTGCCCCGTATTCCCTCCGAAGCCGAAAAGCTGGTTAAGCGTAGGAGCGGATTGAGCCGCGCCCTCCCTAACCTGCCGGAGCTGCACTGTGTTGCCGCTGCGTCCCGCTACCGTGAGAGTAGTCTCGGCTCCGAGGGGGAGTTCAACCCCGGCGTCAATGCGCGCCTTGATGATGTTGCCGAGGTTTGAGCGCAGATTGACGGAGCCGTCGGCGTTTTGAGCAACGACCTTAGCGGTAAAAGTATAGTTCGAGCCGTCCTGCGGGGCTTGCAGCTCCGGAAGCTCCAGCAGCGGCATCTCCATCATAGGCAGCTGCGAAAAAACTTTGCCGTCCTCCGAAACGTAAACGGGGAGCGCGGAGATATTAGTAAGGTTAGCAGAAAGTTCAGGCGGCATAAGCGGCTCCTTTTTGTGTCTGAAACGACTATTTTGGGGTTTGATTACATATTTCGTTTAATATTTGAAAGAAAATTGCAAAAGGCACTTGAAAAGTTCGGCGGAATGTGTTATATTATTATGTATCGGTGAAAAAGTAACTGTTGTTAAGTGGAAAACTCTTGACGGAGCGCTTTTCGGTTGCTGTTTTGCGGCGTCGGTTCAATTATTAGGACCGCGTTAGGTATACAGAAAGGAGAACACTTTATGACACACGAACCACTAGACCCTGTCCAGCAGGCTTTCCAAGCAGACCAGTTGAGTATTTTTCAAGAAATTGGAAACATCGGCGCGGGAAACGCCGCAACAGCTCTTGCGACTATGCTCGGCAAAGTCGTTGATATGAGCGTTCCCGATGTCCGTGTTGTTTCTTTTAATGAAATCACTCACATTATGGGTACTCCGGACACTATGGTCATCGGCATACTGCTCGGAATGGAAGGCGCGCTGAACGGACACTTCCTAATGCTGCTTGCTGTGGACGACGCGTACGACCTATTGAGTATCGCAAGAGCTGCGTTCGGACTGGACCCCGTAGCCCGCGAGGACTTCAATCCGGCGGATATAGACCCGCTGGACGAGAGCGCGCTCCGCGAAATGGCGAATATCCTCGTCGGCTCGTACCTTGCGGCTATCTGTACTATGACTAACCTCGATATTGAGCCTACTCAGCCAACTCTCGCGGTTGATATGGTGGGCGCGATACTGAACGTCGTCACTGTCAGCTACGCGGAAATCGGGGACTCAGTGCTGTTTATGAAAACACGTTTCAACGATACCCAAAAGGACATCGCCGGAAACTTCTTCCTGATACCTGACTTTGAGTCATACAAACGCCTGATGGAATCTTTAGGAATGGGGCTGGGTTAATAATGGCAACAATAATTGTCGGAATGGCGGACTGGAAAGTAGCTAAGGGTTCCGATATACTGACGACCTTGGGCCTGGGTTCCTGCGTTGGAGTAACGTTTTGGGATAAGGCGAAGGGCATCGGCGGAATGGGGCATTTTATGCTTCCGTCCTCCGAGGGGTATACGAACCAAAACCGTGCCAAGTTCGCGGATACCTGTATTCAGGACCTGCTGGTCGCGATAACGCGCGCGGGAGCGGTACGCGCAAATCTTGTCGCGAAAATAGCCGGCGGAGCGCATATGTTCTCCGGCGCCGGCGCCGGTAACGTCCTCAAAGTCGGCGAACGTAACGCCGCCGTAGCAAAAGAGATTCTCGCGGAACTCAAAATCCCGCTCTTGGCTAACGACACCGGCGGCACTCACGGACGCACAATCGAACTCAACATCGGCGACGGTAAGCTGAAAATCCGCACCGTCGGCTTCGGAGAAAAGTTCGTTTAGTTCAATGAATAATGAGACGAATTATGTACGCACAGCTTCACTGTTCACCGGGCAACGTTCCCGTCTTATTATTCATTCTTCACTATTAGCTATCCACTAACAAAATTACTCTATTAAAAGAGAGGTACAAGTCTTATGGCAAAGGTTCTGATAGTTGACGACGCCGCTTTTATGCGAATCTCAATCAAGAATATGCTGACTAAAAACGGCTACGAAGTTGTCGGCGAAGCGGAAAACGGCAAAATCGGTGTGGAGAAATACGCCGAGCTAAAACCCGACATTGTGACAATGGACATCACAATGCCGGAAATGAGCGGTCTTGACGCTCTGAAAGCTATAATCGCAAGCGACAAGGGCGCGAAAGTCGTAATGGTTTCCGCGATGGGTCAGGAAGCAATGGTGCGCGACGCGATACTCTCCGGCGCTAAGGGCTTCCTCGTAAAGCCTTTCAAAGAAGAGGGCATAATGGACGCGCTCAAAAAACTCGGCTGATATAACGCTGTTTCGTCAAACAAAAATCGCTTAATTCAGCCAAAATCCTTAGCACTGACGGCGCGGACTTTTAAGCTTCGCCACGTCAGCTCGATTCGGCGAACACGCGGCTCAGCGGCTGTAACGCCGCATTGCCCCCGCGCGGGGATTCAGAAAAAAACTATCGGTGGGAGGTAATGGCAATGGACAGCTCAATGGTGGAAGTATTCATCTATGAAAGCGAACAATTGCTGGAATCACTTGAGGAGATTTTGCTCCAAGGTGAAAAGGAACATAAACTCAGCGAACAGCACATAAACGAAGTTTTCCGCGTTATGCACACCTTCAAGGGCTCCGCCTCAATGATGGAGTATATGACGGTAGCTCACCTCGCTCACGCAGTGGAGGATTTGTTCGACCAAATCCGCTCCAAAGGCGCGCGTGACGGCGACTGGGCTGAAATCTTCGACATAGTCCTCACGGCGAACGATATGCTGAAAACCGACATTGCGGAAATCAGCAACGGTCTTACGCCCACGAGCAACTCCGAGGACCTTATCAATAAGGTTCACGTGGTTCTTGAAAAGGTAAAAAGCGATAAAGCGTCTGACGACGCGGGAGTCGCCGCCGCGGCTGCGGCTGCTGCTGCGAGTACCGCTCCGGTCTCGTCGCTTGCGGGCGGTGCAGCGTTTGACGACCCTGACGCGCCCTACTATCGCATAAAGGTTATTTTCGACGACGGTTGTCAAATGGAAAACCTCCGGGCGTTGAGCGTTGTGACGGAGCTTGCGCCGTATTGTCTGCGCGCGGTCTCGGTGCCGGAAGATTTAGAAGCTCCGGACGCTACCGCGGACATCGTATCTAACGGCTTCGTTATGTTTATCCAAACTAACGAAAATCCGGACGTTCTCAAACAAATCGCTAACGGCGTTATGTACGTCAAGACGGCGTCCGTACTTCCGATAGAGGACTTAACCGACCTTCCGGAGGGCATACGTCCGGTAAAACCGACCGAAAGCTCCGCTTCGGAAGCTGCTTCCGATTCAGGTTCCGCACCGACGGAAGTTAAGCAAGCCGGCAACATCTCCGAAACTGTCGCCAAGCAAAACTTCATCTCGGTTAACGTCAATAAGCTCGATAAGCTTATGGACCTCGTGGGCGAAATCGTCACAAACGAAAGTATGGTCACTAAGCACCCTGATATTGTCAACCTGCAAATCCAGAGCTTCGAAAAATCCAGCCAGCAGCTTCACAAGCTCATCAACGAATTGCAGGACATCGTAATGAGTATCCGAATGGTACCCGTGGCGACGACTTTCCACAAAATGCAGCGTATCGTCCGCGATATGAGCAAAAAAGTCGAAAAGGACGTTGACCTCATAATCATCGGCGAAGAGACCGAAGTTGACAAGAGCATAATCGACACCTTGTCCGACCCGCTTATGCACCTTATCCGTAACTCCGTTGACCACGGCTTAGAATCCGCTAAGGACCGTATAGCCAAAGGGAAAACGCCTAAGGGACGCGTAACGCTCGAAGCCCGTAACACCGGCGGCGACGTAATAATCATCGTAGAGGACGACGGAGGCGGACTTGACCGCGCCAAAATCTACAAAAAAGCTTTCGAAAAAGGTCTTACGAGCAAATCAGAAGCGGAGATGACCGATAAGGAAGTCTATCAGCTAATCTTTGCCGCGGGACTCTCCACCAACGAAGTCGTTACCGAATTCTCGGGACGGGGAGTCGGAATGGACGTGGTACGCTCAAACATCGACAAAGTCGGCGGCTCAATCTCGGTCGAAAGCGCGCCGGACGTCGGCACGACGATAACTATCAGAATCCCGCTCACCCTCGCGATTATCGAGGGTATGAAGCTCCGCACGGGACGCTCCGTCTATATCGCTCCTATGCTCAGTATTCAGGAATCGTTCAAGGCTGATATGAAAGACGTGTTCCTAGACCCGGACGGCGCGGAAATGATTATGATACGCAAGGAAGTCTACCCGATTATCCGGCTGTATCGTTTGTTCAATCTGGAACCGGAATACACGGACCTCACGGACGGTATACTGATAATGATAAACAGCGAGCAGCGCACCTACTGCCTATTTGTGGACGAACTAATCGGCGAACAGCAGGCGGTTATCAAGCCGCTCCCAACCTATATCCAAAAGCACAACGAGGGAATTCACGGCTTGTCAGGCTGCTCAATCCTGGGCGACGGCTCAATCAGCCTGATTATAGACATCAATAACCTAATACTTGAATAATGAATAATGAATAGTGAATAATGAATAATGGGTACGCAAGAGATAAATCACTACATTGACATCGCAAAAGACTCAGACAACCCATTATTCACTATTCACTATTAACTGTTCGTTGCAGAACGGGGTTTAGCGCAGTTGGTAGCGCGCGTGCTTTGGGAGCATGAGGCCGGGAGTTCGAGTCTCCCAACTCCGACCAAAAAGCTACGGGAAGCCGCAGCCGTCCGCAATGTTCGCGCGGCGTTGACGCACCCTATGTGTGCGATTCACGTCAGCAAAAGGAGGTTCGCCCAATGCCGGACTATAAAGCTATGTATTTTCACTTAGCGGGACGAATGGCTTCTGCCGTTGAAACTCTCGAGGCGACTACGAACGCGCTTGTTGCCATTACCGAGGGACTCAAAAGGGCGCAGCAGAGCACTGAAGAAATGTTCATCAACAGCGGAGATGACGAAACGGCTCCGAATGACGGCGATTAGCTTACCCGCGGCTACTTACTTGCGGCAATCCGCGTTACTTTCGTCCAATAAAACGTAAAGCCATAGATTAGAAAAGGGAGATAACATAATGCAGACAATTACCTTAGACGAGCTCGTACTGTTAAACGAAAAGCTCGGGAGTAAAACCCTCACGGCAATTCTTAACGGCCGCACTGCCCGTACTCCGGAAATCGCAAAAAAATCACTCGCGGAGAGAAACGTTGAGAAACTCGCGGACGAAGTGGCAAAACAGCTTGACGGCGCGGCGGACGTTCGTGTTACGCGCTACTCCGCGGAACCGGGGAGTACTGTTCCCTACGCGCTGATGACGGTCGCGGGAGATAAAATCGCCGGAATCTGGCAATATCGTCAGATTACTAACGGCAGCCGCAAGGAGACGTTCTTCAATATCGGAACTTTGCCTAAGGCTAAGTTCTACGACGGTTTACGGGAGTTTACAGGTCTGATTTCCACCGCGGACAACAAACAGTTCCGTATGTTCCACTCTACGATGAACAACAAGTATTTTGACCTGTACATCACGGAGTTTACGAACAAAGGTCCCGCACTCGCGATTAAACGCTACAAACATTATCTCCACGTCAACCGCACCGAGATGATGATGCTCAACTCTATGCTCTTTAACGTTGCCGAGAACTTCAATTTTACCTATGAGGAAGCCGGAAAGTCGAAGCTCTGTAACGTTTACCGCAACGGCTCTTTCCAGATAGTTTCGTTCCTCACGGAGGGGAAAATCACGAAAGAGGTCAAGCACTTCTACCACTACGGCTTAGTCGAGCTGTTCAAAGCTTTGCGCAAAGCGGCTCTCGAAACAAAATAACAAACAAACGAATAACGGCACAACGGCGGGAGAACGCAAAAAACGTTCCCCCGTCCAAACTTTCGTCTCTGCTATCTGCTATCTGCTATCTGCTATCTGCTATCTGCTATCTGCTATCTGCTAACTGCTATCTGCTAACTGCTATCTGCTATCTGATATCTGATATCTGCTATCTGATATCTGATATCTGCTATCTGCTATTTGCTATCTGCTGACGTCCATTGCGTAGACCAGCTTAGCTCCGTCGTACTTTCTGGCGTGTTCGAGCAAGCCTGAATTGAGCGAAATGTAGTACACGTGTTTATAGAGCAATCCCTGATAAGCGACGCGGAGATACATCGAGCCGAAAGCCTCTGTGTATTCGGCTTCGTCAATGCTTACTTCGGGATTGAGAATATCCTCATAGGTGGGAATTCCGGCTATCGCGTCCATAGCAGACTCCGAGCTTCCGCCGTTGGGATTTGTGTATTCGTCTCCGTTGACCGTAATGCTGTTGCCCGAGACTATAAGCTCAACATCTTGCGAAAATTCTCCCGATTCCCAGTATATGGTTACGGTATAGTTCATAACGTAGGAGCCGGGACGCGACAAAGTAGCCGCGACAGCCTTAGCGGATTCCGGATTGACCTCCGCCCGCGGAGCTATATTCACAAGCTGCGTCGGACTGGGCTGCTGCGGAGGAAGCTCCGCGAGATGTATCGAGGGATAGTGCGCGGGACTTGCGAAATACCACACCGCAACCATTGCCAGCAGTATTATCACAAGCCCGATTATCACGCGCTCCCGAAGTTTTGGGTTACTTATCATTTTTTTCGCCGGAAGCCGTCTCCTCCGGTAATTCGGGCGGTTCAGCTTTGTCCGCGTCTGTTTTTCCGTCGGCACGTTCTTTCAGCGTAAACGCGCCGAAGATTCCCGCGATTACGAAAACTCCAATCAGCAGCAGCGCCTTTGCGGAACCCTCAGTCGTGAGTACCACAGCCGACAGGCCGAGAATCGAGCTTGCGCTGTACATAACGGCAACCGCTTGCTTCTGGTTAAGCCCAAGGTCAATCAGCCTATGGTGCATATGTCCGCGGTCCCGCGCCCACGGTTTCTGACCCTTTATCAATCGCCGAACTATCGCAAAAACTTCGTCGAAAATCGGCAGCGCGAGTATCAAAAACGGCGTGAAAAACGACACCACAGCGTAAAACTTGAACAATCCGAGCACGCTCATCGCCGCCAACACGTATCCGAGCAGTAACGCGCCCGTATCTCCGATAAACATTTTCGCGGGATTGACATTTGCCGGCAGAAAGCCGAGACAAGCTCCGAGCAAAGCCGCGAGTACAACCGCGGTATTGGTGTCAGAAGCTATCAGCGCGGTAACGAGCATCGTTCCGCTGGCGATTGAGGAGACCCCGAGCGCTAAGCCGTCCAGCCCGTCGATAAAGTTTACGCTGTTAGTCACCGCGACAATCCACAGCACCGTTACCGGTATGGCGAATATCCCAAGCTCAAAGGAGCTTCCGCCGAAAAGGAAACCGAAGGGGTTCGATAAACGTTCGAATACTACTCCGTGAGCTACCGTGACAACAGCCGCAAGAATTTGCGTGAGGAACTTGACCCAAGCCGGGAGGTCCAGTACATCGTCCACCGCTCCGGTGATTACGACTATAACCGCGCCGAGCAATACGCCCCGAATCTGCCGGTTTATATCGGCAAAGAGGATAACCGACAGTATGAACCCGAGGAATATCGCAAGTCCGCCGATTCGCGGAATCGGGTGGTCGTGCATACGCGTGTTATCTTTCGGAACGTCAATCGCGCCGACTTTATACGCAAAGCTCTTGACAATCGGCGTCGCGATAAAGCTCATCAGCAGCGCCGCAACCAGCGGCACCACAACCTTTATCAGTATATCGAGGTCAATTTTCATATCAGCAGACTCCTTGGCTTGTTGAAACAGCTCCCGTCGTTTTTAACCATTTTTCAGATACTCGCGTTCCTCCGGTGTTATCAGCGCGCGGATTTCCTCGTATAAACCGGCGTTCCCGCTCCCTTTGGACGCGTTCAGCAGCCAAAGTTTGTCGCGCAGGTTGTTTAGGTCGTACAAGGCTCCGAGCAGCCGCAGCACCGTCTCCGCCTCCGCGGTACCGTTCAGCGCGCGCATATAGGCTGTCGTAATAGCCGCGTCGCGGTACTTATCCTTACTAAGGAGAAACGTCGCAGCACGCAGCATTGTCGGCTTCTCGTCAAGCTCATTTGCGGTTAGCAGCAGTCCGAGGTAGACGTTACCGTCGTAAAGCGCGGAATCCAACCCCTCGGCTTTGAGCGATTTTTCGGAGCCCAGCAGCACTTCGTAGGCTTCCCTGAAACGTCCCAGCCGATACAGGCAAAACGCGTATTCGTAGGATAATTCGGGGGAAGCGGGAAACTCGCCGTAGGCTCTCTGCGCAAAGCCGAAGCCCTCCGCGAATTCCCGGGAATCCGGCTGCGAATCTCCGGCTAAGGCGTGGATGCAATAGTTGTAGGCTTTCTCTTTGAAATAAGCGTAGTGAGGGTCTGTAATAAGCGGAATCGCCCGCTTCGAGAGTTCGAGCGCCTCGGCTTCGTCCCCGCCGGAAGCTCTTACGCGAAGCGACTCCGAGAGGTACTCCATAAGATAAGGGTTATCGGGAGCCGCCGCGAGTTCCTTGCGAAGCAGCGCGATATTGCGCTCGAGCTTTTTTGTTTCAGCGTAAATAGCCGGCGCGTAACCGTCGTGTAGCATTTTCAGCTCGCTGCAGGTCGGCGGAACGAAGCCCCCGGGATAGACAGCTTCCCGCGGCATTGCTTCGTGTATGCTTCCCTCAAAACGCAGACGCGGCAGATTGCGGAAAATCCGCAGCGTTGAGTCCTCCGTAATGATTCTGCCGTCGAGGTCGATGTTAATCATATTTATCGGAATCGTATTGCAGCGTTTGCCGTAAAGTTTATCGTAACGCGCGATAATTGCGGGAAGCTTGGCAGCGTCGGACTCCGTAAACCATTCGTCGGCGTCCTGCATAATTATCCAATCGCCCGAGCATTGTTCCATAGCGAAGTTTTTGGCTTTGCTGAAATCATCTACCCAAGTAAAGTGAAAAACCGCGGCTCCGGCGGCTTCTGCCAGTTCCGCGGTATTGTCCGTACTGCCCGTGTCCGCGACGATTTGTTCGTAAGCGACGTCTTTTGCCCACGCAAGCGCACGCTCAATGCAGCGCGCTTCGTTTTTTACTATCATACACTGCGAGATTTTCATATCGTACACAACATTTTGGGCGTGGTTTCAATAACCCCGTCCCAAGAGGCGAAATCGTCTGCGCTTAGCAGCTGCCAATGAGTTCTGCGGTCTAGTTCGCCGCTGTAACCCTCACGCTTATAATAAGCAAAAAGTTCCTCACGTTCGGGGCAAAGAGCGGTTCCGCGAAATCCTAACGCCCGCGCCTCGTGATTGACAAAGCGCAAAAGCGCAGTTCCGTAACCGCGACCTCTCCGGCTGCTTTTAACCGCAAACGCGTAAAGATACGGACAGCTGATAAGGCTCCCGTCCGTTTGTCTGACCGCTCCTCCGTAGACTAAGTGAGCCGCGCCGAGAAATTCTCCGCTCAGCGTCTCAATAACGTAAGAGCTTGCGGGATTAAAGTGCAGCGCGAAGAAGTTTTCGATATAGTCTCTGTAATCACCGAAGGCTTCTTTCCAAACACTGACCATCGCCGGGAAGTCGCTCCTTAGCGCAACCCGGCAGACGACGGTCTTATTGCAGCTTTTGCTCACTCTTTATCAATTGATTCGAGGATTTCGGCGATTAGGTCTACGAGCTTCGCGATTTCGGGTTTTGAGAGCTGCGCGTCGGCTCCGACCTCGCGCCCTTTGACCTCCATCGTCGGGTCAATCAGCGACGAGAAGATTATTACGGGCAATCCCGAGAGGTACTTATCGCTTTTGATAGATTTGCATAGCCTGTGACCGTCCATTTTGGGCATTTCGATATCGGTAATGACTATACGGACGTGGTCCGCGAGAGGCTCGTCGGGGTGTTCTTTCAAGCCTTGCAGGAAGTTCCAGGCTTCCTCGCCGTTTGTGGTCATAGTGATATTCGTAAAGCCCGAGGTGCGGAGAGCCTGCGTAATCATCTTGCGGAGCAGCGCACTGTCCTCGGCGACTAAGACGGGAATATGTTCGCGTCCCGCGCCGCTGTGGGCGCTGATAGTCGAGAGGTCAATGCCGGTTTGCGGGCTGATGTCGAAAGTAATCTTCTCAAAGTCGAGTATTGAGACAATATGGTCCTCGATTTTGGCGATACCCGTAACTACTCCCTCATCTCCGCCGTAGATGATAGTGTCGGGCTTTTCGATATCATTCCACGAAATGCGGTGGATGCTCTCGACCGCGTGGACGTGAAAAGCGACGTTCATCTGGTTGAAGTTAGTAATGATGTAGATATCCTTTGAGGGGTTCTCACTGGGCGAGAGATTGAGGTAACGCGCTAAGTCCACAACTGTGTAGACCTCGTTGCGGGGCTGGAAGATTCCCTCGATGCAGGGGTGCGAATTGGGCATTGGCTGCGCTTCGTGGATTTGCATTAACTCGGTTATTTTCGCCACGTTAATGCCGAACTGGTTACCCGCGATTGCGAATTCCAGAACTTCCAGTTCGTTGGTTCCGCTATCCAGTAAGATGTTGCTTTCAATCATTGTTGTATCCTCCCAGTTTATTTCAGTTAACAGTTATTGACTAACTGCATAGCTGTTTTATAAGATTTACAAGAGATTTTCACGCTCCCGTGGTCTGTTCCCGAGCCGCCCCGCGGCTATCTGTTGATGATTTCGGTTATACGCACGCCGTAGTTTTCTTCGATTACCACGACCTCGCCCCGCGCTATCAGTTTTCCGTTTGCCATTACGTCAACAGGTTCGCCGGCAGTCTTGTCGAGTACGATAACCGTTCCGGTGGTAAATTCCAGTATCTCGCTTATCGACTTATTGGTTTTACCGAGTTCCACGCTGACTTGAAGCGGTATATCGTGAAGCATTCCCATTGGGTTATTAGCCGGAATGAACTGGTCGCCGTTCCCGAAGCTCACGAAATCAGCCGTGCGAATGTCTATCTGCGGCTGCTGAACAGGTTGCGGAGCGTACTGCTGTTGCTGCTGCGGCTGCTGTTGGTATTGCTGCTGCGGCTGCGCGTACTGTTGCTGCGGCTGCGCGTATTGCTGCTGCGGCGGTTGCGGTTGCTGATACTGCTGCGGCGGCTGGTATTGCTGCTCGGGCGGAGGCGCGTACTGCTGCTGCTGCGGAGCTTGCTGCTGTTGCTGTTGCGGCGGCGGAGCTTGCTGCTGCGATTGCGGCTGGGTTCCGTACTGAGCGTCGTGGGTTAAGTATTCAGCTACGTCCGCGCTGTATTGCTGACTTGCGGGACCTTGCACCATATCCATCGGAATTTCTTCCGGCTGAGCCGCGAAAGCGTCGGAAGCGGGAGCTTCTTCGACTTCGCCCATCATTACGTCCATCATTCGCTTCGCCATAGACCGCGCAAGCTCAAAGGGCATCAGCTGCAGCAATTGGCTTTTGAGCAAGCCCTCAATTTCCATATCGAAGCTGATTTTGACTAAAACCTCCGATTGGTCGAGCCGTTCGCCGATATTGCCGGTGCTGTCGATTCTCTCGCAGTAGGGAGTAGAGATATCGACGGGAGCGGCGATAATCTTAGAAAGCGAAGTTGCGGAGGCGCCGAGCATTTGGTTCATAACCTCGCTGATTGCGCTCATATGAAGCTCGTTCAGCTCGATAGGTTCCTCGACCGTGCCGTCGCCGCCCATAAGGAGATCCGTAATAAGCGCGGCGTCGCTTTCTTTCAGGAGCAGGAGGTTTTTGCCCTCAATACCTTGTACGTATTGCACTTCCGCGAGTACAAAGGGAACCTTGTAAACGGAAAGCACCTCGCGCGTTGTATGCACCGAAACGTTCGGCGTAGTAATAGAGCAGGGATGGTCAAGCAAGCTATACATCGTAGTAGCGACTTTGCCCATACACATATTGCCCATTTCGCCGAGAATGTCAATTTCGTCGGCTGTAAGCTGGTAATCGGCGCTGTTGAAATTAGGGTCTGTAACCATTTCATCCGCCTGTACCGTTTCGAAGTTGTCGGACGGCATAGCTTGAACACCCGCGGGTTCGCTTCCCGGCTCCGCCTGTATCGTCTCGGCATCCATAACGTCCGAGACGGGCGCGGCTTCGGCTTCCGCGTTTTCAGCGTCGCCGTCTCCGGAAGTCAGACCCATCATCTTATCTATTTCAGCTTGGGTTAAGCTCATTTGAGGTGTCCTCCTGTATGATTTCACTCACTTGAACCGCGTAGTTTTTACCTAAGGAGCCTATTTTCCCGCGGAACTTCGGTATGTGCGCTACCCTTACGTAGAGCGGGTCGGTAATCGGATGATTCAGGCGTATTACGTCCCCGACGCGGAGATTCGCCAAATCGTCCACCGTGGCTTGCGTCCCCGCGAAGTACGCTTTCAGGTCTACTTTCGTGCGTTCCATTCTCCCGCGCATTGTCTCGCGGAACATTTCGCGCGTTTCGTCATCTATATCCTCGCTTGCCGTGTAGTAGTTACGGGCTACTAATTCGCGGGCTATCGGCTCGATAGCGGTATGAGGGATGCAGAACGACATTATACCCTCTTCGCCGTCTATTTTCACCGCGACCATTATGACCATTGTGGCTTCGCTGAGCGTTGTTACCTGAGTATACTGAGTACTGGTGTCAATGCTTTCGACGGTGGTGTCCAAATCGACTATACGCTCCCACGATTGCGTAAAGCACCTGCACACCTGCCGGAGTACGCGGTCTACCAAAGCGATGTCAATTTCGGAGAAAGGCTTTTCGGTGTCGGTTTCGCCGAGATTGCCCCCCAGCAGCCGGTTGATGAACATATACGCACATTCGGGATGAACCGCGAACAGGAGCGAACCCGCCATAGGTCTCGCTGATATGACAGCCAGTATTATCGGGTCCGGCAGCGCACTGCTGTAATCGCCGAAGTTGTTCTCCTCAATTTGCAGCACTTCGCACTCGACTGTTGTCCGGAGCTGCGCTGAAAGCTGACTTGCGAGAAGCTGTGCGAAATTGTCAAAGACTATTTGGAACGTGCGAACCTGCTCTTTGGGGAATCTTGCCGCGGTTGCAAAATCGTAGGCTTTGACGGAGAGATACTGCTGAGGTTTCGGCGCAGCAACTTGACCGAACTGCGGGGCTTGGACAAGAACCTCCTGCTGTGCGCTTACAACGGGGACTTCTTCTGCCGCGGGTCCCGAATCAGCGGGGTCGTCTCCGCCGCCGCCGAGCATTGAGGCTAGCAGTTCGTCTATTTCTTTTTGAGAAAGGGCTTCTGCCACAGAAAATCATTCCCCCTTTGCCCGATTGAGAACCGGAATTCTTAGAGTTACACCACATTTTATCACATATCTTCGAATAAAGCAAGTGCTTTTTTCTATTTCCTTCAAAAAGGTTATGAATGACGCGCTTGCTTTTTTCAGAAAAAAGGTGTATAATGTATATGGTAGGCAGAATTGAAGTCGGATATTGGAATTTGAGCGGCGCAGAAGCTCCGCCGCTCGCGAAGAAGAAAGAGAATGTGATAAGCATGTATAAGATTGGAGACCAGATTGTGCACCCGATGCACGGTGCGGGTATAATTGAAGAGATAGAACATCGGGACATAGACGGCGAGACTGCCGAATATTATGTATTTCGGATGCCGAGTTCCGGTATGAGTATAATGCTTCCTACCAATAACTGTATTGCCATCGGCGTGCGTCCCGTTATGCCGCTTGACGACGCCTTAGCCCTTATGCGTGAGCTGTCGCTTGTCAACGCCGATATGACCTCGAATTGGTCACGGCGTTTCCGCGAGAATCTCGTTAAAATCAAAAGCGGCGACCTGCTTGAAGTCGCGGCGGTCATCAAGGGTCTTATGGAGCGCGAAAAACTCAAGGCGCTCTCAAGCGGTGAGCGCGATATGCTCCGTTTAGCGAAACAAATCATCGTTTCCGAGCTGGCGCTCTCAATGGCTAAGGACTATTCCGCTATGGAGGACGAAGTCTGCAAAATCCTCCGCGAAGCCTAACGCGGCGCAGCTGCGTTGTGCAGCGGTCAGTGATTCGCAGTGGTCAGTGGTCAGTGGTCAGTGATTAGTGGTCAGACGGACGTTGCTGCGTAAGCCCGCGTCCTAACCAACGTATTTGATATCTGTCATTTGGAATAGAGGTTAAAAACTATGGGTTTGTTCTCACGGCTTTTCAAACGGAGCGAAAAGACGCTCAGCCTCCCGATATGCGCGGCGGTGATAGTCGCCGCGGGAACTTCCTCGCGTTTCGGTCAGGATAAGCCTTTTCTCGATTTAGACGGAAAGCCGCTCATCGCGCACTCGCTCCAAACTTTTCAGGACTGTGCGCTTATCCGCGACATCTACATTGCGGGACGTCCGGAGCGGATAGCCGAACTAAGCGCAATCGTAAAGCTTTTCGGCTTTGACAAAGTCCGCACGGTGGTAAAAGGCGGTGAGACGCGCCGTCAAAGCGTTGAAGCCGCGCTCCGCGAGATTCCGCAGGACGTTCAGCTGGTGGCTATCCACGACGCCGCCCGTCCGTACGCTACGGGCAAGCTCATCTCCGAGTGTCTGGCTCTCGCGGCTAAGCACGACGCGGCTATCGCGGCTATTCCCGCTACTGACACCGTAAAAATTGTAAACGGCGGCGTAGTGGTCTCCACTCCCGACAGACGCAGCGTCTACCAAGCGCAGACTCCGCAGGCTTTCAGCGTAACGCTGCTGAAAGCCGCGCTTGCTAAGTACCCCGACGATTCCGTAACGGACGAAGCGCAGCTCATTGAGCGTATGGGAATCCCCGTCCGCATAGTCCACGGCTCAAGGCGGAATATTAAGATAACCTACCCCGAGGACTTACTGCAATTTGCGGCCGGCGGCAATCAATAAACGCAGCCCCGTCCAACCCATCGTCTCTGATATCTGATATCTGTTATCTGATATCTGTAATAAACACCGGAGGTACGCGACTAATGAAACCTGCGTTCAGAATCGGTCACGGCTATGACGCTCACCGCTTTTCCCCGGGACGCAAGCTAATACTTGGCGGCGTCGAAGTCCCCTACGAAAAAGGCTTAGACGGTCACAGCGACGCCGACGCGGCCGTACACGCTCTTATCGACGCCCTACTCGGCGCGCTTGCCTTAGGGGACATCGGACAATGGTTCCCGACGAATGACGAAACTTATGAGAACGCGAACTCCCTGCGGCTTCTCCAAACAGTCGCTAAGAAGCTCACCGGTTATACGATAGCAAATGTGGATATAACGATAGTAGCGCAAGCTCCGAAGCTTTCGTCATTCCTGCCGCAGATGCGCGCAAACATCGCGGGGACGCTTAGCGTCGGAATCTCGCAGGTAAGCGTCAAGGCTACCACAGAAGAACAAATGGGCTTCACGGGGCGCGTAGAGGGGATAGCGGCTCACGCGGTCGCGCTATTGGTGAAAGATGATTAACTACAACAACTCGGAGTTTTTGCTCTCGGCTGCCGGTTCCGGGCAATTTCTGCGCGGCGGCGGATTCCCGACGATAGCGATAGCGGGACGCTCAAACGTCGGCAAATCCTCCGTTATTAACTCGCTTGTCCGCAGAAAGAACTTTGCGCGTACAAGCGCTCAGCCCGGCAAGACCGCTCACGTCAACTACTTCAAGGTTGACGAAACGTTCTACCTCGCGGATTTACCGGGTTACGGCTACGCAAAGGTCTCAAAAAGCGAAAAGGAACGCTGGGCACGGCTTATGGAGAGCTTCTTCGCGGAATCGGGACTAATCACCGCGGGAATACTCATCGTTGACGCGCGTCATAAGCCTACCGGCGACGACGTAACGATGTGCAATTGGTTCAAAGGCACGGGAGTTCCGCTGCTTGCCGTGGCAAACAAACTCGATAAGCTCAAAAAATCCGAAATAGAACCTAACCTAAAGCGGATTGAGGACACGCTGAATCTCGTCCTGACGCAGCTGCTCCCGTACTCCGCGGAGACAAACTACAACCGGGACAAATTGGAGGAAAGCATTGCAGGACTTCTTCAAACAGCTTGATTACAGCTATCTGCTGTACCTATTGATGAGCGCGGTACCCGCGTTGCTGTGCATAACAATCCACGAATCGGCTCACGGCTTAGCGGCGTGGCTTCTCGGCGACGACACAGCGCGGGCTCAGGGACGTATATCGCTGAATCCCTTGCGGCATATTGACCCTGTCGGCTTGCTGATGCTTGCCGTAGCGCACTTCGGCTGGGCTAAGCCCGTTAGTATTAACCCCGCGAACTTCAAAAACCCCAAACTCGGGATGGCTGTAACCGCGCTTGCGGGTCCTGTCAGCAACTTCATTCTTTGGGGGATTCTGACAGCGATAACGCCGCTTCTGACGAATCAGCTCGCGTATACTCTCGTGTATCTCACGGCGCAGCTCTCGTGGGGACTGGGCGTGTTCAACCTTATACCGATACCACCGCTGGACGGAAGCAAGGTGCTGTTCTCGTTTCTGCCGAATAAAGCGTACTTCACGCTAATGCGCTACGAGAAGTACGGTATGCCGGTGATACTGCTGGGGATATTGGCGCTGCGCTACTTCGGCGGTTCGTAACCTTCGTCCAAAACCCCCGTCTCCGCTATCTGCTATCTGCTATCCGCTATCCGCTATCTGCTATCTGCTATCTGTTATCTGTTATCTGTTATCTGTTATCTGAACAAACGGAGGTGCTATGCCTACCTTTACGCTGTCTGATATAGACTTTACGGGACCGCTGACGCTTATTCTGACGCTTATCTCGCGGAGCAAGGTGGAGATACGCGACGTAAAAATTTCATCAATCCTCGAACAGTACCTCGCGTATCTCGAAGAAATGCAAACCCTTAATCTCGAGATAGCGGGGGAATTTATAGCGATGGCGGCACATTTGACCTACTTAAAGGCTAAAGCGCTCCATTCGGAAGATAATGACAGTTCTGAAATAGAAATGTTAATTTCTTCGCTGGAAGCCTTGAAATTGAAAGAAGATTATGGTACAATAAGAGAGGTAGGTGCAAAATTTGGAGAACTTTTGCGGTTTGATACCTTTACGCGTTCCCCTGAACCTATGCCTACTACTCCCGAATATCGCTATTCCATTGACCGCTACGAGCTGTTTGCGGCTTTGAGACGTACCGAAATCCCGCGCGGCGACATATTTTACGGCGATGACGACGTTTACGACGCTATGGACAGTATTCTCGAAGCTATGCCGAGCGAAATTGAATACACCATTGAGGATAAGCTCGACTCCGTACGTAACCTATTCGTTGAAACCCCCGAGATTCTTATGACCGAACTTTTGTTCACTACTTCGCGGTCTGAGCTTATAGCGACCTTTCTCGCGATACTCGACCTTGTCAAATATGGAGAACTATGGATATTGACTCAACCGTTGAGGCTGTCCTCTTTGCCTCCGGAGAACCCGTTCCCCGAGAGCGTCTAGCGGACGTTCTGGGAGTTACGGCGGACGAAATAGACGGAGCCGCGGAACGTCTCGCCGCGGATTACCAATTTAACAGCCGCGGTATGCGTCTCGTCCGCGTCAATGACAAGCTGCAGCTTGTATCCGCGCCTGAATTCTACGAGTCCGTACGGCGTTGTCTCGAAGCCCGCAGACCCGCGCATATGACCTCCTCCGCTATGGAGGTTCTCGCGATTATAGCCTACCGCCAGCCTGTCACGCGGGCTGTTATCGAGCAGATTCGCGGCGTTGACTCCTCCTATTGCGTTTCGACGCTGATAGACCGCGGACTAATCACGGCGGCGGGACGTATGGACGTTCCCGGCAGACCGGAAATGCTCGTCACCACCGAACTCTTCCTCCGCGCTATGAACATAACAAGCCTGGACGATTTAGTTAAGCGCGAAGAGGACGAACTCGAACAATTCTCAATGTAGACCGCTCAATACCGCCCTGCCTAACCACCCTCCACAACCAAACTGACTAACGGAGCGAAACGATATGACTGTCGGCTTATATCTTTCTGACCCTGCCCGGGACTCTATCCGTACTACGTCCGCTGTGCATTTCGCCGGACGGTACAGGCTTATTGACTTTACGCTGTCAAACCTAGTCAACTCCGGGATATTCCGAATCGGAATAGTCCTCGGCTCAAAGTATCAATCGCTCGTATCGCACCTTGGTTCCGGCAAAGACTGGGACTTAGCGCGGAAATCCGGCGGTATTACCTTTTTCCCGCCGTATCTCGAAGATATGAACGAGCCATACCCGGAGTTCGAACGCGGGAGCAACGCGCTGCACCGAGCGCTGCTGGCGCTTGCGGGCTCTAAAATCGAAAACGTACTCATAGTTGACGGCGCGATAGCGTATAGTATGGATTACCGCCCGCTTATCGAGCAGCACGAATCCACTCAGGCTGACGTTACCGCGGTCTACTCTAACCGTAACCTGCTTCCGAGCGAAGCGCAGCTTGTATTCGCGCCTGACCTCGATTCCAGAACGGGACGTATAAACCACATCAACTACGGTATTTCCGTTCAGGCGATGTCCGGGGTAGCGGCAAAATCGGAACACTCCGTACTACTGAACACTTTCGTCATACGGAAATCAGTACTTATGCGCTTACTCGCAAGCTCTACGCGAACCGATATGCGCAGCTTTATCCGCTATACCCTCGCTCCCGCCGTTCGTACTATACGCGTGCTGCCATTCGAATTTACGGGTTATTCGGCGCAGGTACTTAACACCGACACTTTCTTCGTGCGGAATATGGAAATGCTGTCGCCGAAAAGCCGCAACGCGCTGTTCAAAGGCGCGGGGAGCGTCTACACAGCAGTTCGCGACAGTTCGCCGACCAATTACAGCACCTACGCGAATATCAAAAACTGCATAGTAGCCGACGGCTGCAAGATTGAGGGAACTGCCGAAAACTGCGTAATCTTCCGCAACGTTCACGTAGCTCCCGGCGCGGAAGTCCGCAACTGCGTATTGCAGACCGGCACCGAAATTATGCGCAACGCTAAACTCGATTGGTGCGTTACCGACAAAAACGTCATCATCACCGACGGTAAAACCCTCGTCGGCGCGGTAAACTACCCGCTATACATCAACGACGGAACTATCATATAATGAATAGCTAATAGTGAATAATGGAATTGTTTAGAGTTGCCGCATTTCATATTCTATGTTCCCTGCTTCGCGTTTTTGCACTATTCACTATTCACTATTACTTATTCACTGAAAAAACAGGGGGGAAACAACTATGGAAAAGAAAAAGGTACTGTTTGCCACTTCTGAGGCGGCGCCATTTGTGACCTCCGGCGGTCTCGGACAGGTTGCGGGCGCGCTGGCGGCAACTCTCAGCGGAGATTACGAGGATTTGGACGTTAGAATCGTCCTCCCGCTATACGCTCCGGTACGCAGGAAGTATTTCTCCGATATGAAGCTGGTCGCCGAGACCAAAACCGCGCTGTCTTGGCGCGACAACTACTGCGGTATCTACGAAACGCAATACGACGGTATTACGTACTACTTTGTGGATAATCTGCAATACTTCGGGCGCGACAGAGCTTACGGCTACTACGACGACGGCGAACGCTTCGCGTGGTTCTGCAAAGCCGTATTCAGCGTGATTGAGGAAACGGGCTTCATACCGGACGTTATACACTCCCACGATTGGCAGACAGCGCTCGTGCCAATCTACCTTAAAACGCGCTTCAATAATCTCTATCCCAATCTGCGGAGCGTGTTCACAATCCACAATATTGAGTATCAGGGACAATTCGCCAAGGAAACGCTCTACGACGTGTTCGACCTTAAGGAGTACGAACGCGGGCTTGTGGACTACCACCAATGCGTCAACCTAATGAAAGGCGCGATAGTCACCTGCGACAAGCTCACTACGGTCAGCCCTACGTATGCGCGGGATATTACGGAATACGGCGGACACTGGCTCGAGTCCATTATCCGCGAAAACAGCTACAAGCTATCGGGGATTATCAACGGCATTGATATGAAGCTCTACGACCCCGCCAGCGACCCGTCGATATTTACGAATTTCAGCTCGTTCAGCCCGGTTGAAATGCTCGCGGGGAAAGCCGAGAACAAACGCCGGCTGCAAGCGCTTTTCGGGCTTCCCCCCGATAGCGGCAAGCTGCTGCTGTGCGTAGTTTCGCGCCTGGTGTCGCACAAAGGTATGGACCTCCTGACAGTAATTGCCGATGACCTGGTCGGGCTCGGAGCTCAGCTGCTCATTTTGGGTACAGGCGACCACAACTACGAGCTGTTTTTCTCGGAGCTGGCGCTGCGGCACCCCGCTTCCGTAGCTGTTAACATAGCCTATAACCCGGAGCTGGCGGCTAAAATCTACGCCGGAAGCGACGCAATGCTAATGCCGAGCAAATCCGAACCTTGCGGACTTGCGCAAATGGTTGCCGCGCGTTACGGCACCGTGCCGATTGTCCGCGCTACGGGCGGGCTGAAAGACACTATCAAAGACTGCCGGGCGGGTTCCGGCAACGGCTTCTCCTTTGTTCACTACAACGCGGGCGAACTGCTCTATACCATAAGAAAAGCCCACGACCTATATATGTATCACCCCGACGACTGGACCGCGCTTATGCGGGAAGCTATGGAAACCGACTTCTCTTGGGACGCAAGCGCCGCCGAATACGCAAATCTATACCGCGGACTAGCGGACTCGGTACCCGCTCCCATTCCCGCCGAAGCCGCTTCCGAAGCCGCTGCCGAAGCCGAAACAGTTGCCGAATAAGAGAAGCTTTGAACATAATCCGGGCGGGAGCGCAAAACCCCGCCCTTACGTTTTTTGCTTACAGCAACCCCGCAACATTCTCCCGGCTATACTATTTGATATTTGAGGTAAAGCTATGGACATATTCTTTGACGCGTTCGGCGAACTGTGCCGCAGTCCTCAGGGCGCGGTAACTCCCGGCACGGAGCTGACGCTTAGATTTTTGTCGCGGCGCGGCTTAGTACGCGGCGCGGCATTGACTGTCTGGGAAGACGGTTACAACAGCGGCGAAGAGTTCAGCTGCGAGTTTTCGGCAATGCTCGGAGCCTTTGAGCTGTACGAAGCGCGCTTCACGCCGAAAAAACCCGGGCTGTACTGGCTATGGTTCGAGCTGAACTGCTCCGACGGTTCGCGCTTTATCTGCGGACCCGAAGACGAAAAGCATTTGCAGCTCACAGTATACGAAACCTCGGAGCGCGAACCCGCTAAGCCGCTTGTGATGTACCACGCTTTTGTCGATAGATTCAACGCGAAAAAAGCGGGGGTTCCGGAGTGGCGCGCTAAGAAAATCGGCTCGGACTTTTTCGGAGGTACGCTGAACGGTATTACGGAGCAACTCACCTATCTGCAAAGCCTCGGAGTCAGTCACCTATACCTTTCGCCGATTTTTACGGCTCCCAGCAACCATAAGTATAACACCGTAAACTTCGGGGAAATCGACCCGGGCTTCGGAACCGAGAGCGACTTCAAACGTCTCTGCGCGGGAGCCAAAAAGCGCGGAATCTCCGTCATTCTCGACGGTGTATTCAACCATTCGGCACCCTGCGAACGTTACGCAAAGTGGACTTCCGGCGATTACTGGTGGGGCAACGAGGACCTCCCCGCTTTTGACAAATCTAACGCGGACTACATCAATTACATCTCCGGCGAGAACGGGATTTTGGCAAAATGGCTGAAACTCGGGGCTTCGGGATATCGGCTCGACGTAGTGGACGAACTCCCGGACGTTTTCCTCAAACCCTTATGCGCGAGGGTTCGCGAAGCCGGAGGACTGCTAATCGGCGAATGTTGGGAGGACCCGACGAACAAAGTCGCCTACGGCATAAGACGCAGATATCTCCTCGGAGGGCAGCTCCACGGCACGATGAATTATCCCTTCCGTGAGGCTGTTCTCGCGTATCTCACTGATAATGACGCGAGCCATATTGCCGGCTACCTCGAAACATTTCTCGCGAATACCCCCGAAGTCAGTCAGCCGTATATGATGAATCTGCTCGGAACCCACGATACTATACGCGCAATGACGATACTCGGCACCTTGCGAAAGCTTCCGCCGGCTGATGAGCGCGGACGTCTCGAATTCTCGTCATTCGCGCTCTCTCCGCTGGAACGCGCCTTGGGCGAAAGACGTATGAAGCTTGCGGCGCTCTTACAATACGCGCTTCCCGGCTTCCCCGGAGTTTACTACGGCGATGAACTCGGCTTCGAGGGCGGAGCCGACCCTTTTAACCGCGCTCCGCTCCTGTTCCCCGCTCCCGAGAACGCGCTGCGGAGTTATTACGAAACCTTGGGGAAACTGCGGCGCGAAACTCCCGCGCTGTCACTCGGAACTACGCGAATCCTCAAAGCAAGCGGCGGCGTATTCAGCTTTTCCCGTGAATACGAAGGCGCGGTAAAAGTATTCACGATAGACTCTAATGTATAGCCGTTCGGCTATGTTTATGCCGTTTCGGGCTGCCTTTATCGAGACCTTAAGTCTCAATAAAGGCAGTGCTTACCAATGTCATCTAAGCTTGTAGCCGTAACAATTGTCAAACAATTGTGCGAAAAAGTACGGTAAATACGCACTAAAACTGTGAAGTTGTTACATCGTGCGCAGAAAATACTATAAAGTTTCGTCAAAATGATTCGATAGAGTGTATAGAAAGATATTTTTTGCGGCGTAATTATAACGGCGGCAACAACTGTAACAGGAGCGAGAGCTATGCGTATAATAAACAATCTGCCCGCTATGGGCGCAAGACGTAACCTCGGTATGACGACCGAACATATGGCGAAAAACGTAAGGAAGCTATCCTCGGGCTACCGCATAAATAATGCCGCGGACGACGCGGCAGGGCTTGCCATCTCCGAAAAAATGAGAGCGCAGGTTCGCGGACTTGACAGAGCCGGCGAAAACGTTCAGGATGCTATCAGCCTAATTCAGACAGCTGACGGAGCCTTGCAGGAAAGCCAGAACGTTCTCCACAGAATGAGAGAACTCGCGGTTCAGTCCGCTAGTGACACTAACGAGCAGAAGATTGACCGCGCTGCGCTTCAAGCGGAGTTCGAACAGCTTCTCGCGGAAGTTGACGACACCGCCGAAAAGACTGTCTATAACGGCGCGCCGCTGCTTACCGGCGACTTCTCCGAGAAGCGCGTCACGGCTGTCGCGACTACTACCGGCACTAACGTTACCGCCGGCGAAGTCGTAGTAGCGTGGGCGGATTACGGAGTACAGCCCGGAACATACTCTATGACGACCTTTACCCAGCTTGCTCGGTCGCCGGTTGTTCAGCATACCGAGCCTTCCATTGAGACTATACCGCCGCTGATGACTTCTACCGACGGTCAGGTTGAGGTAGCTTGGGAGCCGGGCGAAGTCAACGAGGAACGCCTTAACGGTGTGTGGAACTTCTCGATAGAAGGAACGGAAGCAATAGCCGTAAACGACCAAACGGGCGAACGAATCAGCAAGCAGCTGATTTCGGTTCCCGCGGGCGACCCGCCTCCGCTTGTCGCTTCGCTCGATTTCAGTCCGCTCGGGAAATTGCAGATTACTAACAATAATACTAACCCCATTGAAGCCGACAGCTTCACGGGTTTTACAGGTCAAGTGCAGGTTGCGGGGGTAATAGACGCAAGACCCGCTAAGTACGACCATATAGCAATGCTCGGCAACGACCAGACGCTGCTTGAAACAGGTATGACCGCTCTTAACTTCCCGAATACGGGCATTGCGGTCAAGCTCAAGGATTCACTCGCTATCGACCCCGACAGCGATATTCCCGGTCTCAACCCGGCTGATGTAAGCGTTGAAACGGTCAACGGCACCGGCTTAGTAGTCCAGAGCGGAGCTAACGAGGGCGACAACGCCTCGGTGTCAATCCGCCAAATGGACGCGTATTCTCTCGGCGTCGCGCTTGCCAATATCCGGAGCCGCGAGGACGCTTCCGTAGCAATCACGCAGTGCAATACCGCGATAAACAGTATCTCAACTCAGCGCGGAGCTTTGGGCGCTATGTCAAACCGCTTCGAGCATAAAGTCGCAAACCTCGCGGTTTCGTCGGAAAGTTTACGCAGTGCGGAGAGCCGTATACGCGATGTGGATATGGCGAAAGAAACCACCGAATTCGCCAAAAACCAAATCCTTACTAACGCCGGCTACGCTATGGTAAGCCAAGCAAACAGCCTACCGCAGGGAGTTCTGCAAATCTTACAATAATTCAGTGGTCAGTGATTAGTGGTCAGTGGTCAGAAACGTGGGTTTGGAACGCATCCAAGCCCACGTTTTTCGTCCCCGCGCCGTGCGCGGCGACTGTTCACTGTTCACTATTCACTGTTCACTGACCTACGCTATCCATTGTTCGTAGTTGACGGAGATTCTTACGGAGGCTTGCAGCAGGAACTGCGAACTATCGGCGACGCTAACTTCGTCGTGGAGGTAGATGACATATACGGGACCCGTAATATTGAGCTGATTAACCGCGGCATACGAACGGAGCCTATCCGGCAAGTCGCCTATCTGCCCGTAGAAACCTCGCGAGTAGCCTACCAGGTAGGAACCCGCGGGACGCTCAGACAAACCTTTCGGGTCAACCGCAAAAAAGTTCGACGGTTCCGCGGGACGGCTCTTGAATTCAGCGAAATTTGTGAAAAAACTACCGATAGGGAAAGCCGGATTAAGGTGCGGAGTATCGTTCAGGAATTGATGAAACGGCTTGTAATATTCCGAAAGCTCGGTGAAAACGTTCTCCGCGCCCATAATCAGCCCGAGGCGCGTCATATCCTCGACAGCGATGACATTTTCGTTGGCTGTAATACCTACGTCAATGAGCTTAGTATAGGTGTGGAGCAAGGCGAAGCGTTCGCGGAGCTGCTCGATTTCCTCGTCCAACTCGCGTTGGCTTCGGAGCAGCGCGTCAACAGCGTCGGCGGGTGTAGCGTTACGATAGCGCGCGATAATCTCTTTCAGCGGAATCCCCCAGTTAATCATCACGCGAATGAAACTCGCCGCAACCAGCTGCTCCGGCGCGTAGTAACGCCAGCCGTTAGCGTCACGCGCAGCGGGATAGAGCAAGCCAATCTCATCGTAATATTTCAGGGTGGATTGATTGAACTTAGTCAGCTCGGCGAATTTCTTTCCCGGAATGAGTATATCAGGCTGCGGATAGCTTTCGTACGGGCGACTGTTATCGGGATTCGGGTTGTTGTTAAGCATAGCCGTATCTCCGTTTACAATTGAATAATTCTATTATAACACAAAAACTTCCATTTGAATAGGGTTAATTTGAATACTAAAGGTGAAAATTTCGGAAAAAGCGCAAAAAAGTCTATATGGAAATATTTGACATTAGGTCAAAAACAACAAATTGTCTGCCGCGTGCTGCAAATACCCCCTTGACAAGTTTACGAAAAAAGTTTATAATTGGAACGTATACGAAATTCAAGCTGCTTGAAGGTTCCAAACGCTCCGAAATGTGGAAACCGCGGCAACGCGTTATGTCTGCGGTAGGAAACGCTGGGGAAAGAGACTTTTGCGGCAGCTGCTGTTTGCTGTGCGCTTTTTAACGGCGGCAAATTTGGGAGGTATAACCCTTATGAAAGACTTATCGGTCAGCAAGAAGCTTATTGTCGGCTTCGGCGTTGCCATTGTCCTTATGATTGTAATCTTGGCGGTTACTATTGTAACCTCGCTCACACGCGCCAATGACCTTAACAGAATAAGCGCAGTTTCAGACTTTCAGACCGAGATTAACTCGGTTCGCAGTTCTATTTATAAGGCGCGTATTGAGTTCCGAACCGTTTACAGCAAGTCGGTTGGCAATGACGCCGAGTACGCACTCGCCGTCGGCTATCTAAATGACGCCGTTGCTTCTCTCGGAAACGCGATAAAGGTTGACGCAGACAGGCTTGACGGTCAAGACGCAGTGCCTCTCAACACGTTGAAAACTTTATTCACTACATATCTCGACGCAAACGCTAATGTACACGCGTCTGACCTCAGAGTCCGCGAGTTTGTGGACGAAATGGCGGTGGCGGGAGAGACTATGTCCGACAGTTCCACCAATATGGCGATGCAAATCTTCTCCGCGCTGACTTCGGGACTTAACACCGCGGCGGAAGTTCAGGCACGTATACCGCGCGCCGAAATGGCGCAAGGCGTTAACGACCACGTAGCAACCGCACGTATGCTGGCACGGGCGCTCACACTTATGAACGACGGAACCGCTATTCCCGGTATCAAGGCGGAGGTTGACGCTGCCATTACGACTACTAACGAGCTTATACCGATGTTCAGTTTTGCCGAGACCAGAGCAGTCGCTCAAAAGCTGGTGGACGCGCTTGTTGTATACGACGATGTTATTGACCGTTTCGGCGCGGAGCTGTACTCTAACGAGTCGATTGTCGCCAATGCGCGTACTATCGCGGATGAGCTACTCGCGGTTTGCGAAGAACACGCAGACGAAGCGGACGGGGAACTTGTGGAACTTATTAACGCTAATATCGCTACCTCGCAGGTTGTAATGGTTGCGCTGATAGTCATCGTTCTGTTCGCGATTCTAATTTCCGTGATAATGGCGCTGCTGATAACGAAGTCAATCACGGGACCGCTTGCAAATATGAACAAATGGCTGAAGCAAGCCGGAGAAACCGGAAACCTAAGCTTCGCCGATTCCGAATGGGCTACGTGCGACGAGCTTGCCAAATCGAAAGACGAAATCGGGCAAAGTCTCAAGAGCTTCGCGCAGTTTATGCGGCAGGTTGTGTACTACTCCGAAACTGTCAAGACCGTTGCTGACCGCGACCTAACGGTCAAGGTTAAAGTACTCGGCGAGCAGGACACTATCGGCAATTCGCTGACTGAAATGGTCAAGGAGTTGAGCGATATGTTCGGCGAAATCAAAACCTCGTCGGAGCAAGTAACAGTCGGGGCGCAGCAAATCGCGGACGGTGCGCAGACCTTGGCTCAGGGAGCGACCGAACAGGCAGCTTCCGTGCAGGAACTCTCAAGCTCTATCAGCGAAGTCGCGAACAAAACGCAGGACAACGCGAAACTCGCTAATCGCGCTGCCGACCTCTCGGCAACTGTCCGCGACAATGCTCAAAAAGGTACCGAGCAGATGGACGCGATGATGAGCGCGGTCAAGGAAATCAACGACGCTTCGAACGAAATCAATCAGGTTATTAAGGTTATCGACAATATAGCGTTCCAGACGAATATTCTCGCTCTAAACGCAGCCGTTGAAGCAGCCCGCGCGGGTCAGCACGGCAAAGGCTTCGCGGTAGTCGCGGAAGAAGTACGTTCGCTGGCCGCTAAATCCGCGGACGCAGCTAAGGACACGGGCGCGTTAATCGAGAACTCTATCGAGAAAGCTACGCTCGGAGCGAGAATCGCGGACGAAACCTCCGCAAGCCTCGCCGAAATCGTCAACGGTATCAACGAATCCACAGAGATAGTGCGGCAGATTGCGGAATCCTCGGAGGAGCAATCGAGTGCAATCAAGGAAATCAACAAGGGTATCGACCAAGTCGCGCAAGTCGTTCAATCGAACAGCGCAACCGCGGAAGAAAGCGCGGCTGCTTCGGAAGAGATGTCCGGACAGTCGAGCATATTGAACGAACTAATCGGACGCTTCAAGATTGGCGGCACGACAATAGGCGGCGGAAGCAAACGCGCCGCGCTGCCTAAGGCGGGTTCTCCCGCTCCCGCGCCCAAGCGTTCGGCTTCGAGCAGTTTCGCGTCGCAAAGCTCTTACAGCGCAAGCGACGACAGTTCGGACTTCAGCAGCGGCGACAGCTTCGGTAAATACTAAGTTTTTGAGCGCATTGAAAACCCCCGGGACGAGTTCTATTCGTCCCGGGGCGTTGCAGTGTCAAATTGCGCGTGATATTGAGCGTAAGATAGGTTGACAAATGCGCTGCTGTGTAGTATAATGAAAAGGTAAAGTACAATCAATACGGAAAGCTTGGTGACTGCTATGTTAAAAACTCTCCCGACCAAAAATGACCTTAACGCATTGGTTCCGATATCCCGCTTTAACCGCGGAGAAGCCGGAAAGATATTCGATGAAGTCGATAAATGCGGCTATAAAATAGTCGTGAAAAACAACGCTCCCGCCGGTGTGCTGCTCTCCCTCGACAGATACAACGAAATGCTGGAGGAAATGGAAGACGAGTACCTAATTGCGCTGGTTGAGGAACGCCGGAAGCACAGCAGCGGGATAACGATACCCGCCGCGGAAGTCTACGCCAAAGCCGGCATAACCGAGGAAATGCTCGAGGATATTCCAATGGTATACGGGGTGGATTGGGAATGAAATATATTGTAGAATATTCGCCGAAAGCACAATCGGATTTTGACGGCTTTGACCAAGCGCTTCAAGTTCAGATACGGAAAATTGTTGACAGAACCGCTCAAAACCCGCTGCCGCGCAGTGA
>JAISLB010000071.1 GCA_031260685.1 Oscillospiraceae bacterium | reverse complement strand
GTATCTTGGCAACCTACGAAATCAATTTTCTCAATTTGTTCATTATCGAACAAAAAGCTGTGGTCGGGACTTACGTTACCCTCCGGGAACAGACACGCTATGTAGTCCCACACTCTGTTTCCGTCTACCTCGCGTTGCAATCTGCCGTAAATCATCACGCGCTTATTGCTTTCCTTGAGGTGAACCACTGAACCAATCGGCAAAAATGCTGTCATATCTTACCCCCACCTTTGTTTTATTGAATCGGCGTTAATTACCGCCGAATTGCCGTAGCCTATCCTAAATCCGTCCGTTGCTAAATCTTTGCTTTTGCGTACTCCCGCGCCTATTGAGCCTCCGGAGAAAAGCATTGATAACGCTGTAGTTAAAAGAACGTACGACCCGCTCAAATCTCCGCTGAATGTCCCGCCGGATTTCGTTGCCGCTATCTCGACCGCTTTATCGCTGTCAATGTCGGTATCACTATCCTTTGAACCGCTGCCGCTCTTGGAAACCTCGAAACCTGTTCCCGCCATTGCCGCCGCGCCTACCGCACCGACTATTGGGATTGCTCCGGGAGATGTTGAGTTGCGTTCGGCATCATTGCTAGCCGTTCCGTTCGCAGTGTCTTGCGGAGTAGTCGAACTACTATCGGAGAAAGTGTGCGGTTGGTATTCGTTTTCAGAATTAACTGAAGCGGTTTCATCTATATCGGTTAAGTTTTGAGGTTCTTGATAAGCTTCCACTTCCTGCGCATTATCAGTTACTGATGTTCCGATTCCAGAGTATGGTGAATAACTTGTATCGCTCGACCCTACGGCGGTGTTACCAGAAGTAGCCGTTCCCGATTTGTTAGTCGTACTGCCACCAAATGTCGCTACTCCTGCTCCGACCACTCCACCGATAGTTCCTAATTCTGATATTGCTTCGTACATATTTGTTCCGGAATTGGCGACCGAAGGAGTTGGCGCTGTGCTAAGACTATCGTTAACATTTAGCCCGGTACTACCGCTTAATGAAGTATTATTTGCTAAATCGTTATCGTTTTGAGTATCCCCTTGCGGTAAAGCGGTTATTCCGGAACCTGTAGCGTATTGTAATTGGTTTGTTGCAGTATCGTCCGAGTTGGCACCACTGTTATTGCCGGAAGCCGAAGTGTTTCCGCTGCCGCCGCTGGTTCCGCTTGATTCTCCGCCGCGGACCAGTTGGCTGTCAAGTATGCTTTGAATTAGCTTCGTAACTGCGGCTATCGTCCCTCCCGTTATGCCAAGTCCGATAATTGCCGCAACTGCCGCCGCTATTTGCGTACTATACCCGGGAGCCGTAATTCCGAATATTGCGTCCCAAATTGCTACCCACGGAGCTTTCCCGCTATCAGGTTGAGCGTCGTTATCGGGAGTTTGAGTTTCTCCGGGTGGTGTGCTTATATTTCCGGTTGGCAGGATTATATCGTTATTGATATTGCTATTTTCTCTGCCGTTTCCGCTATTGCTGTTTTCTCCGGGCGCATTCGGTGGAGTTTCATTAGGATTGTTTCCGCTGTTTCCGGGATTCGTAATGGTGCCGCTTTCGGCGGGCGGCGAATTTCCGGCGGTAAGCGAGTGTTCAGCTTGCTTGACAACCGCGTTCGCCAGTTGTTCAAGCTCGTTAAAGCCCTCTGTTGCTGTGCGTTCCGCTGAAAAATAGCTTTCGCTTATGCTTAGAAGTGTGGCGGCTATTAGCTTTGTGAACTTTGAGTATTGCTCCATTGCTGTGACGCTTACTGACAAGTTCTCCGCTATTTCCGGGATTTCCAACCCCTGTGCTACTTCAAGAATCCGCTCGGTTAAATTCTGAAACGGCAGCTGAGAGAATTCATTTGCCGCGTCGTTAGCAGGGTGATAAGTTATTCTGAACTCTCCCATAGGTGTTTTCCCCTTTCGTGATTAGAGTATATCGCAAATCCGCTTAGCTTGCAAGCATATCCTGACAGACGACAGTTTTTTGGGGATAAACAGTAGATTTTCTCGTTTTTCATAGCAATAACACAACCTGACCGCTTTGCAATCCTGCCTCACGAATACTGATTGACGAGTTCTGTATGCGAGTTCGGTTAGCCGCGCTGAATAGTTCGGAATCGTGTCCGAGCGCAATTTGCCCGCCTTCAAACGCTGTAATCTCGTCAATAATTTTCGCTTTTGCAACAGACAGGCTAAGCTTATCGTCAAGCTTAATCTCGTACTTTTTGCCGTTACCCGGAGTACGGACTTCAAGAAACATTTTCATATATTGCGCCCTCCTTCTGAATCGGGATAATCTTTATATGCCGCGCGATATGCGGATATAGCGCGATGTTTACGTTTATATGCTCCCCCTTTAAATGCCAACATTCCTTGCGTTCTTCGATAGTTTCGGCAGTTGCGATTGTATCAATCAACATTCGCAGAACGGTATCAATCCGTATCTTACCGTCTATACGTGTTGCAAGCCCCTTAGTTATCAGCCCGTTAAGCGGAATAAGTTTTGCGTCAGTCAGGACAGAATCTGCGAAATGTCTGCACTCGTTCGTTTGCGTTTTAGCCAAAGTGAGCAGCGTTAGCAGCTCATCAAAAGACAATATGTAGCTAACGTCCAATATTTTCACTCCTTTAACAATTTCAATACATCGCGATACGAGCGCGAAACCGGAAGCCG
>JAISLB010000087.1 GCA_031260685.1 Oscillospiraceae bacterium | reverse complement strand
TTGATAATATTCTTCTTGCGTTTGCCGTTATGTCCCGAAGCAGCCCATTGTTTCGGCGGCAGAGCGTTAGGCTCAATCTTTTCCGGAAGAACTACCGGCTCCATCATTTGTCCGAGCATACCGTCCGCGAGAATCATCGCCGGCATACGATACTTATCGCCCAGTTCGAAAGCGGTTGTCACGAGGTCAACCATCTCCTGAACGGTTGCCGGAGCGAAAACGAGGATTCGCGCGTCCCCGTGACCTACTCCGCGGGTTGCCTGAGCGTAGTCCGCTTGTCCCGGCTGAATACCGCCGAGACCGGGACCGCCGCGCTGTACGTTGACAATAAGGCAGGGGAGGTCGGAACCAGCCATATAGCTTATCCCCTCGCTTTTGAGCGAGATTCCGGGGCTTGAGGAGCTTGTCATAACGCGCTTGCCCGTTGAGGAAGCCCCGAGAACCATATTGATAGCGGCGACTTCGCTCTCAGCCTGTAAGTAAGTGCCGCCGATTTTCGGCATTTGTTTTGCCATATACGCCGCAAGTTCAGTTTGCGGAGTGATAGGATAACCGAAGAAATGACGGCAGCCCGCCGAGATAGCGGCTTCCGCAAGAGCTTCGTTGCCCTTCATTAAGACTTTGTCAGCCATCAGCTACGCAGCCTCCTTTTTTTCGGTAATAGTTATCGCGCAGTCGGGACACATAGTCGCGCAAAAGCCGCAGAGTATGCAGTCCTCGCGCTTTGCTAAGTCCGCAGGGTGATAACCTTTGCTGTTCATTATTTCACCGTTGAGCGCGATACAGTTCTTGGGACACGCGGTCACGCATAGTTCGCAGCCCTTGCATATATCGGGGTTTATAGTAACCATTTGGCAATTCTCCTCCTGTTCGTACACAGTGCATTTTATTATAACAGATTGCGCGGATTTTGTCAATACCGCCGCGTGCCGGTTAAAAGCGCGCCCCCATTGAGAATTTCGTTTTCAATGGGGGAATGTTGCAAACCGGCGCTTCTTTTGCTTATTCGTCGTCGTCGTTTGTTTCCTGCTCTAACAGCGACATCAGTATCGCGGTGCCGCTGTTGCTTATGTATGAGCGTTGGATAGTCGAATTGTAGTTGTGTACCGCGCCGGACTGTACAGCGGAGCTGCCGGAACCATCAGCCTCGGGAGCCGAGACCGCGGCTTCCGGGGTTATCGCGTTAGTTTCCGGCGCGTATTGTACCGCGGGAACTTCGGCAACGGGCGGAGCGGCTTCAATTGGCGGAGCGGAGGTTCCGGTTACTTTGAACGGAGCTACCGCCTCGAGGTTGTTCATCTCATCGTGTTTGTTGAGTTCTCTGACAATCGCTAAATCCTCGGGAGTGGCTTTCGGGTCAATATACGGCAATACAGCGTTATCGCCCGTCGTATTCCACAAGGCGTTAAAGTCGGTCTCTTTGGCAAGCTGCGGGAACCAGTCAGTGAAATCGGCATAAGGCGCGGGGTCGTAGGGAACGCCGTACAAACCGACTAAACGCGCTTGGTCAACGAGGTGCCCCATTCCGTCCATTACAGTTTTATGCGCTTCCGCGGGGATTTTGGCTTCGGCGGCTTCGGCGGCTTCCGCAAGCATCTTGTCAAACTCGTCCGTGCCTATCATCAGCGGAGTGCTGCCGGTTCCCGCCGAAGCGTTGTATACCGGTGCTTGCGTGTTAATAGTCAAAGTGTCCATAAAGCGACCTCATTCCTGTATAGTTGTGGATAAGTCCGACAGGCTCTTGAAAACGATTATGCAAATGAGACGGTCGAAGTATGTATTCGGAGTGAAGTTTTGACCGTCGCCGACCATTAGTCCCCAACCTACTACGTATTCTATGTAGGGTTTCGCCCACTCCGGGAAGCTCGAGTAGTCCGAGAATTTCGCTTCCAAATCGGCGGTTTTGTCATCGAAGCCCAGTGTGCGCGCGGTGTTAGTGAGGATTACAGCCGCCATTGCGCGTGTCATTATGCCGTTCGGATTCATAAATTCGCCGTCTCCGCTCATTATTCCGGCGGCTTTGCATTTTAGTATATTGACGTCAGTAGTGTCGCGGGCAGTTGTACCGCTGATATCTATCGGACCGAGTTTGCGCTCCAGAATCGGGATTACGAGCGCCGCGAATTCAGCCCGCGTCGCGTAAGCCGTGTACAGCGTTTGCAGCGTCTCCGGTACTAAGCCCGTAGCGTTGATTTGAGCTAATGAGGCTTTCGCCCAGTCAGCTACCGTATTTGCGTCCGCGAAAGGTACTTTCGTGATTGCCGCAAAGTTTTGAGCCACGCTCCCCGGAATTCCGTTTATCTTCTTGAGCGATACCGAGTCAAACGCTTGGCTTCCGAAATACTTCACGCTCCCGGGGATTGTTACGCTCACAAGCGAGGGGCAGCCGAGGAACGCGTTGGCGCCGATTGACTCTATGCCATCCGCAAGTACGAGGTTTATCAGCGACTTGCAGTTGTAAAATGATTCGTAATCAATCTTGCTCACGCCGCCGGGGATTATTACATCTTTCAAAGCGGTACAATCGCTGAAAATCCTGCTTCCGAGATTTTTTACACTGCTCGGAAGAGCCACAGTCGTCAGGCTTGTACAACCTGAAAAGGCGGAGTTACCGATATTCGTCACGCTGTTGGGAATAGTCACGGCGGTAAGCGAACGGCTGTCTAAAAACGCTCCGTCCTCAATAGAGGTAACGCCGTCGGGGATTTTGTAAGCGCCGGTTTTACCCGCAGGATATTGCAGCAGGCGCGTCGCCCACTTGGAGTATAGAACTCCGTCGTAGCTGTTGTATTCGCCGTTGTTAGCGCCGATGTTAATCGCGGGGAGATAAATGTCGCCCGCGAAAGCGTTTGAGCCAATTGATGTGACCGAATCCGGGATTGTAAGTTTGTCAATCGCGGACATCTGGAACGCGCTGTTGCCGATAGTCGTCAGCCCGTTCGGAAGAATGATATTTTTCAGCGAAATCGTAGCTTGAAAGGCGTTTGCGCCGATTGTTTTCGTTGTATTCGGAATATTTACGCTTGAAAGACGTTTGCAATTCAAAAAGGCATTTGCTGAAATCGTAGTCAGCGAACCGTCCTTGATTGATACAGTCCGCAGGTTGGAACAATCTTGGAACGCCGCGTCCCCAATGGTTTTTACCGTGCCGGGGATTATTACGCCCTCAACAAAGGAATTGCCGTTAAAAGCCTTGTCGGCGATTGCGGTTAAATTCGCGGGTAAGGTTACTACGGGGTCGCTGCCTTGGTATTTGACCAAAACGCCGTTCATTACGACAAAATCCGCGTCAGCCGCGAACGAATTCAGCGGTACAAGCGATATGAACAGCGCAAGGGTTAGTGCGAGAGAAATGGTTTTTTTTATCATTTGAGGAATCTCCTAGAAATATAGTCATAATCGGAGTACAAACCCTAATCGCAATAAGCGAATAGGGTTTGTAGCTTCAATGCGTAAGTAGAGTAGAAAACAGATAAGTTATGCAATAACGAGAGTTTCGCCGGCTTCTACCGCAACAGCTGTTGTGCTGCCGTGTTTAGCCTGGCTGCGGGTTGCGAGGTTAGCAAAGTAGGAAGCGTTAGCAAGACGGATAGCATCTACGGTTGTTCCGAATTGTTTCGCGATTCCGGCAAGAGTGTCGCCGGCTTTGACAGTGTAGAAAGCCTTAACAGCTGCTGTGGAGCCGCCGGCGTTCGGACCGTCTACTTTGTAGCCGATGTTCTGTGTGGTTACGAAGCTGTGATGTACTAATCCGCTCCAGTCACCTGCGGTGATTGCGCGGGGACCGTCGTTGATAAGGTCACGATAGCCGAACGGCTTTACATCTTCGGAAATGTACCACGGGTCAGGAGTGACGTTTCCGCGGCTCTCAGTGTTTGCGCCCTGGTAGTTTACGGTATACTCTCTGAAATCAATCGGGGTATTGACAGCGATGAAGTTGCCGATGCCGCCTGTTGATGCGAGGTGCGGGTCATCTAAATCTTTGCCCTGAGCGTCTTTCAAAGTTAAAGAAACCGGAACTTCTGTTCTGAGGACTTTAACAAGAACGGATATTTTCAGCGCGGTTCCGCTTACGTTGGAGTAGTTAGCAACGAGGTTTGTCTTACCTGCGGGCAGGTCGTTTACTTTGTTGCCGTTCCAGCCGGTTGCGTCGCCTACTACGTCGATTACGTCACTTTCAACAAGAGCAAGGTTTGAAGCTTGGGTTTTGTTGAGGAGGTTAAGACGTGTGAACCACTGGGGATTTTCCGCTCTGATAGCTGCTTCGGTGGTGCCGTATGTAGCGGCAATAGAAGCAAGGGTGTCGCCCTTAACTACATAGTGGAGAACGGTTTTCGTTGTGTAGATGTTGAGGGTGATGCCCGGCTCGAGGGTAAACGCTACGCCCCAAGTCGCGTTTTTCTTTGCAAGGTCTGCAAAGTAAACGGCGTTTTCAATCTTTATGCCTTCGACTGTTGTGCCGTATTGAGCTGCGATGCCGGAGAGGGTCTCGCCGCGCACTACGTTATGAGTGTAATGCGTGATGTAGTAGCTATCGGCGTACGGCAGCGACGTATTTGTAGCGTCATAAGCCAGTGCCGAAAGACCAAGCGTCGCAATCATTGCAACGACAAGGGCGAGGGAAAGGATTTTTTTGAGCATTCTAGGGTCCTCCTATAATAAAATAATGAGTTCACGTTCACTGACTTTACCACAGATAGCAGCGTCTGACCAAACCAAAGTTATGGTCCGTATCGTCCGCAAGCCGACTTGAGAATCTGTCGAATGACTACTATGAACTGATAACACCGTCATTATATACCTCTTTTTGCCGTTTGTCAATACCTAAATTAACATTTTGTTAATTTTTTTCACAATCCAAATATATCCATTATTCAAATCGCAGTTGAAACCTAGCTTGAATCCTTATGTTATCTTACTCTAACGCTATCCGTGTCCACTTGCCTTTTACGTATCGGAGCATATATGTCGCTCCGCGGAACGCCCAGTCCGCGCAGATTCCTATGTATACGCTGAATATTCCCAGATTTGTAGCATATACTAATAGGTACCCTATACCAACACGCCACAGCATCATTGACAGTATCGCGATTACCATTGGGTACACTACATCGCCCGCGGCTCTTATTGCCGACGAGGGAACGAATGAAACCGTCCAGAGCAGTCCGGCGCCGAGGCTGTGTATCAGCATTATCTTTGACGCAAGCTCAAACGTAGTGTCCGAGATGTTGTACAGCCCAAGCAGTTTTGCGCGCAGCAGGTACATCGTAACCGCAAAAACCATCATTCCCGCGTAAGTCAGAAGCATCAGCCGCTTGAAATAGTGCTTAGCCTGTTCGATTTCCCCGGCTCCCACGCATTGCGAGATTACCGTCTGTATAGCGTTGCCCATTGCCTGACCCGGGAGAACCTGCAAGCCGCCTATATTGTTGATAACGCTGTTAGCCGCGATAGCGGCAGTCCCGAGAGTTGAAACTAAACCGGATAGCGCGATTTTCCCGAGCTGAAAAATGCTGTTTTCCAATCCGTTAGGAATTCCGAAACGCAGGAGCCGCCTGATAATGATTTTGTCGAGTTTCCAAAATTTGTAAGAATTTACGCAAACCGGGAGTATATTATTGCGAAGAATTATCATCAATACAACTCCGGCAAGCGTCCGCGAGATAGTCGTCGATAGACCGGAACCGAAAGCTCCCCAGTGGAATCCGTAAATGAACAGCGCGTTGCCCGCGATGTTGAGAACGTTCATTCCGAGGGAAACGAGCATAGGCGTTCGGGAGTTACCCGTTATCCGCAGCAGGGCAGACGAGGAATTGAGCAGCGCGATAAAGGGGTACGATACAGCCGTTACATAGAAATAGACGGAAGCTGAAAACATTACGTCCGCGTCGATTTTTCCGTAGACCAGTCCGAGGATTTGTCTGTTCAGCGTTAGGCAGACCGAGGTTATCAGCATAGATAACAGGAAGGTTACGTAGACAAGCTGCGAGGAGGCTTTACGGGTTCGCGTGAGGTCTCCCGCTCCGTACAGTTGTCCGACGAGTATGGCTCCGCCCGAAGCGAAGGAGGAGAAAATGTTTATCAGCAGTATTGCAATGGTGTCCGTCAGGGAAACGCCAGCCATTGCGGATTCACTCGCGGCTGAAACCATCATTGCGTCCGCCATTCCTACTGTCAGGGCGAGAGTTTGCTCAATGACGATTGGTACAATCAGGCGGCGGAGGTCGCGGTTAGAGAAAAGCGGGGGACGGAGTTGTGTTAATGTGTCCAAAAGTATATACCTCTTGTATATGCAGCCGCGTTATCCTTACACTTAGGATAGCTCTAACAGGAAAGCGGGACGAACCGTATGAGTTCGCCCCGGTTTTATGGTGTTGAATTTACTGAACTTTCGCAGTGAGAGGCTTGCCTGCCTTGAAGTGTACTGCGTTAGAAGCCGCGATGTCAATCGGAGCTCCTGTGGAGGGGTTGTGCCCCTTGCGGGCTTCGCGATGTTTAACTTCGAATGTACCGAAGCCGACGAGGGTAATCTTTTGCTTCTTGGCGAGCGCGTCCTCGATAGCCGAGAGTACTGCGTCAAGAGCGATTCCGGCGTCCTTCTTTGAGAGCTTGGCGGAGTCCGCAACGGCTGCGATGAGATCTGTTTTGGTCATTTTGAGTTTTCCTCCTGATAATATGTTTTGTCAATTCGCAACTTACAATTAACAAACAAGCAACATTATAACCCTTATCACGCCGCTTGTCAACAGCAAATTGCAAAATTGTGACTGATAAATGGCATTTTACACTATTCCGCGGCAAAATGCAATAGCTAATCGCAAACTTTTTCAAAAATTTTTAATATTTTTTATTATTGTAAACCCATGTCAACCAAATTGAACGTTTATCGGCATTTCAGTGGTTGACAAAATACGTTTAATATGTTATTATAACTGTTACATTTGACAATTGTTACGGCTGAGAGGTTAGATGACACCGGCTAGCACGTATTTTACGAGCGGCGAACGCTCGTAAAGTAAGCCCGAAACGGCAAAAACATAGCCGAACGGCTATTTACAGAAATTGGCTGCGGAGGTTTTGCGTTGCGGAAACGTTTACTGCGTCCCGATTACTATTTCACCGCGGTAACCGCTATCACGCCGGAGTTTCTGCGGTCAATCGGGGTATCGCTGCTGCTCTGCGACCTTGACAACACTCTCGCGGAGTACTCGGGCGCACCGCCGGACGACGCTCTCATTAAGTGGAAACGTAAGCTCGCGGACGGCGGGATTGTTCTTTTTATTGTGTCGAACACAAAAACCGACCGCGCGGAGCTTTTCGCGGCTAAACTCGGCGTCGGCTACATTAAACACGCGCTCAAACCGCTTCGCCGCAATATTCGCCGCGCTATTGCCCTATGCGGTGCGGAAACAGGCGAAACCGCGCTCGTAGGCGACCAAGTGTTTACCGATACGCTAGGGGCTAACCGCTGCGGCATTACGTCTATTCTCGTGGAACCCATACTGCTGCGGAAACCTTTCCATAAGCTGCGTTACGGCATAGAAAAACCTATACGGAGGAAACTACATTGAGATTCAGCTCTGAAAGACTTGACAAGCTGCGCGGAAAAACGGGGGACAGCGGCGCGGCGATTATCACTAATCCCTATAACCGCAGATATTTGCTCGGCTTCGAGACTTCCGACGGAACACTCATCGTCAGGTCGGACGAAGTGACGTTTATCACGGACTCGCGCTATATCGAGCTTGCCCGCGGTGCCGCTCCGTCAGGGGTGACTGTGATTGAGGCAAATCTCGCTGCGGATAACGTACTCGCGGTGAAAAACGCGGTCGGAGACGTTGATACTCTTCGGCTCGAATTCGAGACTATGCCGGTTTCGGCGTATAAAGCGCTGAGAACGCGCTTCCGCGGCTGCGCTTTTGAACCGCTCGATGAGATACTGACAAATCTGCGAATGGTTAAGGACGCGGAGGAAATTGCCCGTATGAAAGCCGCGCAGGAGCTTACGGACGATGTATTTTTCGAATTGCTTAATGTCATTAAGCCGGGACTTAGCGAAAAGCAAATAGCCGCGGAGATTGCTTCGCGGCTTCTGGTCAACGGCGCGGATTGGTTTTCGTTTACCCCGATTGTTGCGGCGGGCGTGAATGGCTCGAAACCTCACGCGGAGCCGGGAGAGACGATTGTAAAAGCCGGAGATTTCGTAACTATGGACTTTGGCTGTTTGCTTGACGGTTATTGCTCCGATATGACCCGTACGGTCGCCGTAGGAGGCTGCGGCGAGGAACAGAAGCTTGTGTACGACGCGGTCTTCCGGGCGCAGCTCGCCGGGATTCGCAGCGTTAAAGCGGGAGTTGCCGGAAATGCGGTTCATCAAGCCGCGCTCAACGTTATCAGCGAAGTTGGTTACGGTGAATACTTCCGGCACGGCTTCGGACACGGCTTGGGGCTTGAAGTTCACGAAAGCCCGAGAGCTTCGCTTACTTACGTAAAGCAGCTTCCGGAGGGCGCCGTAATCTCCGCGGAACCGGGGATATACATTCCGGGACGCTTCGGAGTACGTATCGAGGACGTAATAATAGTACGCGAAAACGGTGCGGAGAACATTACGCAGTCTCCGAAAGAGCTGATAATAATCGAGTAGGCTACCAAGTATTGCTATCCGCTTATAGAGTCAGCTGTTCGTTGCTGTTGGCGCCCGCGCTTGGGAGCGACTTTGCGCGGTAGCGTCCCGGTTCGTTAATCCCGGCTGTTTCGAGAAGTTTTGCGGCTGCTACGGTACGTTTTGCTTTCGCCGTGAATGTCTGAACGCCCTGAGTATCACGCGTAGATTTCGGAGTGAGCATCGCGCTCCCGAATATCATTGCGCGGTTATCGCTTGAGAATAGTACGAACTCCGCTTCCGAGGTAAGGTGGCACATCGAGACCAGCGGGGATTTATCGCTATATGCGTTAGCGAGTTTTTTGCGGTTAGTTTTTGTTTCGTAGGAATTGAGAGGTACCCGCGCAGCCTTGCCGTTTGCAAAGAAGAAGTACACGTCTCCGCTGTAGTCGATAGTCGCCGCCATATAGATTACGCGCTCCTCCGGGTCAAAACCGAGCTTTGACGGTATATAATCGCCGAGCAGTGACGCTTTGCTGTCCGTAAAGTCGCTTGCGCGGGTTTTGTACACCTGACACTTATCGGTAAAGAACAGAAGTTCGGCGCGGTTAGAAAGCTCAATCTCCTGCGAGAGGCTGTCGTCGTCCTTATATTTGTGTTCGCCGGAGAGCCGGAGCGACAGCGGAGTGATTTTCTTGAAGTAACCTTCTTTCGAGAGGAATAGCGTAACGGGATAGTCCTCGGCTTCGTCGGCTGTGTCCGTATCGTCCTCAATATCGACCGCGGCGATAATTTCTGTATGGCGCGGGGTGCCGTACTTCTTTGCGATGTCTTTGAGTTCTTTCGTGATAATGGCTTTGACGCGGTTTTTGTCGTTTACGATGTCCTCGAGGTCGGCGATTTGTTCCGCGAGTTCCCCGGTGTCTTTCGTTTGCTTCAGAATGTACTCGCGGTTAATGTTGCGGAGCTTGATTTCCGCGACGTAGTTTGCCTGTATCTCGTCTATTCCGAACTCTATCATAAGATTCGGTACGACCTCCGCGTCTGAATCGGTTTCGCGGATAACGCGGATTGCCTTGTCAATATCGAGCAGGATTTTCCCCAAGCCGCGCAATAGGTGCAGGCGGTCTTTCTTAGCTGTAAGCTCCGTGTAAACCCTGCGGCGTACGCACTCAACCCGCCAAGCCGTCCACTCGGAGAGAATTTCGCGGATACCCATAACTTTCGGCATACCCGAAACGAGGATATTGAAGTTCGCGCCGAAACTGTCTTGCAGCGGCGTCATTCTGAACAGTTTGCGCATTACGGCGTCGGGGTCGCTCCCGCGCTTTAGGTCGATAGCAAGTTTGAAGCCGGAGAGTCCGATTTCATCGCGGCAGTCGGAGATGTCGCGAATTTTGCCGTTTTTGACAAGTTCCGCGATTTTGTCCTGTATAGCCTCAATCGTAGTCGTGTAGGGGATTTCGTAGACCTCGATGATGTTTTGCGCCTTGATATATTTCCACTTTGCGCGAACCTTGAAGCTCCCGCGCCCGGTGTTGTAGATAGTTTGAAGCTGTTCGCGGTCGTAGAGAAGTTCGCCGCCCGTGGTAAAGTCCGGAGCTTTCAGTGTGTCTAACAGGTCGCAGTTGGGGTTTTTGAGAAACGCGATAGTGGCTTCGCAAACCTCCGTCAGGTTGAAGCCGCAGATATTACTCGCCATTCCTACGGCGATACCGAGATTGGCGGAGGTGAGAATATTCGGGAACGCCGTGGGGAGCAGCAGCGGTTCCTTAGTCGTTCCGTCGTAGTTATCCGTAAAGTCTACGGCGTCCTTGTCAATATCGCCGAAAATCTCTTTGCAGAGCGCGGTGAGTTTAGCCTCGGTATAACGCGAAGCTGCGTACGCCATATCGCGTGAAAAGACTTTGCCGAAGTTGCCCTTGCTATCGACAAAGGGGTTCAGGAGCGCGCCGTTGCCCTGCGACAAGCGCACCATAGTCTCGTAAATCGGACCGTCGCCGTGAGGGTTCAGCCGCATAGTTTGTCCTACGATATTGGCGGATTTAGTGCGTCCGCCGTTCAGCAAGCCCATTTTGTACATAGTGTACAGGAGCTTGCGGTGCGACGGTTTGAAACCGTCAATCTCGGGAATCGCCCGGGAAACGATAACGCTTATTGCGTAAGGCATATAGTTAGTTTCGAGGGTTTCGGTGATGAGCTGTTCGCGCATTTGATTTTTCTCCTTAGTTGACAAACAATCCTTATTAGTTTATACTATAAAAGTAAAAAAGTCAAGAGGTGAGTTCTAATGCAGACCTTAAAAAAAGCTCTCGCGGACAATTCTCCCGAGAAGTGCTACATTTTCCACGGTGAGGAAAGCTATCTGCGCGACCATTACGTGTCGCTCCTGCGGAAAGGGCGCGAAGTGCGCCGCTTAGACGCGTCCTGCGGGCTTGACGAGCTGTATTCGGCCTGTGTTTCCTTCGGCTTCGGAGATGAATCGATACTCGTCGAACTGCGCGACTTTGACCTGTTCAAATCGGACGAAACCGCCGAAGCGCTCCCGGACTTGCTGCCGGATTTCCCGGACGGTTCCGTACTGCTTTTTGTCTACGACGCGATAGAGTACAAACCGGACAAACGCAAAAAAACCTACAAGACTATCGAAAAGCTTGCGTCAATAGTTGAATTCAAGCGTCAGAGCGATAACGACCTTATCAACTGGATAAGCCGCAGATTCGCGGCTCTCGGCAAAAGCGTCAGCCGCGAAACCGCGAAGTTTTTGATTGACTACTGCGGCTTTAAGATGAGTACGCTGGCAAACGAAATCGCCAAAGCCGCCGCGTTCGCCAAAGCTCCGGAGGTTACGCCCGGCGATATACGCGCGGTGGGAATCCCGACGGTAGAGGCGGGAGCGTTCGAACTTGCGGACTGCATAACCCGCGGCGACAAGCCGGGAGCCGCGATAGTCCTCGCGAAGCTTCTCGAGCTTAACGAGGAAGCGATAATGCTCGTGGGTGCGCTCTCGTGGCAAATGCGGAAGCTTTATATCGCGAAACTCTGTCAAACCCGGAACGCCGCTTCTAAGTTTGCGTCAATAGCGGGAGTTTCACCGGGGCAGGGGAGCCGTATGGCGCGGTCAGTCTCGCGCTCTCCGCTATCGTGGTACGCAAAAGCCGTGCGAAGCTGCGCCGCCTGTGACAGACGGCTGAAATCCTCCGCGAGTGACGACAGGGAGGTCCTCACGGATTTGTTATTGGAGCTGGTTGCTTGATATGGATAAGCTGCACATTAAGGAAACCATAATCGTTGAGGGACGCTACGACAAGGCGGCTCTCGCAAACGTCACCGACGCGGATATACTCATTCTCGGGGGTTTCCGCTTTTACAATAACCCCGGCTTGTTAGAGCTGATACGCAGTTTGGCTGCGGGGAATGGCGTGATTGTTCTGACTGACAGCGACCGCGCCGGATTTCAGCTTAGAAACTACATCAAGGGCGCGGTTCCGGGAGCTAAACACTGTTATATCCCCGATGTATACGGCAAGGAGCGGCGCAAGGAATACGCTTCAAAGGAAGGCAAACTCGGGGTTGAGGGAATGACCGCGGACGCTCTCCGCGAGGTGCTGAAGCCTTTTGCAGCCGGAGCGGAAGCTTCCGCGGAGTTTAGCGCGCAAGCCGTTACTAACGCCGAATTGTATGAGCTGGGTTACTCGGGAGGTTCGGGAGCCGCCGTGAAACGCCGTGAATTCTGCCGCGCAAATAACTTGCCGGAGCGGATATCGGTATCCGCGCTGCTCACGGCTGTAAATTCGCTTCCGGAGCTTGCGGCAAAATTGCGCGAAACGTAGTCTGAGTACGGAGCGCTGCGGTACGTGTATTCGCGGAGGCGGGTTTTACAATCTGCCTCCGCTTTTGTGCGCTTTTGCTGATTCTGGGCATTTTCCCGCAACGGCGCGGCATATACTAGGCTGAATAACATAACTTTGAGGTGAACGCTATGCCGCTTGAGCTTTCGAAACTTCAGAAACTGCTCGAAACCCCGGACGGTCGGGCAGTTAGACATATCATAGGCGACCCCGATACCCTGAAAAGCGCGTGGGAGCGCGGAGATACAGTCGCGCTGACAGACACGCTGGAACGTTTGAAGCAAACGCCCGAGGGTACGCGCCTCCTCAACCAATTGGCGAAAGCGCTGAACCGTTGAGAGCGGTTATTGTATTGCCGCCGCTAAGCTGCAGCGAAGCCTGAACCGCCCGGACAGCCGTCCCGCGCGGAAGAAACGTATGACGTGGGAGGAATCGTAAACGTGTATAACCATTACGTAGACGGTAAAAAAGTCGCCGGAACGCCGCTCCGGGAAACCGCGGGACCTCCGAGTCTGCGGCAATTGCTTGAACAAAACGCACAGCCGGAGGCCGCAAGCTGTGCTCCCGCGGTTTCCGAAGCCGCGGAAGCTAACTTCGCGCCTGTATACGCGGAAGTTTCCGAAGCGGGCGGCGTTGCTAACTCCGGAGCCGGTCTGGCGTCTATGCTGCGCCCGATTGTTCTCCCAATGCTGTACGACAGGATAGCAAAACTAAAGGACGAGGAGCTGTTGCTCCTCGCCGCCGTACTGGTAATTGCTTGATAACGGGTACATCGCTGAAACTATGCCGCAGTTCCCTTAGTAAAGTCATAGACTCCGATTAAAACATTGTGCGGTGCATATGGTCCGATAAACACTCCCATATTGCCTTTTTCATACCATCTTGTGTTGGGGGTATCACCAGTGCCTGTATATACAAATCCTGCTTGTAATAGACTTGCAGCATAGTTCCAATAAAATCTATTGAGATTGTATTGAGACCACATATCATAATTGTATATTATAAGCCCATCACTATCATATGAACTCAAATCGCGTCCGACAAGCCCGGAACCCGTTAGCTTTCCAAAGTCCGGAACAGTTGGGTATTCCGCGTAATATTCCGTTTTCTTGGGCGCGAGCTGCTCGGTGAATTTCACACCGCTGTATGTCCGAACCCATTCATTGTAATACGGATTCTGCCAACGGATTCCGTCAAAAGTCTCATACGAGACAACGACAGCCTTGAAGCTTGATATATTACTGTATTCATCAAGCTCATAACCGGAGGTAGTGCCGTATACATCGTTCGGAATAAGATTGATATCGTTGTATTTAACTTCTTTGACATAAGCGCCGTCACTGAAGTCGAATTGTCCTTTGATTTTCACAGGTAGTTTATTGCTGTCCCAAGCTGCAAAAGCGATAACAGCGTTTTTTATGTCATATGGTGTACTGTTCAAAAACACAGCTCTTAGCGCATCGGGGTATAGAATCTTATAATCGTACCTAGTGTCTTGAATTACGTATGACGTGTAAACTACTGCCAGCCCTTGATCCAACAGATTCTTTTCCAAGGTTTGCGCCGGTGTCAAAGCAGCCGCCGGAGCAGCAGGTGCCGGAGCCGCCGGAGCGGGCGCGGGAGACGCTGCAACGGATTGTTTTTCCAGC
>JAISLB010000182.1 GCA_031260685.1 Oscillospiraceae bacterium | reverse complement strand
GACGATTTACTGCAAGGATATAACTTTGACTATATATTTCTTGATATAGATATGCCGGATATAACGGGGCTTGAACTTTGCGACAAGTTTCCGAAATCGCTTGAAGCCGCCGTAATATTCGTTTCGGCGCATATGCGTTATCAGCCTATGGTTGATAAGAAATATCCCGCGCTTCTAATATCGAAAACATCTGTGCAGGCAAGCTTTGACGATGCAATCCGGGCATATAAAGCGCGGCTCGATTCACTGCATCCGTTTGAGTTTTCTGAGAACGGCAGAGGGATAAGAATCCCCTGCAAGGATATTTATTATATTACAATGTGCGACCACCATCTTATGATAAATACGAACCGCGGCTGCCATAACGTTCCGGCTTACCGCGGATTGAAGGAAATGGGGCAAAGCTTCGCTGACCAAGGTTTGTACAGCTGTCATAAATCGTATCTGATAAATCTGCGCTTTTATCATACGTCCGACTGTCGTTCGGTATCTCTCAACTGTGACGGCAAAATCGTCAAAATACCGCTGTCACGCGGAAAGGAGGCAGCGTTAAAGGCGGCTTACCTCAATTATATGTTAGGAGACGGGTATGCGTATTGAGCTTGTTATATTATTTCACGCGTGTATTACGATATGTGATACCTGCGCAATAGCGTATTTTTATAAAGTGTTTTTAGGTGAAAATTGCCGCGGTAAAGCGCTCTATTATCTTGCGTATGGTTTTTACGCCGCGGCGAACGTTTTGCTCACGGTGTTTTTAAGCAGCATTTTGCTGCGGACTATTTTCAACTTAGGGTTTCCGTTTCTTTTGGCATATTTCTTTTACCGTGAAACGCGCTGGAAGCGGATTTTTACCGGAGCTTTGGGTATGTCGTTTCAGATAATTCCCGAACCGCTGGTGGCTGTACTTGCCTCGTATCTGACCGGTTACATTTTCCGCGAGATAGCAGTTAACGATATAATGTATTTTGTGTGCGCGTGCTTGGCTACGGCGTTTTTTCTGCTGTCAATCCGCGCTGTAACCTTCAGGCGAAAGAAACAAACTGCGGCGATTTCATCTCGGCGTTACGGCTTGCTGCTGCTGTTCGCCGCAATCTGCATATTTATGGCGTATGCGGAGCTGATAACAATTTTGCGCAGCGAAGCCGCGCTGACGCTGACTCACGTTTTGCTTGAATTCTGTATTTGCGCTATGCCCGCGCTGATATTTTATGTCTTTGAACGTTTTCAGGAACACGCCTTTGAACAGGCAAAAACAAAGGTTCTGCACGCCCAAATTGAGCTTATGGAATCGCATCAGTTGGAAGTTATCAGGCTGAAACACGACTTCAACGGTCAATTGGCGATTATGCGGGAAATGGCGCTGCGCGGGAACAATTCGGAGCTGCTGAAATACATTGAAAGCTATGACGCTGATGTTTCGCAGATTCTTGATAACGCTATTACCGGATTTACGAGTATTGACGCGCTTATTGCAAGCAAAAAAAGAGAAGCGGCTAAACGCGGAGTGGTTTTTGAGGTTTGCGCGGCTCCTATGGCGAAGCTGTCCGTTAGTCCCGTTCATTTGAATAACATATTGGTTAACGCGCTCGATAACTCGCTTGAAGCTTGCGATACATTGGGCGTGAGCGCGGTCCGGCATATTGAATTAACCTTGAAAACTGAGGACGAACACCTATTTATAAAAGTTATCAACTCCTCCGCGCCTGTAAACAAAGGAAGCGGAGATTTCCCCGCGACTACTAAGGAGGATAGGGCAAATCACGGAGTCGGTATGGAATCAATACGTGAATCTGTCGAGAAATACCGCGGCATTATGAATTTCGAGTATAGAAGCGGGGAATTTATATTGCTTATACGGCTTAGTAATTCCGAAGTGTAGCCGTTCGGCTATGTTATGTTCCGGTTACAGTTCGGTAAGCGAAAATTACCGTTCGGCGGTTTTACCTGAAAAAGGGATTGACAAGCGTACGGCTATATTGTAAAATAATGGACAATTGTTGACAATTAGTAATAATATTTTGAAAGGAGAAAATCAAAATGCTTCGTCAAGCCGCTAGGTCGGTAGCCGTAATGCTCAAATACGCTAAAACGCCGACGCTGCTGTCGCTGTTTGTCCAGCTGCTGCAAGCGGTTCAAGCTCCGCTCGGTGTTTACTTCACAGGGAAACTTGTGAACTCGATAAGCGGTTCTTTGGCGGGTACGGTAAATTTCAATGAAGTTTTGCTTTGGGCGTATTGGCTTATAGGTATACTTCTGCTCGGCGAAAGCTCCGCGTTAGCGGCGCAGATGAACGATATCAGCTGCCAAAAAGCCTTGCAGCACGGGTTTACGAGTGTGGTACTCGAAAAGTTCAAGCGGCTGCAATATTGGTGCTTTGAGGATAAGGACACGCTTGACAGCCTCGAACGTATGGGAACGCAGCCGCACGAGCGCATATATAATCTGTTCCGCAATACTGTGACTGCCGCGAGCTGTTTGCTTTCGCTGATTGGCACGGCAATAGTCTTTACGCAGGTTGCCGTATGGTTTGCGGCTCTGTACTTTGTGCTGCTTGCGCCGATGCTGTGGTTTGATTACAAATTTACGGAAGCTGTACAGCGACTTTGGAACACTGAAATGCCAAATTGGCGGCGCAGAACCTATCTATCGGCTCTTATGGCTGATAAGCACGCGGTCTTCGAATTGAAACTTTTCGGAGCTGTGAATTTTATACTCAGAAAATGGAAAAAGACAGCGGACGACTTCCGCCGCGAATATGTAACGGCAAAGCTGAAATCCTGTAAATTCGGGGTTTTCAGAGATTTAACTCTTGCCGCTTGGGCGGCTTTTGTTATTATTTCGCTGCTTGTAAAACTCTCCGGCGGTACTGTGTCTCTCGGTTCCTTTGTTGCCTGCGTGACTTCAATCGGTTCGGTACTCGCGCTGTCAAGCTCGATGAGCGGGCAGTTTTCGCAGGTCTCCATTGACTGCATTGAAATGAGACACTTTGACATTTTTATGTCGCTTCCGGAAGTTAAAACAAAAATGCCGGAGTACGAATATCCGATATCGACAAGTAATCCGGAGATACGCTTTGACAATGTACACTTTAAGTATCCTAAAACCGGCAAAGCAATATTGCGCGGTGTGAGTTTCACCATAAAACCGGGAGAGCGCGTATCGCTCGTAGGCGAGAACGGAGCCGGGAAAAGCACAATAGTCAAACTTCTGTGCGGTTTGTACGCGCCGGACAGCGGGACAATAAGTATCGACGGAGTCCCGATAACTGCGCTCCCGCCCTCGGAACTTCGCAAAGTTTTCAGCGTGGTATTTCAGGATTACGTAGGTTACGAGCTGACGCTCCGTGAGAATGTCGCCTTTGGGAATATACGGAAACTGTATAACGACGGAGCCTTGGAAGACGCGCTGAAACGCGGACTTTGGAGCGAAGCGTTTCCGCTTGATACTAACCTCGGGAAGCTCGAGGAAAATGGGATTGACCTCTCCGGCGGACAATGGCAGCGTATAGCTGTTTCCCGCGCACTTGCCGGTGATTCGGCTTTTGTAATTCTTGATGAACCGACAGCCGCTCTCGACCCTCTCGCGGAGAGCAGAATGTACGATACTTTTCAAAATGTTCTGCGGCAGCGCGGTTGTATTATGATTTCGCACCGTTTGGCAAGTGCGCGGCTTGCCGACAAGATTATTGTCATAGAGAACGGAATTGCCGCGCAAATCGGCACTCACGGAGAGCTTATGGCGCGGGACGGCATATACCGCGAGATGTTCGCGGCTCAGTCCGCTTGGTACACGGAGGGTAATATAAATGAATAAAAAACTCCGTACGTATTTCCGCGTTCTCGGTATCTACTTTCGCGTGATTCCCGGTACCGCCGCGGTGACACTTGTTAACTATATAATTCAAGGATTGTTCCCGGCGTTTACGGCACTTATACTGTCAAGGCTGTTCGACACCGCGGGCGGGATTGCGGACGGTGATAACGACGCTCCCGAGCTTTTGATTTTCGGACTGATTTATCTCGCGGCGTATATTCTCAACAGCTTTTGCAGCTTCCTCGCGGGCGTAGTAATGGAGACCGGCGCTGACAAGAACCAAGTTAACTACCGTTATGAAATTTGCAGGAAATTCGCGAAGCTTCCGCTGATAGATTTTGAAAACTCCGGGTTGAAAGATAAACATCGCCGCGCTGAGCAATGTCTGTATCAGGGAACGATGAATCAGGTGACGCAAAGCGGTTTCCGCGTTGTGATAGTTGGTATAGTCGGGATAATCACGGTTTCGGCGGTGCTTGCGCGGTATAGTTTGTTGTTCCTGCCGCTGTGCGTTTTGAGCGTATTGCCGTATTGCGCGGCGCGGTTAATCCGCGGTGAGCAGTTTTACCAAACTGTAAGCGCGCAAGCTAAAAAGACGCGCAAAATGCAGTATCTGTGGGGTTTGTTCACGGACCGCCGTACAAATAAAGAGCTTCGTACTTTCGGAGCTGACGACTATGTACTTGAACAATGGCGCATAGCACGCGACGAAACGCAAGCTGAAATCTGGGAGCAATCGCGTAAAGACGCTGTATCATTCGCGCTGTGCGACGTCTTCCGTATTGCCGGTTACGGAGCCTGTATCGCGCTTGCGCTATGGCTTACGTTGAACGGAACGGTCAGCGTGGGAGTTTTCGGAGCCTGTATTGCGGCCTTTATGTCGCTTCAATCGCAAACAATGAGTATTCTCGTCAACGGCGGAAGTTTGCCCTCGCACTTGGCTTTCGCGGCGGATTATTTCGAGTTTATCGACCTCCCGGACGAAAAGCCCGGCGGTAATGAGTACAAAGGTTTGCACAACCAAATAGAATTGAAAAACATCAGCTTCAAATACCCGAACGTTGAGGAATACGCGTTAAAAAATGTATCGTTCACAATAAATAAGGGAGAGAAAATCGCAATACTCGGTGAAAATGGCAGCGGTAAGACCACTCTCACGAAGCTATTGCTCGGATTGCTTTCGGCAGCGGAGGGAGCGGTTTTATACGACGGAGAAAATGTAAACTCGCTCGATAAAACGTCTTTTCATAAGACCGTTTCGGCGGTGCCGCAAAATTTTGTGCGTTATAACCTGCCGCTTAGGGAAAATGTGGCTATTTCGGACGTTAACAGTCTAAACGACGATGCCGGAATCAGGAACTCCCTGCGAAACGCGGGAATTGCGGAGCTGCCTGACAGCGCGGGATTGGACGCTGAACTGGGAAACGCCTACGGAGGTTCGGACATCAGCGGCGGTCAATGGCAGAAAATCGCGATTGCGCGCGGCTTATTCCGTTCGAGCCGGTTGATTGTCCTTGACGAGCCTACCTCTGCTCTTGACCCGCTCATCGAAACTGAAATATTGAGTAAATTTATAGAGCTTTCGCAAGATAAAACCGCGGTTATTATTTCGCACCGCGTGGGATTGTGCAAGCTCGTTGACAGAATCGCCGTTATGAAAAACGGAACTCTCGCGGAAATCGGCAGCCACGAGGAGCTTATGTCGAAGCACGGCGAATACGCGAAACTATATTCCGCGCAGGAAAAATGGTACTTATAGACAGGTAACAAATATCAGATTTGGAGGATTAGAAAATGAACAATATTAAATCAATTCCGGCAGCGTTAGAGTTTGCCGCGGATAGCGTCGGCGTTTGTATTCCGCGTCTTGCTTATCTTGACGCTTATTTACAGCGGATGATTGACGATAAGAAACACGTATTTACGGGTTGGCGCGTACTTCGTAAAGGCTCGCTGATTTTCAGCGGCGAGTACGGAACTCAAAACCCCGGCGGCGATCCGCTTCGTTCGGATGCGATTTATCCGCTGCAATCGGCGACTAAACCGGTTCTCGCGACCTGCGCCGCAATTTTGCAGGAGGACGGATATTTCGATTTTTACGAACAGCTTCAAAAATACCGCCCCGAGTTCATAGGCGCGGGGAAAAATGAAGTGCTTATGTGGCAGCTTCTTTGTCACACAAGCGGAATTGACGACGAAGCTCAGGACAAATACGAGCTGAAAATTATCGGAGAAGTTCCGCGGGACGCTCCCGACGGACAACGTTCCGAAGCGTTCAAAACCGCGAGAGAAAAGCTCGGTCTCGCGCCTGTTGAGAATCCCTTGTCCGATGCCGCAACGGAGGAAGTGTACGGATTGATTGCGCTTCGCGCCCCGCTTGCTTCTAAACCGGGTACAAAATTCAGCTATTCGAGCTATTGCTATGAACTCATTAAAAGCATAATTGAGGAAATTACGGGCGAAACTCTCGAACAATTCGCAAAACGCAAAATTTTTGACCCGCTCGGAATGTCCGACACTCACTGGTTTCTGCCTGCGGAAAAACGCGAAAGATTCGTAATCCGCGATGAAAGCTGCAAAGGCGGGGGCTGGATAAACAGCGAATATTCGATGACTTCTGCAAGCGCCGCCGGAGGCTTAAAATCTACGCTTGATGATATGGCAAAATTCGGACAAATGTGGCTCAACGAGGGAACTTACAACGGTGCGCGGATTCTTTCGCCGGCGACTGTGCGAATGATGACACGCGACCACAATTCGAGAGTTCCCGATTCCGATTGGTTCGGACGTGTATTCGGCGCAAGCTGGGGTCTCGGCTGGGACCTGAAATGCGACAAAACCGATGACCACGGCTTCCTGCGGAGCGCGAGAAGCTATAACCACGGAGGTTACGGCGGTGCGTGTATTCTCGTTGACCCGGACTACGATTTGGTAATTTCCTGCTATTTCTGCGAACAAGCGGAAACTTCGCAGAATGACGATTTAGGACCCGCTATAAATACTCTGTACAGCTCATTCAATTGAAAAAGGAGAAGCTATGAACTCAATTAAAATCAACAGCGCCGAAGCGCAAACTCTTGGCGTTAATCTGCCCAATTTGCAAAATCTAGACACATTCTGTCAACGAGTGATTGACGAGAAACTTCATCCGTATATCGCTTTCCGCGTTTGGCGCAAAGACGCGCTGATTTTCGGCGGCGACTACGGAACTCATTCTCCAGGCGGCGGACCGCTTCGCCCGGATGCTATCTTCCCGCTGCAATCTGTCACGAAAGCGTTTGTGGCTACCTGCGCGGCGATTTTGCAGGAACAGGGCAAGCTCAATTTCTTCGAACGTGTTCAGGACAGATTCCCCGAATTTGCCGGCGAAAACAAAGACAACGTACTTATCTGGCACTTGCTGTCGCACGTATCGGGAATGGACGACGATGATATTGAAAAGAAACTAAACGAGAAATACGAGTTCGTAAAAGCACTCGCCGAAAAATTCGAAATTCCCGAAGAAACAAAAGAGAAAATGCTTGACGAAATCTGGAGTGTTGAAAATACGCTTAAAATGCCGCTGACAGCATTGCCGGGGACTAAATATTCCTACTGGGGAATGGGTTATCACCTAATAAAACTGTTGGTTGAGCGCATTTCCGGCGGCACGCTTGAGGAATTTGCTAAGAAATACATCTTTGACCCGCTTGGAATGAACGATACCTACTGGTTTTTGCCGGAGGAAAAGCGTGAGCGTTTTCCGACTTGCGACCCCGCGTTCAAAGGCGGCGAATGGATGAACAGCGTCGGAATGATGACAGATGACGGCGCGGGCGGAGGTCTGAAAGCCTCGCTCGACGACCTGATTAAATTCGGCAGAATGTACCTCAATATGGGGACGCTGGACGGCGTGCGGATAATCTCACCGGCAACTGTGAAGCTTCTCACCCGCGACGCTAACAAGGGCGTGCCGGAATCCTTTTGGCTCGGACGCTGGCTCAGTGCAAGCTGGGGTTTAGGCTGGGACGTAAAAGGCGACAAAATTGACGACCTCGGTATGCTCCACAGCGCGTCAAGCTATAACCACGGCGGCTATGGCGGCGCAAGGCTTCTGATTGACCCGGAATACGACTTAGTTACCGCAATCTATATGCGCGAACAGCGCGAAATTTCTTTCTATGACAATATGAATTATGCCGCGGACATTTTGTACTCCGCGCTGAATTAAGGTGTATATGAAAAAACTTACCCGCGGTTTCAGCAATGTCGCGTTTTTGCTGAAACCGCAGTTGAAATACGGCTGGCTGATACAGATTTTTAATCTGCTGCGCGAAGCCGTACTTAGCCCGATTGCCGATATAGCTGTTGTAACCGTTGCGGAAGCCGTAATTTCGGCGGTTCAGGCGGGAAAGACTTTCCGCGAAGTGCTGTTTGCCGCGGGAATCCGCTTGGCGATATGCTTCGGCGCGACGCTTATCGGCTGGATAGGTGTAGATTTTTATGAACGCTGGAAACATAACGCGGTTGAGGGCGAAATTGAGCGAATGATTTACCGTCAGGCGCTCAATATCGACTTAAAAGAAATGGACGACCCGAAGTTTTTTGACGCGTACAAACTTGCAACTGAGGAATTTGTAGCTAAATCGTCAAACGCGGTCTATATGGTTTCGTGGTTTATCGGCAGTCTTGCGTCAATCGGAGTAATGGCGGCGGTTCTTGCGTCCTCAAGTCTGCTGCTCGTCGCGATTGTCGTAGTTACAACGGGACTGAATATGGCGACGCAGATTTATTGGAACGCAAAAAGCGGCGAACGCAGCAAAAATGCCGTAAAACCCCGGCGAAAGCAGGATTATATGCGGCGCTTGCTGTTTAATACGGGCGTTGCCGCGGATTTGCGCGCTACTGATGTGACCGCTCCGCTTATGTCAATGTTTAGTTCTGCGATTGCCGACAGAATTGCAAACGCGAAAAAATATATGTCGCGTGAGTTTGCGGTCGATATATTTCAGTCGCTTTTAGGCAGCAGCACAACGTTTATTATCGTCATCTACGTTGCGTGGGGACTGATGAACGGGCGTATCGCGGATATCGGAGTGTTCGCGACAATGCTTGCTGCCGCGCAAACTCTCAGCGGACGGCTGCAAAACCTGTCCTACGTTTTTACGCAGCTAAACGAAGCGTCAGTCTACGCCGAACAGGTACGCAGCTTTTTTGATATCAAATCCGAAATCGAACCGCTGACGACAGGTGCGGAACCGCCGGAGGGCGCGTTTAGCGTGGAGCTGCGTAATGTTTCGTTTGCGTATCCTAACAGCGAATTTGCCTTGAAAGATATCTCGCTGAAAATCCCGCCGAACGCGAAAATCGCAATCGTAGGCGAGAACGGAGCGGGTAAAACTACGCTGTCAAAGCTGCTCTTACGCTTATACGACATAGACAGCGGCGAAATATTTTTCAATAATACGGAAATCAAAAGCTATAACCCGCATAAATTGCGGCGCAAAATCGGCGTAGCGTTCCAAACGCCTAATATGTACGCGCTGACAGTCAGCGGCAATATGCAAGTATACAATACAGCTGACGCAGACGTGTTACAAGCAGCTCTTGACGCGTTAAAACTTGATAAAGCGCTTGACGCTGAAGTAACCCGCGAGTTCGACGAAAACGGAGTGATGTTTTCCGGCGGCGAAGCCCAAAAACTTGCGCTTGCGAGACTCTTAACCGGTGATTTCGGCTTGCTTTTGCTCGACGAACCGAGTTCCGCGCTTGACCCGCTTGCGGAGTACGAAATGACGAAGCTGATATTCGAGAAGTCGCGTACAACCGCAATAATGGTAGCTCACAGGCTTTCGACAATCCGGCACGCTGATAGAATCTACCTGATAGCAAACGGTTCCGTTGCGGAACAAGGTACTCACGAAGAATTATTAGCGCTGAAAGGTAAGTACTATGAAATGTTCACAAAACAGGCTGAAAACTACGTAAAGTAGATGCGTTTTACACGTTTCCGGAGGTGAAAATAGCCGCTGTACAGACAAAATTACAGCGCCGGAGCCTGCCGCGGGTCAGTTCCGGTGCCGATGACGTGCGCGTTTGGGAGAAGTCTCCGCACTTCCGCGCTTTGCCCTATTGCGCACTCTACGATGATATTTTCCGCGCAGCCGGTCCATAGGCTGCTTATTGCCGTGTAGAAGTCTAAACCGCCGCTGCCGCCGTCTAACGCGAGTCGCGGTTCAAAGTCACGTACAGAGCTGTTTAGCTCGGCAATCTCGGCTGATTGCAAGTACGGCGGGTTACTGATAAGTAGGTCAAAATGTTCGCCGGAGAGCGGGTTTTCGGTCAACGCGTTACACTGTATAGCTTTTAGCTTTACACCGTTGCGCTCGGCGTTGCGCCGCGTTAACTCGAGAGCTTTCTCCGAAATGTCAGCTGCGGTTAGTTCGCAATCTAAACGCGCGGCGATAGCGATGCCGATACAGCCCGAACCACAGCATAAGTCGAGTATCCTTGCGTTTTGTCTGCCGCGAAGCAGTTCGATTGCCGCTGCGGTTAGTTCCTCCGTGTCTACCCTTGGGATAAGTACGTCCGGAGTGATATAGAACGGCAGTCCGTAGAACTCCCATTCGCCCGTTATGTAGGCTTCGTGCTCTCCTTTGAGCGAACGCGCCGTAACACTCTCGAAGCGGGCCGCAAGCTCCGGAGTTACCACGGTGTCAAATTCGCGCAGAAGCTCCGCTGCGGTTAGCCGCGAAACATAGCAAAGTAGTCTCCGCGTTGTTAAGTCACCGAGCTGTCCGCAATACTTGCGATATAATTGGCGGTAAGTAAGCGGTAACTGCCAATTGTTCATTTCCAATTATATGTCACCACGCGTCCGCGCCTTCTTCCTCCGGGATTACGAGGTTCATCGCGGCAATGGCAATCTCAAGCATCGAGTCGTCCGGCTCAAATACCGTGAATTGCTGAATAGCGCGTCCGGGAGCTGAGAGAAAGCGTGTAAAAGCGTTATCGTGCCGCCCTACGAAACGGTTGAACTCATAGCTGATTGCCACTACAACAGGCAACAGCAGCAGTCTGAATACAATCCGCAGCAAGGGGTTAGTCCAACTCACTACCGAGAATACAAATATCGACACCACCATAACGACAAAAAGGAAGCTCGTACCGCAGCGCGGGTGTTCGCGCTTTTGAATCCGGCAGTTCTCAACTGTCAGCGGCAATTTGTTCTCGTAGCAGAATATCGTCTTATGCTCCGCACCGTGATAGCGGAATACGCGCTGAATGTCGGGCATTTTCGATACCAGAATTAAGTACGTGAGGAAAATTGCGATTCTGACTACGCCCTCTACGAGGTTTTTGAGCAGTATTGTCGGTACAAACCTATTGATAAAGCCCGCAAGTAAAGTCGGCAGCAGTATGAACAAACCGACGGAGAGCGCGATACTGAAAACCGTTACGATTGTCATAAGGCGCTTTTGACCTTTTTCGTCGGTGCCGAGGTGCTTTTCGAGCCAGCGGTCTACCGCGCCTTGTTCGGCTTCCTGTTCCTCCGGCGGTAGTTGGTCCACCGCGTAGAAAAGCGCGGAAACTCCGTTCGCCATAGCTCCGCCGAAGTTGACAACTCCGCGGATAAGCGGTAAGCCGAGAATCGGGTATTTGTCCTTGATAAATTTCAAATCGTCAACTTTCGTGACGATTTCGCCGTCGGCTTTGCGGACGGCAATTGCGGAACGTTTGGGACCGCGCATCATTATCCCCTCTATCAGAGCTTGCCCCCCGATAGAGGTTTTGAATTTTGTATCGCTTTGTTTTTCGTTCATCTGTGTCCATTCCGGCGTATTCTGCGCCATAATACGGCAAGTCCGAAGCCGGCTGCCGTTCCGATTGTGTTTAGTATTACGTCGTCAATGTCCGTCCAGCGCCCCATCGGGTATTGCGCGGCTTCTATACATATTGACAGCAACATTCCGAGGAAAATCGTCTTTCTGAAACCCGACAGCCAAGCAAAATAGCCGAATGGTATGAAAAGCGCTATATTGCCGAGTATGTTAGTCCGGAAGTAGCGGAGAGTTCCGTTATAACGCCATTCGCGCAGGGCAATTTCAAAGGTGCGGAATACTGTTCGGTTTAGGTTTCGCATATCCGAATACGGAGGAAAGACGGTTATCGTGAGAATAAAGAGTATTGATACCGCAAGCAGTAAACGATTAAATTTCTTCATAGGACATAGTATAGCACAATCCTCCGCGCTTGTCAATTGCAATTTTATAGCCCTAAACTCGCGGCCGAAACAATTGTCAAATGTAACAGTTGATTACGGCTGGGATTACCTCTTGCAAAACGGCGTTTGATGTGATATAATGGGGAGGTTAGGAGGTGACTTGTATGAACGACGAAAAATCGACTGACAACGTTAGGGAAAAGTTCAAATATTTTTTCAGTGAGCCTTTTGCTTATACTTTTGCGCTTTCGGCGGATAGCGGCGATTCGCACGCGAAATCCGGCAAGAGTAAGCGGCGGCTTGGAGCTGCGCGTATCGTTGCGCTGTGCGTCTGCTTTGCCGTAATGATTTTTTCGGCTTACGAAATTCTTTCGAGTGCGCTTGAATATAAAAAGGGCGAGGACATATACAACGATTTTGCAAACTCGTTTCTTTCTACTCCGAATCCGGGTTCCTCCGGAGGAAGCGCGGGAGTTGCCGCCACCGCAACGGAGAAAAACCGCGAACCTACTCCTAAGCCTACGTCCGCTCCTACGCCGGAGAATGACGGAGAGGGCGGACACTACGAGGAGGAATACGTCCCGCTGCCCACCCCCGAATATATAGAGGATTTTGCGCCGGACGTCTGGCCGGAGGTTGACTTCGAGGGGATGATGAACGTCAATTCGGACTCCGCCGCGTGGCTTATTAACGTTGGCACGAATATCAATTATCCGGTGGTTCACAGTAAGGACAATGACGATTATCTGCACAAAACTATCACCGGGGAGCGAAGCACTATGGGCTCGCTGTTCATAGATTACCGTAACAGCCGCGACTTCTCTGACCGTAATACCATAATCTACGGGCATTTTATGAATAACCACTCGATGTTTTGGACGCTTTCACGCTATAAGCAGCAGTCGTTTTATAATAGTCACCCGACTATGCGGCTGATAACGCCTAAGGGACGTTACGAAATCCAGCTATTCTCGGGAATTATCGCCGCGTCAAATGAAACCGATACGTGGAAACTGTATTTCAGCGGCGACGCGGATTTTGAGCTCTGGGCGGAGACACTTCGGCAGAGAAGCTCGTTCAGCAGCGATGTCCGTATACAAGCCGGCGACCGAGTGGTTTCTATGTCTACCTGCTCGTATGAATTCAGCGATGCGCGCTATGTAGTTTACGGTAAACTCGTTCCGCTGGATGGTCAGGACATTCCGGAGCCTGTTCCGGAACCGGGTTATATACCGCTGCCGGAACCTACACCTGTACCTACGCCTGAACCAACTCCGGAGCCAACTCCCGAACCTACACACGAACCTACGCCTGAACCGGCACCGGCAGTTAGCGAGGCTCCCGAGCCAACTCCCGAACCAAGCGCCGATACCGCGCCTGAAGTGACAAATACGGAACCCGCGGAAACGCCGACCGGCGAGACCACAGGTTCCGAAAATTAAGATTGTATTTTCTTGGGACGTCCGCGCCCGCGTTTTTCTCCTGCGGGGACTTCCGGCTTTTCTTTCTTAGGTCTGCCGCGCTTCTTGGGAGCCGCGGGTTCAGCGGAGACGGTTTCAGTGACGTAAGGAGCGTCGGCGGAGTTTTCCGCGATAGCGTCCGTGCTTGCCGCTTCGTTAATTACCGGGGCGGCAATTTTCTTAGGTCTGCCGCGTTTTTTGGGTACCGCGGGAACGGCGGGAGCCGCCGACGCGTCAACTACTTTTTTAGGTCTGCCACGCTTTTTGGGAACCGCGGGTTCAGCCGACGCGGAGTCGCCGGTTGATTTGGTTATCCAAATCGGTTTTGCTTCCTCCTCCGGAATGGATTCTGCCTCCGGAGCGGATTTTTTTATCGGTAGATTGCCGTTGATGTAGACCGTTTCGTAGAGTTCGTCTACTTCGGCTTTACTCGCGAAGCTGACAGAAGCGCCTTTGCGGGTGGCTGAGAGCGCACCAGCGCAATTTGCGTATTTGACGGCTTCTTCAAATTTCCAACCTTGCGAAAGCTTTGCGGCTAAGGCTCCTACGAAAGCATCTCCTGAGCCGGTAGCGTCTACGGCATCAACGGGAATTCCCGGGACGTGCGTTCCGTTGACCGCAACGCCGTGTTTGCCGAGAGTTTCGATAGTGAGCGTAACGGGCAGTTTGCGGTAGTAGCGGGCTTCGTTGCTGTTGGGCGTTACTACGTCAACTATGTCCCAAAAATCGTCGGGGACTTCCGTTGCGGGAGCCGGGTCAACGACAATTAGGTTGCCCTGTTCTTTGGCGATTTTCGCAAGCTCAATGCTTGTCTGGAGATTTGCCGAGAACTGTGTGATAAAGATTCCGTTTTCCGGAATTTGTTTAATCCAACGCTCTTTGTGAACATCGTCCGGGTATTTGCCTACGTTGTCTCCGCGGACAATAATCGGCGTATTGTCAGCCGCGAGAGTAACGATTGAGATTCCCGTCGGATGACCGTTAGAGGCGTGTAAACGCTGTACGGTTTCTGTCGGTAAGCCGATATCACGCCAGTAATCAACGAGGAAATGACCCATACGGTCCGATGTGATGAGCGTAGCTAAACGTACGTCCTCCGCACCGTATAAAAACGCCGCGACTGCTTGGTTAGAGGCTTTGCCTCCCGGCGAGAGCTGCACATCTCCATCGCCGTAAGCGGTGATATCGACTGCGCTGCTGCCGTAAATGAAAATCGGTTTCAAATTGTATATCTCCTTAAAGGTGGTTTATTGAATCGGCTTGGGCGGTTTATGAACCGCGGGTTTCGGAGAAATATTGCGGAAACGTGTGTCCTTTGCGCAATTGAAAAGTTATTATTGCTTTGTTCCGCCCCAACCTTGTCCTTGTTCGCTAAGTGCCGAACCGCAGGGGTCAATTACGGACGCTCCGCCCTCTACCGGTAATACAGCGCCTGTGATGAAACTCGAATCGTCACTGGCAAAAAATACTGCCGCGCCTGAAACTTCGTCAGGAGATGCCGCGCGCTGAAGCGGAGTAAAGCGCGTCATATATTTCAGCGCGCCTTCAATGCCGGTTCCGAGCGATTCACCGAGACTTGCCATTGAGCCTTCGAGCATTGCGGTGGCGGTAGCTCCCGGGCAAATAACGTTACAACGAATGTTGTATTTGCCGTAATCATTTGCGCAGGATTGGCTCAAGCCGACAATTCCGTGCTTACTTGCGATATACGCGGGAAGTCCGGGAGGACAACGCAGAGCCGCTAAACTCGCAATATTGACGATTGCTCCTCCGCCCTGCTTTATCATATAGGGCAGCGCGGATTTAATCGTGTAGAACGCACCGAAGAGATTAGTTTCAATGATATTGCGGAACGCCTCGACCGGTAAATCCGCAATTGAGCCGGCGGGACTGTCTACGCCGGCGTTATTGACTAATATGTCAATTTTGCCGCCGCCGAATTCCACCGTTGCTTCAATCATTTTTACCGCATCCTCGTAGTTGCGTACATCTCCCGCAAAGGGGAGCGCGGAACCAGACGGAAGTTTTGCGATAATACCCGAAAGTGCCGCCTCACGCCGCCCGGTGATAACGACTTTCGCGCCCTCCGCGGCGTAACGTTCGGCGATTGCCGCGCCGATTCCGGAACCGCCGCCGGTTATCAGCGCGGTTTTTCCTTGTAGTCTGCCCATTTTGATTTGTACCTCCTGAAATTATTATTTGTTTCCCAGTATTTTCATTATAGCACACATTTTCAAATCTTACAAGTGTTTTTGAAAATATTTTTTCGTACTTGACAAATTTTTTTTGTATGGTATAATAGTTTCCGGTGGATAAATGAAATTTTGCCGCGCTGAATGTAAACGGCGTGAAAAAAGTGTATTTGAAAGGCTTGAAAAATGAAACTTCGCGGAGCTGCTATTGTTATCGAAACGCTTATTGCGCACGGAGTGACCGATGTGTTCGGTTATCCCGGCGGTGCTGTGCTTGAACTTTATAATGAGCTGTACAGCCGTTCGGACAGATTGCGGCATATATTATCCTGCCACGAGCAGGGAGCTTCGCACGCCGCCGACGGTTATGCCAGAGCTACCGGCAGACCGGGCGTTGTAATCGCGACTTCCGGACCGGGCGCGACGAATTTGGTCACGGGAATCGCGACCGCTTATCTCGATAGTTCGCCGCTGATTGCTATTACGGGAAATGTTTCGTCCAATTTGATTGGCAAAGACAGCTTTCAGGAGGTTGATATCGCGGGAATTACAATGCCCGTAACTAAACACAATTACATCGTAAAACGCGCGGAAGATATTGAGGACACACTTTGCGAAGCGTTTCAAATAGCCTGTTCGGGACGTCCGGGACCTGTTCTTGTCGATATTACTAAGGACGCTCAAATTGCCGAGGTTGAATTTTACGGCGGCAGTCCGAAAGCTCTTTTCGCGGTTCCCGAAACTGATTTGGACGCGTTTGAGAAAGCCTCAAAACTCATTGACGAAAGCGAAAAGCCTTATATATATTGCGGGGGCGGAGTAATCAGCTCCGGCGCGGGAAAATTACTCGCGGACTTTGCGGAGCGGATTGACGCGCCCGTTGGTTTTTCGATGATGGGACTGTCGGCTATGGATTGTGATAACCCTCGCAAACTCGGTATGACGGGAATGCACGGCACTTATCCCGCGATAAAAATGAATGAGGAAGCCGATTTGATTATCGCGGTTGGAGTGAGATTTTCAGATAGAGCTACGGGTGATAAAGACGAATACCGGAAGAATACGAAAATCGTTCACATCGATATTGACGATGCTGAAATCAATAAGAATATAAGCTGTGACGTTGATATTGTGGGAAACATTTCGGAATCGTTGTCCGCGCTTTGCAAAGTCGTTAAAAAAAGTTCTCACGCTGAATGGAACGCGCTTGCCGAAAATTATAAGCGTGAGGCGGAAGCGAAATTTACCGGCGGTTTCAATCCCCGGAGTATTATCCGCGCCGTGCAGAAGTTTACAGGTAAAAATACGATTGTCGCGACAGATGTTGGACAGCACCAGATGTGGGTCGCGCAGTATTACCGTTTTTCAAATCCGCGGACGTTTTTGACTTCCGGCGGTTTGGGAACAATGGGTTTCGGAATGGGAGCCGCGATAGGCGCTTCGTCCGCTAACGGAGCCGCGAGAACGGTACTTTTCACCGGGGACGGCAGTTTTCATATGAATTTGAACGAATTTGCGACTGCTGTGCGTTATAAACTCCCGATTGTGGTTATAGTTATGAATAACAATGTTCTTGGAATGGTTCGGCAGTGGCAGACTCTATTCTATGAAAAACGCTATTCTCAAACTGTTCTGGACAGAGTTACTGATTATGTAAAATTAGCGGAGGCTTTCGGCGGGACAGGCTATAAAGCGGCAAATTTAGAGGAATTGCAAAACGCGTTGGACGGAGCATTTAAGAGCGGCGGACCGGTCATAATTGATTGCGCAATTGACCGCGATGAAATGGTGCTTCCGATGATTCCCGCAGGCGGTTCCTACGCCGATGCGATTTACAATTGACAAATATTAGCTTTTTGGAGAAACGCATAAATGGAAATCAAGAATTTCACACTTTCTATAATTGTCACCAATAAAGCGGGCGTGTTATCCCGCGTTATCGGTTTGTTTTCTAAGCGCGGATATAATATTGACACACTTTACGTCGGTCCGAAAGTTGAGGATTCGCGGCATTCGCGCATAATTATGACAAGCTCCGGAGATGACGCCACTCGTGAGCAGATTATCAAACAGCTTCGGAAAATATTCGACGTGCAAGAGGTCAAACTTATTTAGTCAGTACATATCAGGCGGCGGAGATTGTTTCCCCCGAGTAATGGGGCAAAACCTGATGTCTTCCGTTTGATAAATAATAACAAAACTGAAAGGGAACACACACAAATGGCAAAATTGTACTATTCAGGGGATTGCGACAAGACGCTCCTCAAAGACAAGACCATCGCGATTATCGGCTACGGGAGCCAAGGACACGCGCACGCGCTTAATCTGCGCGATTCGGGCTATGACGTTGTAGTAGGACTATACGAAGGTTCGAAATCGGCGGAAAAAGCAAAAGCCGACGGACTGAAAGTCCTCACCTCCGCCGAAGCCGTTAAAGCCGCGGATCTCGTAATGATTCTTATCAACGACGAGAAACAGCCGGAGCTTTACAAAAACAGCATTGAGGCGAATCTGCGCCCGGGAATGACGCTTGCGTTTGCTCACGGTTTCAACATTCACTATGGGCAGATTGTCCCGCCGTCCAATGTTGACGTAATTATGATTGCTCCGAAAGGTCCCGGTCATACCGTCCGCAGCCAGTATCAGGAGGAAAAAGGCGTTCCGGATCTAATCGCGGTTTATCAGGATTACAGCGGAAAAGCGAAAGAAACAGCTCTCGCTTATGCCGACGGAATCGGCGGTTCACGCGCGGGAATTCTCGAAACAACGTTCAGAGAGGAAACCGAGACTGATTTATTCGGTGAACAAGCGGTTCTTTGCGGCGGCGTTTCGGCACTTATGAAAGCCGGTTTCGAAACTTTGGTCGAAGCGGGTTATCAGCCCGAAAGCGCGTACTTTGAGTGCGTACACGAGATGAAGCTTATCATCGACTTAGTTGTTCAGCAGGGTTTGTCGTTTATGCGCTACTCCATAAGTGATACCGCTGAATTCGGCGATTATACCGCGGGTCCGCGCATAATTACCGAGGATACTAAGAAAGCGATGAAAGAAGTTCTCAAAGATATTCAGAACGGGACTTTTGCGCGTAATTGGATTCTCGAGAATCAGGCTAACCGCCCGAGTTTTAACGCAATGCGTCAGGCGCAGTCCAGACATTTAGTTGAATCGGTCGGAGAAGAACTTCGCGCAAAGATGTCGTGGAAAAACCCCGAGATTATAGCCGAGAGCCAAGCTGCGCTTGCGTCCGATATCCCTGCTATTGCCGCCGCTCCCGAAGTTGCGGAAGTTTCCGTGGTTGCGGAAGTTGCGGAAGTTCCCGAGGTTGCGGAAGCCGCGGAAGTTTCTGAAATTGAGAAAGTTGCGGCAGCGGCAGAAACTGTCGAAGCTCCCGCCGTGAAGCAAAAACGTAAGTACACCAGGAAAGCTGACAAAGCGGCTAAACCGGTAAAAAAAGGCAGAGCTAAGACTGCGAAAGCTGTTAAAACTCCGAAAACTACGAAAACTCCGAAAAAAGCAAAAGCCGTTGCGGAAACTTTAGAAGCTGCCGCTATATCGGAAATCGCGGCGATTGAAAAGCCCGCGAAACGCAAATACACGCGTAAGGCTAAACCGGAAGCTATTGCCGAAGCAATTTCGGAGCCTGTCGTCATCGACGCGGCGGAACCCGCTGAAATAGTTGAACCCGTTGCCGCCGCTGAAAAACCGGCGAAAAGAAAATATACGAAGAAGGCTAAATAACGATGATTAGCGATAGCATTAAGTTAGGCAGTGAGCGGGCTCCGCACCGTTCACTGCTGAAGGCTGACGGTCTTACGGACAGCCAAATCGCAAAACCGCTTATCGGGATTGTGAACTCCTATAACGAGATTGCTCCGGGACATTCGGGGCTGAATCAAATTGCGCGCGCTGTTAAGGACGGCGTACTCTCGGGCGGAGGAACTCCGCTCGAATTTAACACTATCGGTATTTGCGACGGAATAGCGATGGGTCACGAGGGTATGAAGTATTCTCTTGCCTCGCGTGAGATTATCGCCGACAGCGTTGAGTGTATGGTTCAGGCGCACCGCTTTGACGGTTTAGTGTTTATCCCGAATTGCGACAAGATTGTGCCTGGTATGCTTATGGCTGCCGCGCGGCTCAATATCCCGTCGATTTTTATCTCCGGCGGTCCTATGCTTTCGGATGGCGGACGTGACCTCAACAGCGTTTTCGAAGCTGTGGGACGTTACAAGGCGGGGAACTGCACTGATGAGGAGCTTGCGGAGATTGAGGACAGTTCCTGCCCCGGCTGCGGTTCCTGCTCCGGTATGTTTACTGCGAACTCTATGAATTGTCTTTGCGAAGCTCTCGGAATTGCGCTTCCCGGTAACGGAACCGTTCCTGCGGTATTCGCGAAGCGTCTGCGGCTTGCTAAAACCGCGGGTGAGCGCGTTGTACAACTCGTGCGGGACGACGTAAAACCTCTCGATATCTTGACCGAGGCGGCGTTCCGCAATGCTATTACGGTGGATATGGCGCTCGGCTGCTCCACCAATAGCGTTCTGCACTTAGCGGCGATAGCTAATGAAGCGGGACTTGAATTCAATCTGAAAATGATAAATGAGATAAGCGAAAAAACTCCGAACCTGTGCAAGCTTGCTCCCGCGGGGATTCATCATATGCAGGACCTCGAAAAAGCCGGCGGAGTTTACTCTGTTATCGGCGAACTTTCAAAAACAGAACTGCTTAATACCGGAGCTTTAACCGTAACCGGAAAAACCATCGGTGAAAATTTGGAAGATTTAAAACAAAATGGATTTTACGAGCATTGCGATGAATATCTGGCAAAAGTCGGCAGAGAGCGTACCGATATCATCCGCTCCTTTGATCATCCGATCGGGAGTAACGGTACCATTGCTATTTTAAGAGGAAATCTGGCTCCTCAGGGTTCTGTTGTAAAGCATTCTGCCGTGCCCAAAGAAATGCACGAAGCTATTTTAACTGCCCGTCCATTCGACTGCGAAGAGGATGCATTAAAAGCAGTGATCGAAAAAAAGATTCAGCCGGGGGATGCCGTTATCATTCGATACGAAGGTCCAAAAGGGAGTGGAATGCCGGAAATGTTTTATACCACAGAAGCCATCTCTTCTGACGAAGAATTGGGCAAGTCCATTGCGCTGATTACAGACGGAAGATTCTCAGGCGCCTCCAAAGGCCCTGCGATCGGTCATGTATCTCCGGAAGCCGCACAAGGCGGTCCCATCGCATTGGTAGAAGAAGGTGATTTGATTGAAGTCAGCATCAAAAATCGCATTCTTAGAATCATCGGCGTAAAAGGAGAAAGGAAATCCGAAGAAGAAATTGACGAAATCCTTGCAACCCGCAAACAGGCATGGGTTCCAAAAGAAAAGAAATATAAATCAGGTGCATTAAAATTGTTCTCCGAACATGCGGTATCACCTATGCTGGGCGGTTATATGGAATAAT
>JAISLB010000132.1 GCA_031260685.1 Oscillospiraceae bacterium | reverse complement strand
GGGCATTGCACCGTAACGCCGATTCCGTAAGGTTTGAGAGCGTCGTAATAGCTGTACGAAAGGTTATTGACGGCAGCCTTGGAAACGCTGTACGGAGCATCGGTGGAGTAACCGTCGAACGCGCCCATAGAGCTTACCGTGCAGATTTGCGCCCACGTTTTGCCGGCTTTGATGTCCTCGCCGTAGGCTTTAATCATACGCGGAACGAAAATTACGAAACCATTGATAGGTCCGCCGAGGTTAACGCCGAGAATCCAGTCGAAATCTTCAAATGTGGAGGCTTCGGCAGGTCCGAAAGAGTTAACGCCCGCGGTGTTGATAAGCAGATGAGGAGGTCCGCCCCAATGTGCCTCGGCTTTGTCGGCTGTAGCAATGTACTCCGCACGGTTAGTGAGGTCCATTTTGTAACCGATAGCGTCTACTCCGAGGGCTTTCAGCTCCTCAAGAGCCTTGTCGATAGCTTCCTGACGGATGTCAACGATAGTGACTTTCGCGCCTAAGCCGCCGAAGAACTTTGCCTGACCGAGACCGGCTCCGGACGCTCCGCCCGTAATCCACGCGATTTTGCCTTTGTAGTCCCATTTTGCGGTGTAGTTTACTGCCATTGATGTGTTCTCCTTCTATGTAGTTTATTTTATAGTCATTATAACCTAATTTTGCCGCTTTGTCAAGTGCTATTTTAACGCAAATTGTCAATAGCGGCAGCGCAATTATTCTGAAAAGTACTATTGACAAATCGCTTGCAATGTGGTAACATATTACAATATTTGTACCTCGGGTTATTGGGAGCGTAGTTAATGTCAAAGTCTGTCAGGAGCCTTGCCGCGGGGTCCGCACTGTTATTATTCCTCGGTATCATATACGTTTGGAGCGTCTTTGCAGCGCCTGTGGCGCAGCTTCTGAACTGGGACTTGGCAAGCGTAAAACTCACCGCGAGCTTTATGCTTGCCAGCTTTGTAATAGGGATTTTCATCGGCGGTTTGCTTATCAACAGGCTCAAAGCTAAGAACGTAGTACTGCTGGGCGGCTTAATGCTTTCAGCCGGTATACTCGCGGCTTCCGCTACCCCCTCCGGCGCTCCGTGGCTTATTTACATCAGCTACGGAATTATAGGCGGAACGGGCGTCGGGATTGCTTACAACACGATTATCACCTGCGCTCAGCGGAATTTCCCGGACAGACGCGCGTTTGCCACCGGTGTAAGCGTTTTTGCCTTCGGGCTTTCTACGGTAGTTTTCGCGCCTGTCGCGAAGCACTTCGCAAACCCCGAGGTTTTGGGAGTACGAAAGCTGCTGATAGTTCTCGCGGCGATTTTCGCGCTGTCCGTGAGTGCGCTGTACCGCTTTATCTCGCTGCCGGACGATGAAGCCCCCGACAGCTGCGGAGCCGGACAGGACGGAGCAACTCTCGCGGAGGCTTTCAGAAGCAAATCGCTCTACTTCCTTTTCGGGATAAAATTTCTTTCGGACGCGGCGTATCTTACTCTTAACCCCTCGTTCGTAACTATCGCCGGGGACAAGGGCTTATCGGACGGTTTAACGACGATACTCGTAATGCTAACGGGAATCGGGAGCGCCGCGGGGCGCTTAATCTTCCCGCTGATAACTGCTAAGTTCGGCTCACGGTTTTCCGCGGCGGCGGGCTGTATAGCCACCTCCGCGGTTATTCTCTGCCTGTGCTTTCTTGAGGGTCCCGCGGTTATCGTCTGTATATGCCTGATTGCGCTTTTTTTCGGAGGAGCCTCGAGCTATACGCCTATTCTCACGAGCGACTGCTTCGGGCTTAGGAACGTTGGTTCGATTTTCAGCTTCGTAATGTTCGGCTATATGACGACCGCATTGCTCTCGCCGCTATTGTTCAAGGCAATCGGAGCAACTGACGGAACGGCGGAGTTCATAATCCTCGCCTGTTTCTCCGCGGGAGCCGCCGTACTCGCGCTGCTGCTGCCGAAGAGGTTGAAAAATGCTGCCGAATAAGCGTGTTTTCGAGCTTGAATTCATTCGAACGCTTTCTATGATTGCGGTAATAGTTCTCCACGGTTCGGGCGATTTCATTGCTTCCGCTCCGATGTTTATTCTAAACCAGATTACACGCTTCGCCGTACCCGCGTTTATACTTATTTCGGGAATCGGCTTGAGCGTAAGCGGTAAGCGCTCGCTGCTTCCGAAGCTTCCCGCGCTGCTCGTTCCGTATCTTTTCTGGTGTATTGTTTACGGGAATATGCTGCTCCCTCATCTGTACTTTATCCCCGTTTTGCTGCAGCTGTACCTGCTGTTTCCCTTACTGCTCCGCTGCGTACGGAAATGGACGCGGATAACGCTGACGATATCGCTGCTGATAAGTTTAGCCGCGAACCTCCTGCCGTATCTCGCGGGTTTAGGGATTGAGCTTCGCCCGGAGTTTTTGATACGCCCGCATTTGTGGTGGCTTTTCCCGACCTGGCTGTTTTACTTCGTACTGGGCTTATCGCTTGAGCGCGAAACGCTCGAACGCCTGACGGCTTTCGCCGCGAGGAAACTTCTCCCGCTTTCCGCGGCGGCTCTCGCGGTTGCCGCGCTGTACATCGCGGAGGCGAAAGTCACGGGAACGTTCTACGACAGCGTCAAGCCCTCGCAGCTTATCTACGCGCCTATGGTTTGCCTGACACTCGCGGGTTTAGCGCGTAAGCTCTCGGGCAACTCACGTATACGCAAAGCGGTCGCTTTCGGCACTAAGCACTCGCAGACGGTTTACTATACCCACGTAATCGTTCTGCGCTGGCTCGGGAACCTCTGAAACGCCGAAAAAGTGACAACGCGGTAAAAATGTTAAAATAGGTCTTTACAAATTGGAAACAATGTGCTATACTGGATTATGTAAACGCGGCAAGGGCAACTTTCGTTGTATACGGCACCTTAGTCAGGGCATAATAAAGCCGAAACGGTTGACAAAGGTTCTAAGCCGCGGACAGCTCGTAAAGCCTGCCGGAAACGGCAAAAACATAGCCGAACGGCTGTAAAAGAAACAGCCGGCAGCCGGCAATTCCGCGTAACGCGCGGGAAGAGGGTGTAACTTTGGAACGATACGAAATAACCGGCGGGAATCGTCTTTCGGGTGATATAGTGGTTTCAGGCGCTAAGAACGCCGCCGTAGCCATTATCGCCGCCGCCGTTATGGTTAGCGATGTATCTGTAATAGAAAATATACCGGGGATAGTTGACGTTGAGAAACTCTACGCGATAGTCGGCAGCCTCGGAGTCCGCGTCAGGAAGCTCACCTGCACCTCCGTCGAGCTTGACTGCCGCGATATCCGCTCATTTTTCGCAAACTGCCCGGAAATGGGGGAGCTTAGAGCCTCGTACTATATGCTGGGCGCGTTGCTCGGACGCTTCGGCTATGCCAAGATAGCGATGCCCGGCGGCTGCAACTTCGGCATCCGTCCGATTGACCAGCACGTCAAAGGTCTCGAAGCCTTAGGCGCGAAAGTAAGCATCGGCGGCGGCTACATCACTGCCGAAGCCGATAAGCTCACGGGTGCGCGTATTTCGCTCGACGTCGTTACCGTCGGAGCCACGATAAATATTATGCTCGCGGCGACTATGGCGGTTGGACAGACGATAATCGAAAACGCCGCTCAGGAACCGCATATCGTTGACCTCGCGAACTTTCTCAACGCCTGCGGAGCCAAAATCCGCGGCGCGGGTACTAACACAATACGCATAACGGGAGTTTCGCAGCTCGAGGGACGTACCTACGCGATAATCCCCGACCAAATAGAAGCCGGAACGTACCTCGCGGCAGTAACGGGAACCGGCGGGGACGTGGTTATCCGCAACGTAATCCCGCGGCATCTTATGTGCATAACGTCTAAGCTGATAGAAATGGGCGCGGAAGTCGAAGACCTCGGGGACGCGGTACGCATAAAACGTCTCGAACCGCTTCGCCGCGCTAATGTGCGCACAATGCCGTATCCCGGCTTCCCGACTGATATGCAGCCGCAAATTACCGCGCTTCTTTGTTTAGCGCGGGGGACGAGTATAGTAACGGAGGGCGTATGGGACGACCGCTTCCGTTATGTTGACCAGCTTGCGCGTATGGGAGCGCATATAACCGTCAAGGACGGCAGAACCGCGGTTATCGAAGGCAGCGGGAGACTCGAAGCCGCTCCGCTGATAGCTACGGACCTTCGCGCCGGAGCCGCGATGGTTATTGCGGGACTTTGCGCCAAGGGTACGACTTATATTGAGGAAATCCGCTTCATAGAACGCGGTTACGAAGATATGGTCAACAAACTGCGCGGCTTAGGCGCGGACATCTCCGGCGCGGGAGTTGCCGCAGAACCGATTATCGAGCAATACATCAGAATCGCGTGACGCGTCCCGCGGGATTGTAACCATTCGGCTATTATACGGGTCTATTATGAAACTATACACTTTCAGCAGCGGTTCAAGCGGTAATGCCGCCCTTGTTTATGAGGGCGGTACATATGTGCTTATTGACGCGGGAATCTCTCTGCGGCGAATTAAGGACGCGCTGCTCAATACCGTCGGGATAGCGCCCGCGCAATTGTCCGCGGTGCTTATAACTCACGAACACGGAGACCACATTCAGGCGCTCCCGCAGTTACATAAAAACTTCCCGCAAGTTCCCGTTTACGCAACGGGCGGGACTTCCCGCGGTCTGTATTCCCCCTGCCTTGATGTTGTTCCGGGCGTTGCCTTTGAGGTCGGAGCGCTGCAAGTTTCGGCGTTCGAAACCCCTCACGACACCGCTCAAAGCTGCGGATATAGGCTTAGCGACGGTAAGCGCAGCTTCTCGCTTCTTACTGATTTGGGGCATATTACGTCAACCGTTCGCAACGCGGTTCTCGGGAGCAATACCGTACTGCTGGAATCAAACCACGACTTGGATATGCTGTGGAGCGGTCCGTACGCGTATAATCTGCAAGTGCGTGTAGCGGGGGACTACGGACATCTCAATAACGGCGACGCCTCCGACTTCGCGCTGGAGCTTGCGGAAGCCGGTACCGAGCGGCTGATACTGGGGCACCTAAGCGAACAGAACAATACGCCCGAACGCGCTCTAAACGCCGTGCAAAGCAAGCTCCGCGGCGGGATTAGCGTTAACTGCGCCGGTCTATCTGTGTCGGAAGCGATAGAAATCTAAAATTCACTATTGCATTATGGTAAACCTTGTGGTATAATAGCTACGGTTGTGCAGCTGATTACAGCGTTTACACAGCCGCGGCGTTGCCTGTACGGTAGCGGTTTACTCGCCCTCGAAAGGGGGTGATGTCAATGGATGTAGTAACTTGGCCGGTTTTTTATCAATTTTGCTTAGTTATCATTGGCATTCTTGGCTTGGTATTAGCCTATAAAAAGAAGTAGCCGCCCCTCGCTTTCCCACGTTGTGGCGGTTACTTCTTTTTTAACAAGTAATTGAGGGCAAGAACCGCTATCGGCAACGCCGCTCACAAGTTCTTAACTCTCCTATATTATACTCCCCTCTTATCGGTTTGTCAAGAGGTATTTTAACAAAAGGAATTGCTGTGCTTTATGCTTCATATAACTTTAATCTGTGTCGGGCGCTTGAAAGAAGAATACTTCACCGCCGCGGTAGCCGAATACGTTAAGCGGCTCGGAACCTTATGCTCGCTGAATATCGAGGAAGTGCCGGAGACCCGGCTTCCCGCGAATCCCAATGCCGCCGAGGTCGAAGCCGCGCTCTCCAAGGAAGCCGATACTATCGAGCTGCGTATCCCTAAAAACGCGGTTGTAGTCGCGCTCTCGTCCGAGGGTAAAGAGACCGACAGCGTACAGTTCTCAAAATTTATCCGCGCCTGCGAGAAAGACGGCAAGAACCGCCTTTGCTTCATTATCGGCGGTTCCGTAGGTTTGCACAAACGTATCAAAAACGGTGCGCGGGTCATTCTCTCGATGTCGAAAATGACCTTTCCGCATCATCTGTTCCGAGTGATGTTCCTTGAACAGCTCTACCGCGCGTTCAAAATAGCCGCAGGCGCAAAATACCACAAGTAAGCGGCGTTGCGGAGTCCGTCAGCTGTCCGCCGAAAAGCACTCGGCGAATAGCCGTATTGCCGTGACCGCTTCGTCTATTGTGTTGCCGGTGCTGCCGACTTCCAGCAGTAGGTAGCCCGGAGCTAACTGCTCGTTATAACGCTGGGCTGAAACCAGAAGCGGGCGCGTCAATCCCGGGTATTTAGCGTCCATATTAGCTTGCAGATTAAGCGCGAAGCGGAGATTTGTTTTCCAATTGGGGTGAGAAAGCCCCGCGGAGCCGGTAGCCGCTATCAGCATTAGCTGCGCGGCTTCCGTATCTCCGTTCCGATAGGTTGAGCGATACTGCGAACCGTCGGCTTGTTCGAGCGCGTCGCGGTGAAGGTCGAACACGATTTGGATTGTCGGGAACTCCGCAAGCCGCGTTTTCACGGACTCCGCGGTTCTATTGTAGCTTCCGTTGTAACTCGGATAGTCGTAGACTTCGCGGTCGTGGATTACGTTGTAGCCTTTTTCCGTTAATTCGCGGGTCAGCGCGTCGCCTACGCGTACTACCGACATAGTTTTGTCAAGGGTGCGGAAACCCTCGGTTTGCGAATACGCTTCGCTGGTATGCGTATGGATTATCAATATCTGCGGCGCGTCGTTTGCCGGCAGCGTAATGCCTATGTCCTCCTCTAACATCGCGGGAACGTCGATATTATAGCTCGAACCATTGTCTATAACGACAGTTTTGGGACGTACAGCCCCGGGAGCGTCAGCTTCGGAATTAGGCGCGGGAAGCTTCGCGTCCTCGGCTGCGGTATTCGTATTGGGAGCCGCGGAAGCCGCGGGAGTTTCGGGAGCCGCTTCCTCCTCCGTAAGCTTCGGGAATCCGCCGCCGATTGGATTCGCTGCAAGAGCCGGACGTGCGGAACTCTCCGCGCTTTCGCCGCTTGCTTCCGCGGCTGACGTCGGTTCGGCTGCTTCCGCGCGAAGAAGTCCAAGCTCCGAGCGAAGTACGAAACCCGTAAGCTGTTCGTTCTCCGCGAGAGCAATTACCGCGGAGCCGAGAAGTTCAGCCCCCCGCGCCGAAACCGCGAGCTTAACTATCGCAGCCGCAATGACAATGAGCATTAAACGCTTGACCACACGCCGCATAAACGTTCCCTCCGCTTAGGTAGATGTTAGTCCAATATATGCGAAGCAAGCGGAGAATAGACTAACGCGCGGGGAACGCGCTACACTAAATATTCGTCGATAGTTTTACTGCTTTGCCGCCATTTGTGACCGTGAGTGCGATTTTTAACATCGCAATACGCGCAAAACGGTACGCGCTTCGCCGCGAATTCCGCAAGTTCATCGTAGCTTTTTGCGGCGTAAATGTCAATGCTGTCGTCCTCGCTTTCGTGCAGGTTTTGCTCAAAGGCTTCGTTAAAATACTGCGAGTAGGGAATTACCGGACAAGTATACAAACGTCCGTGACGCA
>JAISLB010000084.1 GCA_031260685.1 Oscillospiraceae bacterium | reverse complement strand
GAACGGTACGCCCTCGCCGCCGTGATTGATTTCGAGCGAGGCGTGACAACCAAATTGCTTGCACATATCCGCATAAAGCGCAAGCGGATAGATACAGTCGTCCTTGCCAAGCTCCAACTGATAATTCTGGTCGTTGCTCTCTGTTAGGTCAATTGAGCAGTTGCCGAGATAGAGCGTTGTAACCCCTCCGCGAGCAAACATACGAAACCAATCTACAAGTTCGCGGGTGACGTAACCCTCCGGCGTACTTAACACGGGCGTTACAGGTGCCAAGGTAACGCGGTTCTTGAAGTCGATACCGCGTATGCGTATAGGTTCAAAAACGTGCGTGTAACGAGAATTCATAGCAAGTTTCTCCTATCGTTATTTTTGAGCGTAGTCTTTGCGCGCTCCGACTGTGATAAGAGTATTATATCATAAAACCGAGCGCAGTACAAGTCCAAAAGTTCGTAGCTTCGTAAGCGTCAAATAAGGCAGTGGATTCCAAAGCGTGTATATTCTTGTTACAATAGAGTAAAAGCTGTAATTGTATGTCCGCGGGGGTAAAGGAATGCTTGCATTGCGGTAAAAAATCCAGCAAGAAGGAAATAGCACATAGCAGAAAATACTGTTCGCAGAATTGTACACAGACAGCGCCTGCGTTTAGCCGGGAGTACAGTTAAAAAGTAAGACACCGACTGTGATTTATGAATATCAGCCAAGCCGCGAGGGTGAACATCCGAGGACGTTTTTGAGCGGTTGGAGCGGATATTTACACACCGACGGTTATGCGGCCTATCATATAACCAAAGTAATAGTGGCGTTACACTTTCGTGTAACGCCTGGTTATTTGACGCTTACCTTACAGCCATTTATTGCGTTTGAGGATAGCGTATACAATTGCGCTGAGCGCGGTCATTATTCCGAGCGATATGGGATATCCGAAGCGCCACGTCAGTTCCGGCATAAACTCGAAGTTCATACCGTAGATTCCGGCTACCACTGTCCATAAACCTATGAATAAGGTTATTACCGTCAGGCGGCTGATTTTTTCGTTCATACTGGTATTGAGCTTGCTGTCGTACGAACGTAGAAGCTCACTGCTAAGCTCGTATAGGTTTTCCGAGAAAGCGTGCAGTTTATCCAGCCGAGTCGCGATATTGCGGAAGTAGCGTTCCTGCTTCTCGGCGATTAGTTCGTTTTCGTCAACCAGTATCTGCTCACCGATATAGGACATAGCTCGGAGCTGTTTGCGCAGGAGATAGGCGCGGCTTCGGAGCTCTGTGGTTTCGTCAAAGTGAACCCTTTGGACGCTTTGCGTGATTTTCCCCATAACGCTTTCTATATCGTCCTCAAGATTTTCAAGAGTATCGGAGTAACGCTGAATCAGCGTGTCAAAGACAGCAAAACAAAGGCGGTTAAGCACGTCCGCTTTCCCGCAGGCTATCCGCATAGCCGCCATAAGCGCTTGTTCAATGTGACCGCTGTGTTCCCCGCTTTGTGCGGCCGGCATTACGAGTATTAGGTAAGTTGCGGAAACGTAGAGGTTGATTTCGCGCGGCTCGAGACGCGTTCCGTTCGGCTCGGCGTATACGAGACTGATAAAGTCGTAACCGTCGAAACAGGTGTAGCGGACGCTCTCGTCTAAATCTACGCAATCGGCTACTGTTCCCGCGTCCAGGTTGTAGAAGTCGGCAAGCGCGGGCGCTTCGCCGGCGTCGCATAGGATAAAGATTTTATCGCCCGGGGTTTCGGGCGCGGTATCCCTCAATAGCGTCGGTTTGCTTCCCGCGCAGTTCCAAATGTTCAACGTTTGTCCTCCTGTTCCGGGTATATAGAATAGCACAATCACCGTCGTTTGGGAAGAGCGAAAAATACTCGGCTATATTACGCGGGTTAGGAGGCTTTAGGAGCGGAGGTTTTGAAGACCTCCTGACTATTTTGCCTTAAATTTATTGTACATCTTAAACGTCCACCTGTAAAACCATTTCGGGAAAAAGTACTGAAGGAGCGCCTGATACTTTGCATAACTAAAGTGCGTGGACTGTAATATTGTCCGCAGCTCCCTGAAATAGAGCCTTTCTTTTACCGGAAATTTGAAAATTATTGCAGTGTGAAGAAACTGAACTTTCCCGTTTGCTTCAAGGCTGTTAATAAAGTTGCTGATATCAGCTTTCCTCTCCGGCAAGTATTGTGTCATTACTGCTGTGAGTCTGCTATGTACATTGCGAACGTGCGGGTCGTCAAATGCCGAGAAATTGCGAGCTTTGCTTAAACTTGAAGCGTTTTCACTACGGCGGAAGTAGTTATACAGTACGTCGTCAATGAGTACAATCCCATTCTTCGCGGCAGCTAGGTAGTCATATACAAACGCGCTATCTTCGCCTTTACCCGGTAGTGACTCGTCAAAGCGAACAGCGATTGTTCCGTCTTCTCGTTGCAGCATTTTTCTGCTTAATAGCGCGTTCCACATACCTACCGAACGTAAATAGCTTTCGTATTCTCCGCTCAAATATTTTTCGCACAGTTCTTTCGGGGTAATTTTCCCGCATTTTGCAACACGCGAAAATCTGTAGAAATTGTCCGCAATTACCTTTATACTACAGCACGCTACATCGGCTGAATTTGACCTTATCGCTTCATACAGTTTTTCATACATCTCCGGCTCTATAAAATCATCGCTGTCAACAAAGCCGATAAATTCGCCGCTTGACGCGTCCAAGCCGGTGTTTCGGGCGTTTGACACACCGCGGTTAGGGTTATGGAACACGCGAACACGCCTGTCGCGCTCTGCGTATTCGTCACAAATCGCTCCGCAGTTATCCGGAGAACCGTCGTCAATAAGCATCACCTCAATGTTTCGCCGCGTCTGCGCAAGTATGCTGTCTATGCAGCGGCGCAGATACGGCTCGGCGTTATAAATCGGTACGATGATTGAAATAAGCGGTTGATTTTTCATTGTAAAGCAATTTCCTTTACCGTTAATGTCAGCGTAGTTTGCATAGCCAAAATTTTGCTATTTTTATTTGCAAATCAGCCACCGGTAAAGCTTTGCCCTGTGCGACTAAGAGAATCGCATATTGGTGTAAAGTCACAAACTTTACACCAAAGGGCTAGCCCTTTGGACGACCAATCTATTTATATGCTCTTATTATACTACGTAATTACCCATTTGTCAAGCCCTAATTTCCCTTTATGCGAAGCTTCCGCACTTAATGCTGTTGTGATTGACAAATTTTGCGGAATGTGTTACAATGTTTATACTATGATTAACTGTGTTGACGCGGCTTTCGCGTATGAGGGGAATACCGTTATCTCCGGGCTTAACTTTTCGGTTAACCCGGGCGATTATCTGTGTATTGTCGGAGAGAACGGCGCCGGGAAGTCTACGCTGCTTCGGGGCTTACTCGGCTTGAAAAAGCCCTCCCACGGTGTTCTTACGCGCTCCTCGGAGAATGGGATTGGCTATTTGCCGCAGGTGTATTCCGTACGGAACGACTTTCCGGCTTCGGTGCTTGAAGTCACGCTGTCCGGTCGGCTTGCCGGAATGAAGCGGCGGTTCTATAATAAGGAGGATGTGCGGACGGCGCACGCTAATTTACGCTTGCTGGACGCGGACGGCTATATCAATTCGTCCTTTGCGGAGCTGTCCGGCGGTCAGCAGCGCAGGGTATTGCTTGCGCGTGCGCTTACCGCGGCTACTGATTTACTTATCCTTGATGAAGCTACGGCAAGTCTTGACCCGCTTGTTACCAAAGATTTCTATAAATCAGTTGAGAAGCTTAACCGAGAGCGCGGAATAGCCGTTGTATCCGTAACCCACGATTTGCCGAACTCCGTGCTGTACGCAAAACATATTCTCGCACTAGGCGAAGGTCGGCAGCTATTCTATGGTACGACCGAAGATTGGATTTTTGCGGTCAATAATGAACAACTTACGGCTGATTGGGAACGTGAGGAGGCTGGAAATGTTTAGCCTGTTTTCCTACGCGTTTATGGTTCGCGCCCTAATCGTCGGGACGCTGATTGCGCTTTGCGGAGGGATTCTCGGCATTACGGTGGTGCTGAAACGTTACTCAATGCTCGGCGACGGACTCTCTCACGTAGCTTTCGGCGCGTTGGCTGTTGCAAGCGCTCTTAACGCCGCTCCGCTCCTGGTGGCTTTGCCCGTGAGTATCGCCGCGGCATTCTTGCTTTTGCGTATCGGGGATAATACACATATAAAAGGAGACGCCGCAATCGGGCTGCTCTCGAGCGCGTCTCTCGCTTTCGGGGTAATCATCGTTTCGGTAACGGGTAACGGAAGCGACCTTAACTCGTACCTTTTCGGCAGTATCTTGGCGCTTGATATGAGCGACGTTTGGACAGCCGCGGTACTCGCGCTGCTGGTGGTTGTTACCTGCGCTGCTAATTACAACCGGATTTTCGCCGTTACGTTCGATGAGACGTTTTCGCGTGCGATTGGCTTGAAAGCCGGGCTGTATAACGCTGTTACCGCGCTCCTGACGGCTCTTACAATCGTGATTGGAATGAGGGTAATGGGCGCGCTGCTGATTTCGAGTATGCTGATATTTCCGGCTTTGTCGGCTATGCGGGTGTGTAAAACCTACCGCTCTGTGACTATCTGCGCGGTGGTGCTGAGCGTATTTTGCTTTATAGCCGGGCTTTCGGTATCATATGTATGGAATTTACCCGCGGGAGCGGCTGTGGTTGCTTCTAATACTATCGTTTTTTTGCTGTGTTCGCTTGTGAGAAAAGTGCGAAATTGATGAATTGCCAAACAATAGGAGTCCGTCCCCAGAAATTTCCATAGTAAAAAGTTCACAAAAAGTGAAAAAAGTACTTGCAATTTTTGGAATGGTGTGGTATACTAGCAAAAACGGCTATATTAGCTCCGCCAATTTGCGG
>JAISLB010000040.1 GCA_031260685.1 Oscillospiraceae bacterium | reverse complement strand
ACCTGAGCCGCGACTTCGCTTCCGCTTGCCATTGCCACCGAGCAGTCGGCTTCTTTGAGCGCGAGAATGTCGTTAACTCCGTCGCCCGTCATCGCCACGGTATTGCCGTCAGCTTTGAGAGCGCGTATCAGCTTACGCTTTTGCTCGGGAGTTACGCGTCCGAAAACCGTATACGCGGACGCTGCGGCGGCAATCTCCGCGTCGTTTGTAAGCGTAGTTGCGTCAACAAAGCTATCGGAATTTGCTATACCCGCTTTTCCCGCGATAAAGCTTACGGTTTTGGCGTTATCGCCGGAGATTACTTTGATTGTGACTCCCTGCTCCGCGAAATATTTGAACGTATCTACGGCACCCGCGCGAACTTTATTCGAGAGCGTTACGAGACAAATCGGGGTTGCTTCGCCGGTTTCGTCCTCGCTGTCCGTCATAGCAAGCAGCAGAACGCGCAGACCGGAGGAAGTCTGCGGCTCAATCTCCGCCGAGTATTCCGCGAGAGTGGCTTCGTCCAGTATAAATTCCGGCGCGCCCAAGAGGTAGCACTCGCCTGTGTCGTATTCAGCGATTGAGAATTTGTTCTTAGAATTGAAAGGAAGCGTCCGGACGGCGGGTCTAGCCGGTCTTCCGCCGTATTTGCGCTTTATGGCTTTCATCGTGTCGTTTTCCGCGCCTAGGTTCAGACAGTGGTCGGCTAAGAGCTGTTCGGCGTCCTCTTCGGAGAAACGTTCGGGCTCGAGCAGTATAAGGCTCTCAACCTGCATTTCGGGTTCCGTAATCGTCCCCGTCTTATCGACGCAGAGGACGTTGACACGGGCGAGAGTTTCGATACAGCCGAGGTCGTGCGTCAATGTCCGCATAGAAGCTAAGCGTATTACGCCCACCGCGAGCGCGATACTTGTCAATAGGTACAAACCTTCGGGTATCATACCTACGAGAGCTGCGATAGTAGTCACGACGCACTGGCGGAATTCTTCGCCCAATACGTAGTATTGGTGCCAAAAGAGCAACGCTCCGACCGGGATTATCAGAATCCCGATAACTTGCACTAAGCGCGTGAGGGAGCGCATCATTTCGCTGTTGCCTACCTGCGATTGCGTCTTTGCCTCGATAGTCAGCTTCGAGACGAAACTGCTTGCGCCCACGTTATCGAGCCTTGCGCGGCAGGTTCCGGCGACAACGTAGGAACCGGAGAGAAGCGAAGTCCCGGGGGCTTTGATTATCTCGTCAGCTTCGCCCGTTATGAGGCTTTCGTTGACTTGTACCTCGCCCGTGACTACTTCGGCATCGGCGCAGATTTGGTTACCGGCGGTGAACTCCACTATGTCGTCGCGTACAAGCTCCGCGCTTCGAAGCGTTATCAGCGTTCCGTCGCGGATTACCTTAGTTCGCGGCTCGGATAAAAGCGTCAGCTTGTCCAGCGTTTTCTTAGCCCGCAGCTCCTGAACAATTCCAATCGCGGAGTTGAGAATAACAACCGGGAGAAACAGCAGTTCGCGCCAAGCTCCGACTAGGAGTATCACAATCGAGAGAATCGCGAACACGAGGTTGAAGTACGTGCAGACGTTTGCGGCTATAATCTGCCCGACGGTTTTAGAGGGCGCTTCCACCGGAGCGTTGGACAAACCCGCGGCAAAAAGCCCGCCCGCCTGTTCCGTAGTTAGTCCGGCGTCAGGCAAGGCGGCAATACGCGGTATATCGGTAAGTTGTGGTTCTGTCATTTAGTCCTCGTTTTTCCCGCGTTACTTTAAGTACATTACAGGGCGTTTCATCTTTTTCGCGGCTTCGAACAGCGCGTTTTCGTCTCCGTAAGCCATACACTTCCCCTGACAGTGACGTACACAGCTCGGGAGCGTGTCCTCACCGCCGGAAACCCGCTCCGCGCAAAGGTTACAGCGCGTAGTAGCGAACGGCAGAAAGTCAATTTGAACTTTCTCCGCAACTCCGGGGTAGATAAGCTCCGTAACTTTCATACCAAACGTTCCCGCGTCGTAGCCGTGTTCCTGCTTACAGGCGATATTGCAGGAGTTGCAGCCTGTGCAGTACTCGATGTCGATTGCTAATCCGTAGCGCATTATAATTTACCTCTCAACTCTCACAATATGCCGTACGTTCTCCGGCAAGTTACGCAGCTCTGTTTTGAAAAACTCCGGGAACAGCAGAGTGTCAAGCTCCTCCGCCGCGCGGGATAACAGCTCTCGCGCATAAGTGGAATCTGCCGCTCGTGGTGTCGAACTCCGCATCAAGCATTTTCAAGCTCCCTAACTTCCTCATCGAAAGCGTCAAGCTCTCCCGGTTCGGCGCGTCGGACATTTACCGGAACCGTCTTGTACGCTCCTCCGCCGTAGCCGCTGCTTGAACCCACCTGCGAGAGTACGAGCTTATTGCAGTTATACTTCCACGCTCCGTAATAGTGCGGAGCTTCGCCCTTTTCCTCGGGCGGCCACCAACCGTGCGGTACCGAGACGCATTTCGCGTTCATTGAGATGTTGTATTTCACCTTACGCGTGAATTTCCCGCGGTCATTCTCTATTATGCACCAGTCGCCGTCCTTTAATCCGCGGTCCTTGGCAATCTTCGGGTTTATCTCGACTATCGGGAACGGGTCAACCTCGCGGAGCCAGTCGATGTTACGATGTTCCGAGTGGAAGTAGACGGGACTTCTGCGCCCTGTGACCATTACCAGCGGGTACTTTTTCATAAGCTCCGGAGTGACGTTCTCGCTCTCCGGCGGTTCGCGGTAAAATGGAAGCGGGTCAAGCCCCCAGGCCTCGTGATTCAGCGAATAGAACTCAACTTTGCCGCTGGGAGTCGCGAAGCCGGGTTTACCGTCCGGACGAAGCAAGCCGCTCTCGTAACGCCTGTACGGTACGCTAACGCCCTCTTTTTCGAATACCCAGCCGCCGATTGCTTTGAGCGATTCGAAAGTATGACCGCTCGGTTTAAGCTTTTCGTCGAAGAAGTCCTCCAGCTTAGAGTATTTTTCGCGGAGCTTCGGGTCGAACCTGAGCGCAAGCTCGAAATCTATCTCCCAGTCGTTGCGGGCTTCTCCGAGAGGTTCGTGGAGCTTGCGGATAACCTGCGCGGGAGTGTGCCAGACGCGTATACTATTCCGCTCAGTGAAGCAAGCTGCGGGAAGTATAATATCCGCAATTGCCATAGTAGTAGGATTGTGGAATAAGTCAACAACTACGTTAAACTCCATATTACGAAGCGCGTGATAGTGTTTATTGAGGTCCGCGGCATTCCCGCCGAGCAGATTTGACGTTTGAATATAGGTTCCGCGGATTTTGTACGGGTCGCCGGTGAGCATTTGTTCGACGGCTAAATCCGGCTGAATGTAGAGCCGCGTATTCGCAATATACGGGAACTCTTTCGCGCCGATACGCTTCGAGTTTATCTTCTCGAGAAACTCCGCGCCGTAGGTTTCAAGTACCTGACTTTGGTTTATCGGCCACATCGCGATACCGAAAGCTCCGCGGGAAGCGATATTACCGCCGGGAACGTCGAAGTTTCCCGTCAGGCACCACAGCATCGCTATCGCCTGAGCAACTGTAGTCGCTTCCGGGTTCATATCAATCGGCATCCCCCAGTGAATCGCGGAGGGACGGTTAGCAGCATATGCCTTAGTAGCTTCGTAGAGTACTTCTTTCGGAACCCACGTCAGGCGTTCTACTTCCTCCGGCGTGTATTCTTTGCAGCGTTCGCGAAGTTCCGGCAGTCCCTGCGTCCATTTCTCCACAAATTCGCTGTCGTACCATTCGTTCTCAATTATAAGGTGAAGCATACCGAGCGCAAGCGCTCCGTCGCTCCCCGGTCTGCATTGCAGGAAATGCTCCGCACGGCTGGAAAACCAAGTAGCGCGCGGGTCAATGACAATCAGCTTAGAGCCGCGCTGCATACAGTCCACAACCCAGTGACCTTGAAAACCGTCGGGGCAGCCGACGCCCGGGTTAGTCGCCCAAACTACGATATATTTCGGAACTTCCCAGCGCGGGTCCTCGTAACGTTTCTCAAAAAACTGCGAACAATCCGCCACGGTGAGCGTTCCGTCCACCATACAGGCGCCAGTAATGCGCGGAGTATAGCAGCTTTGTCCGGACAGCCCGAGCTGCGAGAGGTTTGGCGAACCATAGGCGTACGTGAGAAAGGTCAGCGGAGCGTTGATGTCGCGCCCCGTTCCCTGAACGAAAATTACGCTCTCAGCTCCCGATTCCTCGCGGAACTGCTTGAATTTGCTTTCAACGGTGTCAAGAGCCTCGTCCCAAGTGATACGCTCAAATTTTCCCTCTCCCCTCTCCCCTACTCGTTTAAGCGGATAGAGCAAGCGGTCAGGGTGATAGAGATATCGCGTGTACGCAAGCAAACGTGAGCAAGTGCGCCCTTGATTCCAAGGGTGACAGGGGTCAGCTTCGATTTTGACGACTTTCGCGGGTTGACCGTCGGGCATATCTTTTAAGAATACCCGTACTCCGCAACCTCCGTGACAGCCCGGTCCCGGAGACCAGACGGTGGTATTCTCGATTCTGTCGTAGTTCTTGCTCATATAGGTACTTCCTCCACGCTCACATATTCGCATAGCTTTTACTATTATACCCTAAACGAGCGGAATAGTCAAGGCTTGACAAATAAAGAGTTATATGGTACAATATCTAAGCACGAAAATTCCCGCACTACGCAAAAAATTGCGCTCGTAGCTCAATTGGATAGAGTGACGGCCTCCGAAGCCGTAGGTTGGGGGTTCGAACCCCTTCGGGCGCGCCAGTACAGATAGCAGAGTACAGATAGCAGATAGCAGAGACGGCAGTTCCGCGAAAAAAGCAGAGCGTACACAATAAGTACGCTCTACTTTTTTATAACATCAGTGCTAATCTGTTTCGTTTATAAGATAGCTTATGTCAGCTGAAAACGGTTTTGACAACTTGATATACGGATTCGTCAAATTAGCTACGTAAAGCTGCATCCCTGCCGGAGAATCGCGCCGGTTCAGCGCAAAGAAAAATCTCGAAACAACGTGCGCGAGCCGAAGTTGTTCGTCATTGCCAAGAGCTTCATACTCCCGGTTTCTGAAACGTTCTAACGATTCAGCCGGCACCTCCGCAATTTTTGCGACAGACGATATATCCAGCTGATTATAGACAAGCAACTGGCTTAAAGTAAAGCGTATCCACTCGGCGGGTGTTGTACCGGTAAATGTATCAGCGTGAAGCAGCGAGAACATTTCCTGCAAACGGTGAAGCTGCGCCTCCGTGAGGTCGTGCATAACATTTGCCAACTCCGCGTTGCTTTCAACCGCAAAAATCCGGTTGATAAGGTTAAAGGGAATGTCACAAGCCCGCGCAAAAACAGCCGGATTGATACCGAGGTCACGCACCCGCTGAATCGGACCGTTATCCCACGCTAGCCACTCACGTTCGGCGGCTGTATCACGTTCTTTATCCATAGTTAAACCTCAAGTGGTTAGTGGTCAGTGGTCAGCAAGCGTACGGACTAGATATACCTCGTCCTCTACTGTTCACTATTCACTGTTCACTGAAAACCGCTACCGCGTCGCCTACAATGCTTGTTACGTGGTCGAAAGCCGCCTGAGCTACATCAGGGTTAGCTTCCGCCGGGAGCAGCATATAGGTGTTCTTGCCGTCTATACGGTACTTACGCATAAAGGTCGGCAGATAGTCCGCATTAACCAGCAGCTCACCGCCTGACAGCTCCGCCGTGACGTTTACTATCATTCCGTACTGCGTTTTGGGAACGGGCGGGTCGAGAGCGTTTTGGTCAACGAAAAAGTTACCCAGCGAGTAGATTATCAGCCGCCGTCCGCGCGAAGTGTCTATCCACTCCATAGGCTGTACACAGTGGGAGTGGTTGCCCATTACTACGTCCGCTCCGGCTTCCGCGAGTTCGCGCGCCATTTTCGCCATTGCGTCCGTAGGTTTATTCACGTATTCCGCACCCCAGTGCAGCGAGAGAATTATCATATCGGCTCCCGCGTTTCTGCACGCCTGCATATCGGCTGCCATTTTCTCTACGTCCGCGGTACCTACGTTAAAGCGGCGCATAGCGAACGGACGCTTGTCCGAGGGTATCAGACCGCCCAGTCCGTTGTCAATCTCGGAGTACGCGATAATGCCGACTTTCAAGCCGTTTGCGTCGAGAATGAGGTACTCGTCGTACTGTTCCTGCGAAGTGTTCGTACCGGTTACGTTGAAGCCTTTGGATTCGATATTTGCGCGGGTAGCGGCAAGTCCGTCGTAGCCTTTGTCGTAAGCGTGATTGTTCGCGGTAATAAGAGTGTCGAAACCGGCGAACTTCAGCGAGTCCAAAATCTCAAGCGGGGTGTTGAACTGCGGATAGGTCGTCATATCGGCGTCGTTGCCGTGAACATCGACGGGACCCTCCATATTGCAGATTGTAATGTCACCGTTGATATAGGGCTTAATCTCCGTCCAGTACGGCTTGAAGTCGTAGCCGCCGCCCTCGAGCTTCGTAGAGTCGCGGAGTGCGCTGTGGATTAGTATGTCGCCCGCCATTTGTATACGTGCGCTGGGATTAGGAGACGGAGTGGGTGTAGGCTCCGGAGTAGGGTCCGGCGTGGGCGAAAGCTCCGGCGAATCCTCCGGAGGTTCCGTAGGAACGTCAAAAGTGATATCGGGCGAAGCGTTTCCGCCGAAAGTTCCCCACGGCATATTCGCGCAGGAGGACAAAGCGGCAGACAGCAAACAGCAGACTAACACTGTTATCAGCGTCTTTTTCATATCTCAAATCCTTTCGCCTTGCTGAAAACTACACGACGGTCATCTCCGCGAGAGCTTTCTTATTGCATTTCCATTTTAAGTATATCAGGCACAGCAGCAGTGACACTATGGTCGCGGCGGGAGTGCCTAAGCCCATTTGGAACATTGTGCGTCCCGGAATCGTACTTACGAAGTATACTATCGGAACGCGGATTAAGAACGTTGTGCAGGTGTCGTGGATAAGCACGAATGTAGTTTTACCCAGTCCCGTGAAGAAACCGTTAAGGCAAAATACGAACGATACAAGCACGCAATCCCAGCTGAACGGTATTAGGTACTGCGCTCCCTCGCGTATTACTTCCGGTTCGTCGCTTAATATACCCACCACAGTTTCGGGAGAGATGTTAGCGATAAGAGTGTACGGTATCGAGATACAAAGGCATAGACCGATACAGATGTATAAGCCTTTGCGGGCACGTTCGGGCTTTCCCGCTCCGACATTCTGCGCGGTGAACGAGGTCAAAGCTCCGTTCATTGAGCCGGGGATAATCATACAAACGTCGATAGCGCGGTTGACAACTCCGGCTCCCGCCGCTGCCGCAACTCCGAGACCGTTAGTTATCGTAGTGATAAACGTAAACGAGAAGCCCACAAGCGTCTGGCGCGAAGCCGCCGGAATCCCGATTTTAAGTATCCGTCCCATAGTTGCTTTGTCGGTTTTGAGGTGCGCTCTGCCGAATTTATAGGGAAGCCCGGTTTTCTTTATGTAGATAATACCTACTATTAAGCTTACTCCTTGCGAGATTATTGTCGCGAGAGCCGCTCCGAAAGCGTTCCAGCGGAATAGCGCGACAAATACGTAGTCAAGAACTATATTAGTCAGCGACGCGATAGCGACGAAGTAAAGCGGCGCCTTACTGTTGCCTAAACCCCGGAGTATCGCGCTCACAACGTTGTAGCCGATGATAAATACCGAACCGATACCGCAAACCCGGATATAGTTGTCAGCTTCGCTCACAGCATCCGGAGGAACCTGCATCCAGCCGTTGATAGTACTTCCGAGGAGAACCATTATTACAGTCATTGCGGCGGCAATCCCGGCGAATAGCAGCACGAGGTTGCCGGTTACGCGTCCGCAATCGTCATAGCGCTGCGCTCCCATATATTGACCGATAAGCACCGTACCGCCCATTGTCAGCCCCATAAACATATTAGTTACGAGACCCATAGCTTGCGCGGCGGAGCTTACGCCCGCGATAGAGTTGCCGGTGGCGTAATGTCCGATAAACCATACGTCCACAGTGCCGTAAAGCACTTGAAACAAGCCGGAGAGCAAAAATGGAATGGCAAAGCGTATCAGCGAGCCGCCGATACGCCCTTCCGTCAGCTTTAGAGTATTCGCGTTCATTACTTGAGTTCGACCTTAGCGCCCGCGTCTTCAAGTTTCTTTTTGAGACCTTCGGCTTCGTCTTTGGAGACGGCTTCTTTGATTTTCGCCGGTACGCCTTCGACTAAGGCTTTGGCTTCCGCAAGTCCGAGACCCGCGATTTCGGCGCGTACGACTTTGATAACGTCGAGCTTCTTCTCGCCGAAGCTGGTCATAACTACGTCAAATTCCGTTTTCTCTTCGGCGGCTTCCGCGGGAGCCGCTGCCGCGACTGCTACGGCTGCTACGGGAGCAGCTGCGGATACTCCGAATTCCTCTTCCAAGGCGTGTACAAGCTCCGAAAGCTCAAGGACGGTAAGCGCTTTGACTTGCTCGATAAGAGCGGTGATTTTTTCAGACATTGGTATTTTCCTCCAAAAGTTTGTTTTTTAGTTTGTGGCGGCGAGACACGTCTCGCCTGAATTGAACGTGAGCCGCGGGGCTTATTCCGCTTTGGCTTGCGCGATTTGGTTCAGCACCCTTGCCAAACCCGAGATGTTTGCGTCAAGTACGCGGACAAAGCTCGTTACCGGAGCAATCATAGTACCGAGTACCTGAGCCACGAGTGCTTCACGCGAGGGCAATTCCGCGAGCTTCGTTACTTCCGACGGGTTAAGGATTTTTCCCTCGACCAAACCCGCTTTGATAACGATAGTCGCGTCCTTTTTTGTCGCGTATTTGTTGATAATCCGGGCTGCGGCAACAGGGTCGCCGGGAGATACGGCGAGAGCTGTCGGACCATTAAGAATCGGGTCCAAAGCGTCAAGCCCGATGCTGACAGCCGCTTTCCGCGTAAGAGTGTTTTTGACTACCGAGTATTCAACTCCTTCGGCACGCATAGCGCGGCGCATTTCGGTGTCCGCGGCTACGTTAGTACCGGTGTAATCGACGAATACAGCTCCCGCGCTCTTGAGCTTTTCGGATAAGTTAGCTACTATGAGCTGTTTCTCTTTGAGGACTTTTGCGTTAGGCATATTGTAGGTTCCTCCTTTCGTAAAGAATTGCACGTACTTTAAGACAAAGAAAAAACCTGCGTCTTAATGACACAGGACCAACATACACCGGACGGCTGAACCGCGGCAGCGTTATTGAATCCTCGGCGGGTCTTACTGTTACTGTTAACAGCCCGCTGTCTTTGGAACGTTTAGCCTAGTATAACACATAAAATCCGCTTTGTCAAGCGTTTTTTCGCGTTTTTTCAAAATACGCTAAACGTGAAAAAAGGGGCTTGACAAAGCCGAAACGATTTGTTATAATACTAACGTTGTGGAAATAGGGGCGATTAGCTCAGCTGGTAGAGCGTCCGCTTGACGTGCGGGATGTCAGCGGTTCGAGTCCGTTATCGCCCACCACAACTAACAAATCCGAATTCCGCTGAACTGCGGGGTTCGGATTTGTCGTAACTGCGTACCATATCTTTAGTACGGAGGTCAAAATTTTGAAGCTTAACAAGTTTGCTGCGCCCCGCGCAGTCGGCTTTATACTTGCGGCGGTATTCCTCCTCGCTCCGCTTAGCATTGCCCGGGCGGCGGAACAGCCTTTCCGCGTGGTGATTAACTCCGTGGTTACGGACGTTAAAGCCGTCAAAACAGGCGGCGGACTATACCTTGAGGCGCGCAGGATGCTGGAGAACTTCGGCGTGTACCTCTTTTGGAACAACACGACAAAAACTATCGCTATGAACACCCGGGACGGCGTACTCGCGACGCACGTCGTCGGCACGAGCGTCATAAGCGTCAACGGTACGCTCACCGATACGGGCAAGGCGTCAAAGTCCCTGCCGTCCGGAGATACGTATATGCCGCTCGAGATGATTAACGCCGTCCTGCGCCCCGGCGCTCAGCAGACGGCTTTCAACGCGCTTTATTACTATCGCCGTTTCACAAAGGACGAAGTCATCAGCGCGATTCAGCAGCAGATAGGGCTTCTCGACAACTACAACCCTTTGCACTTTACGCGCTACATAGCTTACGCTGCGGCGAACCGAGATACTCCGCCCGATAAGGTTATCCTCTACGTCAACTGCAACGTTGATTTAGCTCCGTACAGCGAGATAGAGGTTCTGACCAACGAATACAGCCCTTATGTACTCGTGGACAAGTTTCACAAGCTGCCCGAGGGTTTTATGCCGGAGCTCGGCAACTACGGCGGTTATCAGTGGGTCAAAGAGGCGGGAGAAGCTTGGCTTGCGATGAAAGCCGCTGCCAAAGCGGACGGCTACACGCTGGGACTCGACAACACCTACCGCGATTACGCCACGCAGAATTATCTATGGTCAAGGCGTGAGAACGAGCGAGGGCGCGGAGGCGGAGATAAAGACACCGCGCGCGCCGGTCACAGTGAACATAATTTGGGCTTCTGCGCGGACCTCGCCGGAATGAGCGGCTTCAGCGATTCAAGCGCGTTCTCGTGGTTTGACTTGCACGGTCACGAGTACGGTTTTATAGTCAGCTATACGCAGGACAAGCAGTTTATCCACCGCTACATAGTTGAGCCGTGGCATATCCGCTGGTATCCGCAGGAAGCCGCGGACATTATGTGGGCGGAAAACCTCACGATTACGGAGTACGACAATCTCTACCTCCGCCCGAAAGCTCACGGCTTCACAATAGACCGCGAAACCGTGAGAGCTATGAGCCGGCGCGATTTCACGGTAAACTACTGGACGTGGTAGGCGGCGGGTTCGTCAGCCGCGTTCACGTATTGCCTCCACTATGCTCTTGTCTTTGAGGCGGCTTGCGGAGAAGCGCATTGTCACCCACGTTACCGCGAATACTCCCAGTACGCACTCCAATAGCGCGAGCCACGGAATTATCGAGTTCGGACCGAGTATGCGGTTGTCGTGAACAACTTCCACGGAGATTGATACCGACAGCGATACGAGAACCGATGCGCCGATACCGAGCGGAAGCCCGTACAGCAGCGCTTTCGCGGAGCAGAGTATACTCTCGAGGTTCAGCATACGTCCTACGCCTTTTTGCGTCATTCCGACGCTTTTAAGCACCGCGAATTCACGGGAGCGCGAACTGATATTAGTAGAGATTGTGCTGATTACGTTAGTCAAGCCGATTAGCGTCAGCATACCCACAAAGCTGTAGATAAACACCATCACAAGCCGAACGGTTGAGCGTACAGCTTCCGTAGCTGCACGGATGTCAAGCGCGTCACGGGTTATGCCTGCCTCGCCTGATTGCCGGATTTCCTCGTTCAATATCGGTACCGCGAACTCCGCAAAGCCTTCGGCGTTTTCGGTATTCGTAAACCACAGGAAGGTTTGAGCTTCCGTTTCGGGGACGATTACAGACAGTCCGCGCGTGTTCATTTTTATTTCCGGCGGAACTTCGCCCACTGTCAGCGCTCCGTCCAGCGTAAGCTCACGCGTAGTTCCGTCGTATTTTTCTATGTTCAGCGTTTGCCCGCTGAATACAAAGGGTTCAAACTCGTGCTTTTTGTTGCCGATTGTGACGCTCTCGTGGTTTACGAGAATATTCGAGCCGAGAGGTACTCCCGCTATTTTGCAGAGTTCCGCGTAATGTACATCGTCGGCGGTAATGAGCGTTACGGAGTAGTCAACCTCCGCGTCCTCCGGCTGCAAAGCGTCCGGGTCAGCCGCAAGACGTGCTTCTTTCGTTATCATTTCTCCGGGAATTGTAACGTTATATCCATACGACAAGCTTCCGACCGCATAGATTGGAGAAGCGTCAAACTCTTGCAGCCTTTCGGTGACTTTCTTCTGCGTTTCGCTGTCAATCGGCGAATATTTTACGTCGCCGGTTTGACCGTC
>JAISLB010000128.1 GCA_031260685.1 Oscillospiraceae bacterium | reverse complement strand
GGAGGTCGCGAAATTGATAAGCTGCGCGGTATTGAGCCACCGATAGACGACGGGAGCGCTTCGGAAGCGTGGATTGGCTCCGTCACGCGCTCGGGATTTCCGGGTGCGGACGGCAATCGCAACGAGGGCTGCGCGGAGGTAATTTTACCCGACGGCCGCCGAATGTATCTCTTTGAAGCAATCGCGCTTGCTCCGGTAGCGGTTTTGGGAACTGCCCATTTTGTTCGTCACGGTGAAAACTTAGGCGTGTTAATCAAATATCTCGACGCTAAAGAGCCGTATTTGTTGCAGACTCACCCGACGCGTCCGTTTGCTAAGAAGATGTGGGACAGTGATTTCGGAAAAGAAGAAAGCTAGTATGTTATCGGGCTTCGCGACGATGCTGCGGAACCGCCGTCCCTGCTTCTCGGTTTCAAAGAGGGCGTAACGCGCGAGATAGTTGAAGAACTCTACTACAAAGATGATTTCAAAGCACTTGAAAACTTGTGTCATAAGATTCCCGTATCTATAGGCGAAACGTATTTTGTCGGCGGCGGCGTACCGCACGCTTTAGGCGAGGGTTGTTTCGTGGTGGAAGTCCAGGAACCGAGTGATATAACCGTAGTGCCGCTAAGAATGTCGGCATTGTAAACGCTGTTTGCTCAACCAACTGTTGAGGGCGAAGCTCCGCGCCCGTCTATGCCGAAATCCACAGAAGAAGAACTCAAACTCTACGATGAGCGCACTTTGGGCGCGTTTATCTATGACAGTTGCAGTGAAGCGGAAAATCTCAAACGCTGGCGTATTCCTCAAAAGATAATACGACAGGGTGACTGGGGGAGCGAATATTACCTTATCGGACCGGAGCAAACGGCGTACTTTTCGTTTTCGCGCGCTGACATTCGCGGCAGTGTTCCGCTGATTGACGCGGGTGTTCCGAGAGTCGGTATCGTACTATCCGGCGAGGGAGTAATCACGTTTGACGGCGGAGAGCTGCCAATCAAGAAAGGCGACGAGCTGTTTTTGCCATACAATATCCCCGGCGCGGCGGTTACAGGTGATTTGAGCTTGATACTGTGCTACCCGGAGGGTACGTCGAATTTTCTATCGCTGGGGGTAGAGTAGAGTTGCCCTTATGGCAACTCTACTCTGCGCAATTTGATTATTTCCTACCCGGGAACTATAGATTTCGATAGAGTGGAGATTGTCCGTATGAACAACGAGCTATTAAACGTCACGGGGCGCATATTCAACGTACAATTCTTCTGCGTCCACGACGGACCGGGGATACGGACTACCGTATTTCTCAAGGGCTGTCCGCTTCACTGTTTGTGGTGTCATAATCCGGAGGGTATTTTGAGGGACGTACATCTGTCATTCAGCGAGAACAAGTGTCTAAAATGCGGAGCTTGCGCAAACGTTTGCAACGTCCACAAGGTGACGGACGGCAAGCACAGCGTAGACCGCGAAAAGTGTTCGCTACGCGCCGAATGTGTCAAAGTTTGCCCTACGGAAGCACTGTCAATCGTGGGGCGCGATGTAACAGTCGGCGAAGTTATCAGCGACATTCTGAAAGACAAAAAATTCTACGAACCGAGCGGCGGCGGAGCTACGTTCAGCGGCGGCGAACCCGCTATGCAGCCGGAGTTCCTGCTTGCTCTCGTAAAGTCCGCAAAGGCAGAGGGCATAAACGCCGCGGTAGAAACAAGCGGCTGCGCTCCCTACGGGGTTTACGAGTCGCTGTTGCCATATGTTGATTCCTTTCTCTTTGACTGCAAAGAAACTGACCCCGCGCTTCACAGAAAATTTACGGGGGTTGACAACGCGCTAATACTTAGCAACCTGCGAAAGCTCCATAGCGCGGGAGCGTCAATCTTACTGCGCTGTCCAATTATCCCGGGATTGAACGACCGCGACGAACATTTCCGGGGGATTGCGGAGTTATCAAAGGAACTACCAAACCTACTGGGCGTTGAGATTTTAGCGTATCACAGGCTTGCAGCGTCAAAAAGCGGTCGTATGGGGCTAAATATACAGGACGAGTACGAACCTCCCGCGCAGGAACTTGTAAAAGAGTGGAATGATACGCTGAGAACCTACGGAGCGAACGTCTTTGACGCTTAGAATGGAAGTGTGCTATGCTGTTTCTTGCATTTGATATAGGTACAAGCTCTGTAAAGACCTCTCTCGTTTCCGAAAAAGGCGAAGTCGCAGCTTTTTCGGAGCGCAAATATCCGAATATGGGGCAGTCAGCAACGGAGCAGAACCCGGAAATCTGGTGGTTAGAAGCTTGTGCCGCGGTTCGCGAAATGTTTTCAGCGTCTCCGGAGCTTGCGAAGCAAGTAGCCGCAATCGGAACAGGCGGTCATATGCTTGGCTGCGTACCTGTGGACGTCAGCGGAAAGCCTCTGCGCCCCGCTATGCTTCATTCTGACACGCGATCAACACGTGAGGAGAGTGACATTGCAAACGCTATCGGCAGAAGCGAACTGTATCACCGTAGCGGCAATACGCTCAGCGCAAAAAGTCCGCTAGCAAAAATCCTGTGGCTGAAACGTAATGAGCCGCTCGTATATGAAAAGACCGCAAAATTTCTGCAATCGAAAGATTACGTCACTGCGAAGCTGACCGGCAACATCGATACAGGTGACTATTCTGACGGCGCACACGCGCAGTTGATGGATATTCGCAGCAGACAGCCGGTTTCTGACATTTTCGCGGAGCTTGGTATAGCAGCGGACAAAATACCGCTATTCAGGCGCGGAACGGATATAGCCGGAAAACTCTCCGTAAGCGCGGCGCGGGAACTCGGGCTTGCGGACGGGATTCCGGTAATAACCGGAGGCGGTGACGGAGCTTGTGCAAACGCGGGTTCGGGTATAAACGCCGGGGAGTTCTATTGCTCACTCGGTACAACAGCGTGGCTTAGCTACGATTCTCCGGAGCCTATAGCCGATAGCGGTGAGCGTGTGTTCAACATTCCCGCGCTTGACGGCGAAAGCGAGGGCGTTTTCGGAACTATGCAAGCTGCCGGGAAGTGTGTGGAGTGGGCAAAAGCCCTGTTTGGAATAGAGAATATCGCGGAGTTTGACCGTATTGCGGCTCTCGCGTCTGCCGGTTCGGACGGTTTAGTCTTTCTCCCGTACATTGAGGGCGAACGCTCTCCGATTTTTGATTCTAACGCCCGCGGCGTGTTCTTTCGCGTAAATTCCGAACACAACAAATCTCACTTTCTGCGTGCCGTGCTTGAGGGAATTACCTTTGCGCTTAGGAGCATTTTGGACGTATACCGCGAAACGCTTACGGTGTCGGACATTCGCGTAATCGGCGGCGGCGGTAACTCGGAGTTGTGGCGAACAATAATGGCGGACATTTGGAATGTGCGGACGTGGTCGGTTTCCGCAAAAGCGAGCAGCGTGACCTCGCTCGGAGTTGCGAAAGCCGCTGCGGTAGGCGCGGGAGTATACAAAAATCTGCGAGAAGCTCCGTCAATTGTAACGCCGGTAAGTCAGTCGGTTCCGGACCCTGCTCTTGCGGACGTATATAATTCGCAGTATGATACGTTTATAAAGCTCTACAAGAATGTAAAAGAACTGTTTTAACAATTTCATCATTGAAAAGGAGAAAACTACCCTATGAAAAAGACTATCACTCTTGGCATCGCTCCGGTCAAGCGCGGTTTCTTGTCGCTTGAAGCCGCGAAGCAGCAAAAAGACAAAGCTCTCGCGGCGATTGCGTCGCTAAACCTCGGCGTCCTCAAAATCGTTGACATCGACGACCTCTGCGATAATGGGATTGCTTCGGAAACCGGCGTTATCCCGGCGGTTATCGAGAAGTTCAAGGACGCGCGAATTGACGCGCTGTTCATTCCGTTCTGCGATTTCGGTGAGGAAGCCGTAGCAGCCGGAATTGCAGCGGGGTTCAGGCTCCCTACGCTTGTTTGGGGAGGTCGCGATGACGTACCCAATACTAATTCCGCGCGGGGACGCGATACACAATGCGGACTGTTCGCGTCAACAAAAGTTATGCGTAACTACGGCGTGAAGTTCAGCTATATCTTTAACGAACCCGCAGACAGCGCGGCGTTCAAAGAGGGTTTCACGAACTTTATACGTTTCACCGCGATTGTGCGTGACTTGAACGGCTTGCGGGTACTTAAAATCGGCGACCGCCCTACGGGCTTTTTGAGTGTCCAAGCGAATGAAGCCGAACTTGCGAATAAGTTCAACATTACGGTTGTTCCGGCGTCTCCCGCTGATTTGTCGAAAAAAGCACTCGCGCTTGTTTCTGAAAATTCCGATAAAATTAGCGATTACATAGCGGATTTGAAATCCCGATATAGCGATATTACGTTCAACCCGGGTTTCCCCGGTATGCCGCAGGTTTCAGACGAGGAAAACCTCAAAAAATGCGCCGCGCTGAAAGTTGTCGTCAAAGACGCGCTCGAAACGAATAACTGTAGCGTGGCTGCGTTTGAGTGTTGGTCGGCGTTTTCGATGAGTTACGGGATTTGCCCCTGTCAGCTTCTCGGCGACCTTACGGACGAAGGACTACCGCTATCGTGCGAGTGCGACACTTACGGCGCAATCACGATGGCAATTCTCCGCGCCGCCTCGCTCTATGAAGATTCGTGCTTCCTCGCGGATTTGACGATTCGCCACCCGCAAAACGATAACGCGGAATTGTTATGGCATTGCGGACCTTTCCCCTATTCGCTGAAAAATCCAAAATCCACAGCTGGTCTGGTTAACGGTCAGCAGGTGTTTGAGCTGAAACCGGGCGAACTGACGCTAGCGCGTTTAGGCGAGCTTGAGGGTGAATACTACCTCTTTGCCGGAGAGGGTAAAACAACCGACGGTCCGGAAACTACGAACACTTACGTTTGGTTTGAAGCGGACAACTGGAAACGTTGGGAGGAAAAACTTATGTTCGGTCCGTATATCCACCACATCGGCGGCATCTACGGCAAATATCTCCCGGTTCTGCGCGAAGCCTGCCGCTATCTCGGGATAAAATTTGACAATGCCCA
>JAISLB010000090.1 GCA_031260685.1 Oscillospiraceae bacterium | reverse complement strand
ATTTTACGCACTGGGACGTTGTGAGCTTCGCACTCGTCAAGGCGGTTCAGCACCGCCGCGTGTTGGAATTTCGCCCACATTTCCGGGTTTGCCATATCCTGTTCAAACGCTCTCGCTATTTTCGGCATAAGCTCGTCAAATTCTGCTTCTGTGGGAGTTGCGTTGACCCTTTTGTGTTGTTCCTCATCGTAAATATCGTTAAAGTACGTTGAGGTGTGGTCTATTCTGCCGCTTGCCGTGAGAAAATATAACTGGGTATCACCGTTTTCGGTGTAGCTGTACATTGAATATTTGCCGATAGTCGGCTCGATTGTCGCCCGTATTCGCTTATTCTCACGGTTGTAATTTCCGCTTATAAAAACGGGCGGCATCAGTACATTTGTACCGACCGGGCGCGTTTCAAGCGGAGCGATTGGTACGTCAATTTGCGGCTGTAATTCTGCTTGTGTCAGCTGTTCCGGTTGCGTCTGCGCTTGTGATTGCGCGGCTATATCGCTTAATCTGTTTGCGGCTAATTCGTTCTGTAAATCTACAAATTCCTGACTTAAAAAGCCGTTTTCCGAATTATCGTACCACGCGCGGCATAGCTTCGCGACTTCCTTGATAAGCTCCGTGCGATTGCTATGCGCGGATTTAATAGTAGTTTCGCCGTTTGCTTCCATTCTCCACGTTCCGCTCCATTGCGACGTTACCATAGATTGAAATTTTGACGTTTCGGAATTGCTGTTTTCGACCGGTTCGTAGCTGTAAACTCCCTGTTTATTTCTAAATCTGCGCCATATATAGTCTGCAATTGACTCGTTGCTCTGTCCCTCGTCCAGTAGTTTTGACAGGCTTTCCTTATCTTTTGCGCTGAACATTTTGTTCGCTACAACGTCCTCAAATTCCATATCAGACTCTCGCGTCCAAAGCGACAAATCAGCGGCTTCAAACGTCCCTTGTTGCGGTTTCGGTTCCGGGGAAAATGTCTGAATTGAGCGCAGACCGTTTTCCTCGTTGCCTATTGCAGTTACGTTATAGCCGCTATCGGTCATTTTCTGCGAATATTCGTCTAACTTGTGCGCCGGGATACCGCACATCGTTTTACCGTCCCGGGTTGTGAGCGAGAGGTTTAGCTCCATCGCGGCTGTTTCCGCGCCGCTGTCATAGGTTTCGTAGAAATCGCCGATTTTTATGAATATTAACCGCTGTGAATTTTCCGCGAACGCCTTTGTATATTCCCCGTAAGGCGTGAGCTTTGTTGACTTTTGCTCCGTTGCCATAACTTCTTCTAATCGCTTCATCACGCGATGCCACGGCGCGTCAAAATCAACGTCAGCGTATATTTCACGCGCAAGTTTTACGGCTTCGCGGGAGCGCGGAGCGTCCGAGAATTGCGTTTCCAAACGCGCTTTGTCCTCGTCCGAAATATCGAAAATAAGCTCGTCAAGCTCTGTGTCTGTATCGTCATCTTCACTTAATTCCGCAGAAAGTGCCGTAACTTCTAGCGTTTCATTTTCATCCTCAATGTTTGTAATTTGCTGTTCCACAGTCGGGAGCGAAACCGCGTCAAACATAGAGGTTTGCGGCTTTTCCGCGATTGTAGGAGTAATGCCCCCGTGAAGCTCCGCGTAATCATTCTGTTCGCGCTCGTTTAGGTATTCGCCGTTTTCTATTAGCGCATCTACACGCGTTGCGGCTTCGCGCCAACTAAGCGTTACATCGGGGGAATCGTTCCTGCGATAATATTTAATGCCTTTTCCGGGTTCGGACGAGAAACTCAACATATCCGCGCCGGACGCGCCGTAATAATTAAACGAGTTTTTTAGAAACGCCGCTTTTTCGGTTAGCGAGTGCGTCTGCGTGTAGAAATCGTAAACATCGAGCTTGCCGTTTGCGTGTCCTGTGCCTTTTAGCAGAATTGTTCGTATTTCGCGCTCCGTGATAAAGCGCGTGAAATTATCGGGAGCTAGCGACAGCTTTGGAAAGTCAAGCGTCGGCGCAAGAGTAGCTTCTAGGTCTGATAAAAGCTCGTGTGCGTGTTGTATAAACCACTCCGTATTTTCCGGGTCGTTTGCCATTGTTTCAACGTCGTATTTCACGCGGTCGATTATATATTTGCGTGACCGCGCGTCCGCTAAACACGCGGAAATGTACGCCGTTTCACCGGGGTAGCCGCGTTCCTCCGCCTGTAATTCCTCCGGTAAATGCGCGGTTAAATCTTTGTTATAGAAAATCCAAATACGCTTTGCAAGCTCCCCGGCTTCCGCGTTTACGGCGTTGTCAAGCAGTTCTGCGGACAAATATTGCCCGTTGTCAACAAGCTCCGCGATACGCTCCGCCGCTACTTGCCACGAAAATGATACGTCCGCGTTGTTCTCCTGCGTGAGATATATTCCTTGTTTGTCGTACCACACCGAAACCCTGTCATTGCCGAAAACAAAACCCTTTCCGTCAATACCAATTTCTTTTTGCAGAAATTCCGCTTGCTCGATTGTGCTATGCTCACGCGAAAAATACACCGCAATACGCAGACTGCTGTCTTTTTTGTTGCCGCCGTCGCGCAGAATAGCGTCAAACCGGTCTATTGACCAGTCTGACGCTATCTTTTCTCCGGCGATATTTGAATTTACAATGTTGTCATTTATAATGCTGTCATTGTTGTCATTTGTGTCGTCTACGCGTAAATCAGTTCCTCGAAAATCGTTTCCTCCGCGCTCGCTTTGATATTGTTCATCATTCCCACCCACTTCATTTGGTCGGTCGCTTTCAGTTCCTCCGTCACTCCGCGCGATTTCGCCATTTGCGGGATTATCACGTCGAGCCTCGCCTGCGCCGCGTCCTCCACTTCCAGACAGCGCGGGAACAGTTCCCCGGTCAATGCTAACTCGTTGTACAATATCGGGCGGTGTTCTTTGAGGTATTTCTTGTGCAACATTCCGTA
>JAISLB010000082.1 GCA_031260685.1 Oscillospiraceae bacterium | reverse complement strand
CTCAAAAACAGTCTCGAAGCCAACGCTTCGCGCCACACTCCGAAATGGCTCGAGTTCAATCGTGACCGCTACGAAGCTAAGGTTATCGGCGTACCTGAAAAGGCGGACATCGATCTGCCAATCGAAGAACACTTAATCGTTGAGTTATATTCTAAATAACGAAACCCTCACAACTTGGAAAGCTGCAATATTTCATCGTAGGCGTGCCGCGATTGCGGTTTTTGACCGCGCGGCAGCGTCTCCAAAAATAACTAGGAGGGTAGACTATGATAGAAATCCAAAGACCCGGGATTAGGTGCGTTGAGGAAACTCAAAGCTACGGCAAGTTCATCGCGGAACCGCTGGAACGCGGTTACGGAACGACACTCGGTAACTCGCTCAGGCGCGTGCTTCTCTCGTCACTTCCGGGTACGGCTGTTACTAATATCAAAATCGACGGCATACATCACGAATTCACCACAATCCCGGGCGTTAAAGAGGACGTAACGGAACTGGTGCTGAACATAAAGAGCCTAATCGTTCGTCTCGACTGTGACGGTCCGAAAACGCTGTACCTTACGGCGGAGGGACCCTCGGAAGTTCGCGCGGGCGATATTACGGACGACGGAGAAGTCGAAATCCTCAATCCCGACCTCCATCTCGCGACATTGGGGGACGGAGCGAAGCTCAGTATGGAGCTTACGCTAAACCACGGACGAGGTTACGTAGCTGCGGAACATAACAAGCCCGCTAACGCCGTAATCGGTCTGATACCTATTGACTCAATCTATAATCCCGTGCTTCGCGTAAACTACAATGTGGAGCCCGCGCGCGTAGGTTCCTCGATAGATAACGACAAGCTCACGTTTGAGGTCTACACTGATAAAACAATCAGTCCGCGTCAGGCGGTATCAATCGGGGCGGATATACTTCGCGAACAGCTCGACCTCTTTGCGGATTTGTGCGAAATGCCGGAACGCCGCTTAAGCTCAATCGACAACTCCGAACCGCTTAAACAGGGACTGCTCGAAATGTCAATCGAAGAGCTTGAACTGTCAGTACGTTCGTTCAATTGCCTGAAACGCGCTAATATCAATACGGTAGCCGACTTAGTGACCAAAACCGAGGACGATATGATGAAAACGCGTAACTTAGGTAAAAAGTCGATGATAGAAGTACAAAATAAGCTGTCAATGTTGGGTTTGTCCTTAGCGACGAATAACGATTGAAAATTTGCGTAAGAGCGAACGCTCCTACAACGCAAGAACAATATTACGGAGGAACGAATTATGCCGGGAACACGTAAACTCGGACGCACCAGTGACCAACGCCGCGCAATGCTGCGTCAGCTTACCACCGATTTGCTCGACTACGGTGAGCTTCAGACAACTGTCACACGCGCAAAAGAAGTACGCTCAATTGCCGAGAAAATGATAACGCTTGGGAAAAAGAACACACTCGCGAGCCGCCGTCAGGCGATGACCTTTCTCACACGCGAGGGCGTGATGACGAAAGTTTTCAAGGAGCTTGCGCCGAAATACGAGGACCGCAAGGGCGGTTACACGCAAATCTACAAGCTCGGACCCCGACGCGGCGACGCCGCTGAAATGGCGATTATCCGCTTGATGGACTAATGAAAGAGCCGTTACACATTTTGATTTCCGGCGCGAACGGGCATATGGGGCGCACAGTGGCGAAACTCGCTTCTGACGACCCTATGCTTTGTGTTGCGGCGGGGTTTGATGTTTCCCCCGCGGCTGAGCCGGGTGAGTTCCCAATATACGCGGCCTTCGGCGATTATAAACCGCTCGGGAGCGAAAAAGAAGTTCTCGTGGACTTCTCGTCTCCCGCCGCGCTTGAAACGGGCTTGCTCGAGTTTTGTATCGCAAACAAAATTCCCGCGGTACTTTGTACAACCGGCTATTCCGAGCGGCATCTCGAGGGAATACGGAGAGCTTCGGAGCGCATCCCAATCTTCAAAGCGGCGAATTTTTCCGCGGGTATACAGCTCCTGCTGAAGCTCGTTGCCGAAGCGTCAGCCGTTCTCGGTTCTGACTTTGACGCGGAAATCCTTGAAACGCACCACCGGCGCAAGGTGGACGCTCCGAGCGGTACCGCGCTGCTTCTTGCCGACGCATTAGGGCGCGGACGCAACTATGTCACTGACCGCAGTACGCGCCGTGAGCCGCGTCATAACGATGAGGTAGGGATTTCGGCGATTCGGGGCGGGACGATTCCCGGCGAACATACGGTGATTTTTGCCGGTTCCGACGAAGTAATCGAAATAAAGCACAGCATTTATTCCCGCGACGTTTTTGCGGCGGGAGCTTTACGAGCCGCGAAATTTTTGGCGGAAGTCAAAAGTTCGGGACTTTACGACAGCTATTGAAACGCAAAAAATAACGCAAAAAAACGCGCTAAGCCTTTCGGCGAAGCGCGTTTTTTTATTATGCGAAATTTTACGCGGAGAAACCGATGCGGCGTTTTGATTTGACCGAAATTTCGGCAGCGGTAAAATCTTCCGGAAGTAGGAGCCTGATATCGCCGGCAGTAACGGAATCCGGGTCCATAGCGACCAGACGTTCCGCTTGGCTCATCAATGCCTGTTCAAATAAATTCCGCGCATATCTGCCGTTCCCAAAGTCGTCTTTTTGACTTGCGCCGGCAAAAATCGGAATCAGCTTGTCGCGGACTTCCGCGGAGAGCGAGATTTGCTGCTGTTTTGCCATAATTTCGGTAATTGCGAATAATTCATTTTCTTTATAATCGTCGAATTTTACTTTGAAAGCGATTCTGCTGCGAAGCCCGGGGTTTGTAAGGAGAAAATTCTCCATTTTATCCGGATAACCCGCAAAAATTACGACCATATCTTCGCGGACATTTTCCATTTCCTGAACGATAGTATTTATGGCTTCATCACCGTACATACCGCTTTCGCCGTCCACCAGCGAGTAGGCTTCGTCAATGAAAAGTACGCCGCCCTTGGCTTTTTTGAAGAGATTTTTTACTCGCGGAGCGGTTCCGCCGACGTAAATATCCACAATATCGGCTCGTCCGCACTCAATTAAAGTTCCGCGCGAAAGCAGTCCGTTATCTTTCATAATTTGCGCGAATAATCGAGCGGCGGTAGTTTTCGCGCTGCCGGGATTACCGGTGAAAAGCATATGCAGCGCGGTATTTTTGCGCTCGAAACCTTTATCTTTGAATAATTTTTGCGCTTTATAATACGCGAGAGCCTTAGTAATTACGGATTTAGCTTCCGTCAGCCCGACCATTTCGTTTAATTCTTCAAACGCCGAGCCTTTCGCTATCCGCGCCGCGTCGTGATGATTATTGAAACTTAAATACTGCGGATAAACCGAGCTTCTGAGTTCAAGCGAAAACCATTGTTCGAACGATTTTTCCAATTCCTCGGTATTATAGGAGTGTTCATCGTCCTTAATTACGGCAAAAAGTTTTTCATTCGCTTCGATATTATTTTTCGCGGATAATACGCGCAAAAAGTTACGCGCTGCGTCGCCGAAAAGCGGTTCCTCGGTAATTTCGACAAAAGCCGTACCGTCTAAATTCTCGAGAAAACGGTTTTTGAGGGCAATTGCGCCTTTCGGAAATCCAATAATAAATTGCACTTCGTTTTTGTGGCGCTTCATCGCTTCGCAGAATTCTTCGATAGTTCCGTCGAGGCGGGTTGCCTTATTGCCGCCTTCCGACGCGACTTTATCGCAGTCAAATAATATCGCGGCACCGTGAGAAACCGAATCCAGCTGTTCGTATTCGTCGCATCCAAAGCCGTTATGCTCGGTACATTCGGCGATTGCAAAGCGCGAGGTCTGAATACGTCCCGATTGCCGGAGCGCTTTTATTAAAATTTTAGTTAATTCTTTGCGGCTTTTTTTGCTGTCGCTTTGAATGAAATAATGGACGGGATGACCGCGTTTGAGCGTGATTGCCGCGCCCTGCTCAATCCGGTCAAGTTCGGGGAGCAGAGTTTGCGCGCAGTTATATTCGTTAGCTTCGGCACGAATATCAGTTTCGGGGTCAATATTAAGTAAATATTCCTTAAATTTGCAGCTGTTCCGTTGCGGAATAACGTCATCGATATCGAGCCGCTTGAAAATTTCAGTGTCGTCGTCAATATAGCCATTTCTGTCGGCGCGAATCATCAGCTCGGACCATTTGTACAGCGTGATTTCAGCGATTTTCACTTGAATAAATTCAAGCTCCAGCGTGTTAAGATAATCGTCAACAATTTCATCGGCGTCGATATTCGCGTCCAGCAAGATAACCGTAAGCGACATTCTGTTTCCGTTAAGTATGCAGCAATTTATATAATATTCCTGTTCGCCATTTTGCCAAATGTCTTCGCTGAGCATTTTGCAAGATTCATTAAAGCGGGTTTTATCTTGATTTTCGTCGTCATTATTATTGCGGATGGGGGAATTTGTAAAGACAACAGCTTCGTAAAATCTCATTTTTCTGCCTTTCCGTCATAATTGACGCGTTAATAATAATTATTAATTTATCCGGACTCAATTATTGATTTTGCGGAATTATAAAACGCGTTTTTTCGAAAAATTATACAAATCTGAATAAACGTCCCGCGGCTGAAAATATTCCGGCATCGCCGTATTCAAGCTGCATCCAGCTTCCAAGTACTTTTGCGGCGGCGATAATTAAATTCGATTTTTCGTTTCGGCGCTCATCGTCCCATTCTTTTTCAATTTTCCCGACAAAAAGCAGCGTCAGCATTTGACCAATTGCCGTATCCATAATATGCGCTGCGTAAACCAAGTTTCCGGCGGCTTCACACTCCGCGATAATCGCTTTGATTTCTTCTTCTTTTGCTGAACGTCTAAGCCCGTAGTAATAGCAGTCCCAGCCTTTTCCGCCGTAGACAACGCTGCTTGTATCGTCCGAAATTTCGAGCCGCGGACGTTCGGAATCCGAAGTGTCCTCAACAGCCTCAAAACCAAACCGCTCGATATACGCATACTGTGTAAAAAGAGGTACCAAACCGTCGTTTTTGAAATTCGTTACAAATTCGTCATCTACTTGTAACGCGCCGAGCCGTGCTAACGCTTCTGATTTCATTTTCGCTTTTACCGCCATAATCGCTGCCCCCCTATAATTCTTCTGTCGTTTTTGTACTTGCCTATTATAGCACAGATTTTCCGAAAACGACGTCTTAATTTAATTTTTGTGTGCCGAAATTGTGATGTCGTGTTTCTCTTCTTTTCACACATAGTATAACACAGAAAAAGCGCGGTTCGCTTACTTTTTCAAAAACATATGTGCCAAAAACGGCGCATCGAGTTTTTTTGATTTCGCGGGACGCAAAAAAAATGGATTGCAACATTTAGGCTTAGCCTTGTTGTAATCCATTGTTTACTTTTCCGCTATGATTTACAGGATAATTACGCTATGAGGTTTACCATCATTCCCGGAATCCCGGCGGCTATAGCGGACTTGCCGAAAGTCTGGAACATATTCCGGGTGTAAAGCTGCGAAGCGTCGGAGTCGGTTCCGGTAAACTGGCTTGAGCTGACGTATTTGCCGGTGTTTTGATTTGCGTCTTTGGCAACTTTGTCAATTTGCTGCGCATAGCCGTAGTTTGTCCCTTTACCGTCCGCGAGAATACCTTGGAGTTTGCCGTCCTGCGCGGCTTTTTTTGCGGTATCGCTGTCCAGCGACATTTTGCCGTCCTCCGCGAAGCTTATACCCACAGAGGCGAGACGGTTGATTTGCGGTTTGTTGGCGTTGACAAGTTTTGCCGCAAGCTGTTCGCCTTTTGCTCCGCCCTCCGTCGCGGCAGTGCTGTACAGCTTGTTGTAGCTGTCAACGAAGGTTTGAGCTTGTTTAACGGCGGTTTCGGCGTCGGCGTCTTTTGAGAAGCCTTTCACCGCGGACGAGAGGTCCTTTGACTGGTTTTTGAGGTCCTTGACATAGCTTACGCCTTTCGAATCGTATGTATTTGCTGCCGCTTGATTCTCCTTGACGTAGCTGGCAATGTTATTCGCAGTGGCTCCGCCCGTTTTAGCGTAGTTAGCCGAGACCTTCTTGTAGAGGTCGGACATAGAGCCTATATTGCCGAATAAACTTGTAGAACCTACATTCATAGATAACACTCCTTTCCGGTGGGAAGTAATTTCCGCAGACCGTTAGGTAATAGCATTTACAACTATTAACTGCATTATATACCTATTCTTTTCATTTGTCAAGTACTTTTTTGGCGAAAAACGTACAGAAGGCATACAAACAGCGGCACGCGGTTCAATAGCTTTGATTTTTGCGGGCTAATTGTAAAATAGCCCTTGACAAATGAGTAAAGCTGTGGTATAATACTTCTTACAAGCAAGTAGGGCAGTGTCCCTCGCCCGTTTCCGCGGTTATAACACCTGCGGACGGAGCCGATAAACTTAGAGCTATGCCGTTTTGTATACAGCGGCTGTGGCTTGCGGTATCGGTGCGTGGCGAGTTTTGCTCCCGCGCTTTTTTATTGTCAACCGTTTAGTGAAAGCGAGGCGAAACACTATCAGCAACTTAGCCCATCAAATCAATCGCGAGATACGCGACCGCGAAGTCCGCTTAATCGGCGAGGAGGGCGAACAACTCGGAGTTATGCCTATCCGCGAAGCTATGGACATCGCTATCGAGCGCAACCTTGACCTGGTCAAAATTTCACCCGGCGCTAACCCGCCCGTGTGCAAACTTATGGACTACGGCAAGTTCAGATTTGAACAAACCAAGCGCGACAAAGAAACAAAAAAGAACCAGAAAATTGTCGAAATCAAGGAAATCCGTATGACACCGGGTATCGGTCAGCACGATTTTGACACTAAGCTCAAAGCCGCCCGCGGCTTTCTCGATTCGGGCGACAAAGTTAAAGTTGCCGTGCGTTTCCGCGGACGCGAGATGACGCATACGGAAATCGGCGCGGAACTCCTGAAAAGATTCTCAGCCGCGCTCGAGGACATAGCTACCATAAATAAAGACGCCAAGCTTGACGGCAGAAATATGGCGATGTTTATGGCGCCGAAAGCCGCTCCCGCCGTTAAATCCGCGTCAGCTCCGGCTCCGGCTGCTCCCGCGGGTCCCACCGCGGTTGCAAAAGCTCTCGCTGAGGCAAGCGCAAAAACACAAGCAACAGAGGAACAAAAAACGGATAACAAATAGCAAACAGCAGCAAGCGTAAGCAAGGACGCAACCCTCGTCCAAACTCCCGTATCTGTTATCTGTTATCTGTTATCTGTATAACTGTTAACTGAAAAGAAAGGATGGGTTAATTTACTATGCCCAAAATGAAAACCCACAGCGGCGCGAAGAAGCGCTTCTCGCTGACTAAATCCGGAAAAGTCAAACGCGCGCACGCTTATAAACGTCACATACTGTCGAAAAAAAGCCCTAAACGTAAGCGCGGGCTGCGAGCCGGCGTATACGCCGATAAGACTAACGAAGCTACTATCAAGAAGCTGATTCCGTATAAATAAACCGGTAACGCTGAAAAAAGAAAGGAGAGTAACATTTGCCTTACCGGTGAATGTTCAAAATAAATACTATGGCACGGATTAAGGGCGCGTTAATGACGCGCAAACGCCGCAAAAAGATTATCGGACTCGCGAAAGGCTACTGGGGTGCTAAGTCCAAAAAGTTCAAGATGGCGAATCAGGCGGTGATGAAGTCGCTCCGTTACGCTTACGTAGGACGCAAACAGCGCAAGCGGGACTTCCGCAGGTTGTGGATTATACGCATTAACGCCGCGGCTAAGCTCAACGGCTTAAACTATTCAAACTTTATACACGGCTTGAAACTCGCGGGTATCGACCTCAACCGCAAGTCGCTCTCGGAACTCGCAATCCACGACGCGGCAGCTTTCACAGAACTGACAGTTACCGCTAAAAACGCACTTAAATAACGAATAACTAATAGTGAATAATGAGTAATGGGGTTTTGGCTCTCAGCGGCTTTCGTTTCCATTATTCACTATTCATTATTAACTATTAACTGGAGTAATTATGTCTGGACACTCAAAATGGGCGAATATTCGCGAGAAGAAGGGTAAGACCGACGCTCAAAAGGCAAAGGTCGTTACTAAGATTTCGCGTGAAATACTTGTAGCCGCCAAAGAGGGCGGGAGCGCGAACCCCGATATTAACGGCAAGCTTCGTGACGTTATAGCGAAAGCCCGCGCCAATAACGTTCCTAACGACAATATCAAGCGGCTTCTCGACAAAGCCGCGGGAGCTTCTAACGCTGACAGCTATGAGTCGAACACTTACGAGGGTTACGGACCCTCCGGAGTGGCGGTAATGGTCGAAACAATGACCGATAACCGCAACCGTACTGCGAGTGAAATGCGTCACCTATTCGACAAATACGGCAGCGGTATGGGAGCGCAGAACAGCGTATCGTGGGGCTTTGAGCGCCGCGGTTTTTTGGCGGTTTCGGCGGAGGGCAACGGCGAGGACGCTGTTATGGAAGCCGCACTCGAGGCTGGAGCCGACGATATCGGCGCTTCCGACGGTTACGGAGAGGACGGAGACGAAACAGCCTACGAAATCCTCACCTCTGTCGAGAGCTTTAGCGCGGTTCGAGACGAACTAAGCGCGAAAGGCTACAACTTTCTGCGCGCCGAACTCGTCTACTTACCGGGAACAACTGTGGAAATCACGGAAGAAGCGGACGCCGAACGCTTCCGCAAGCTAATCGACGCCCTAGAAGACAACGACGACGTACAAAACGTATGGCACAATGGACAGTGAACAGTGAATAGTGAATAGTGAATAATTGGCTTCTGCGAATTAGCGCATTTATTTGTAATTCACCGTTTCTTTCGTTCACATTATTCACTATTCACTATTACTTATTCATTATCTTGCGCGTGTTACTATCAGCATCCCGCCGTTTGCGCTGTCCGCGTCGTCTGAAAGACCGTTAGCGGAGCGGATTAGGCTTTGCGTCGAGCTGTACTTCTTAGCGATAGACCATAGCGAATTTTCGGGCGAAACTCTCGCTAGAACTAGCGACGGCAAACCCTCGAAGGATTTCGCTTCGCCTACTGTTATCTCGGTGACAGGTTCCGCGGTTGCGGCTTCGAACCCGCGGACTTGTAACTCTACAGGGACGCGGATTTCTATAGCTCCCGCGATAGGAGCCGCGAAAGCTTCGCCGAGAATAATTTTACCGGAAGCTTCGGAGTCTGCTTCGAACTCGGGGGTTTTGAATTCAAGCTCAATTCGTCCTTGGATACTAAGGCAGCGGTCGTCCTCTCCAATATAGAGAACATCGGCGGTAAGCGTGGAGCTGAAACCGTCGTTATCGCGCCGGACGCGCCCGGGATATACGCGAACGCAAGTTACCTGACGGGCGGTGTCCGGAATCGGGAGCGACGCTCTTACAGTATCGCGGTAAACTTGCTCCTTGTCTAAGCCGCTTATAGTATAGCGCTCGGTCTTGCAGTCAGTTTCATACGCGGTGCAATAAGCGTCCGCGATGTAGGGCGCGGCGATTTTCTGCCATACAACCGCCTGCGCCAAAACGGGGATTTCTACAAGAACGCGGGACGCTCCGTAGCTGTCTTCGCTTGCCTCCTGAATGTAGCTCCCGGTCGGTACGAGCGTTACATCGAACGAGCGGCTGTCGCCGTCGGCGCAAACGTCGATTATCTCGGAGAACGGCACGGAGAAATCCGCGGACTGCAAATCGGGAGTATCGGTCGAAAGATAGACGATGTTGATATTCGCGCTGCCTTTGACGACCGCTTTGCCGCCGGCAGGTTTAGTCTCCTCGGGAGTGAGCGACACGGACGATTTTACGATAGAACTAATCGGAGCCTTACCGCTCGGAAGCGTAAGTTCTTCGGAAACGGTAAAGGGCTTTTCGCCGACGTCAACTACGGGGTTGATTTCGAGAAAGCCGTTACGCACCTCCGCTTTGACGGTTTCTTCTTTTGCTCCTGATTTTGCCGCGGATTTTGCCTCTTGCGGGTTGTATACCGCGCCTTTAGCTTTCGCGTCAGCTTTGGAACCCGCGGGAGTAAGCGCGGGTTTATCGTCGGGAACTGATGTAATCGGCACTGCGCCGCTTCCGTACGCGTCAGCTTCAAACAGCAAATCAGCGCGGAACAGTAATTTGCGGGGGTTCAGCAGCCGCGCGTCAATACCCGAGAGCTTGACGTTTGCTACAAGCTTACAGCCGGGCGCAATCTCGCTGTTTTCGAGAGTTACCGAGAACGGAATTTGAGTACTCAAACCGCGAGGTTTCGAAGCCCCGTCGGGGAGATAAACCGCGTGGGCGCGTATAACCCCCGAGAGCGTTACGGAACCGTCTCCCGCCTCCTTATTTTTCAGAATCGCGGTACCGTCGGAGTTAACGATGGAGAGAGCGTCGGGGAGCGAGTCCGGGACGATAAGTTCCTGCGTTTCCTCTTGAGCGGCGGTAATATGAGCAAGCTTTCGGTAGTAGTTGATATTGTTTGTTTTGAGCTTCATTTCCATTTGTAAATCCTCCAAGTCGGCGATGTATGTTTATACAGCATACGCGCCGCCGAAGCGGATTAGAACCACTGACCACTGACCACTGACCGCTGACTACTGACCACTAACCACTGACCACTGACTACTGACCACTGACTACTGACCACTGCAAAGTCACTTAATGAGCAAAATACCGCCCAGTACTAAGGCAGCGCCGAGTGCGAATACCCACACCACCGGCGGCAGCACTAGGGCTGCGATAATCAGCAGTCCGGCACATAAGACTATCAGTCCCGGGGTTTTCAAAGGTTTGCGGGGACGTCTGCAATTTCTGTTCATTGTAAATCTCCTAAACAATATATTCCCGCTTGCAGTATATGCTCATAACTCAATATAGGTGCCCGATATGAACAATAACATCGCCGACAACATCAAGCGAGTTCGCGAGAACATAGCTAACGCCGCCTTAGCTTCGGGACGCGACCCAAGCTCGGTACGTCTGATAGCCGCGAGTAAGACGCAAACAGCCGAAAGCTGCCGCGAAGCAATCCGCGGAGGTGTAGACGGCTTAGGAGAGAACAAAGCTCAGGAGCTTACAGCGAAATACAGCGAGGGAGCCTATGAAGGAAGCGAACTGCACTTCATCGGAAGCTTGCAGCGCAACAAAATCAACGCGCTTACCGGCAAGGCGGAGCTGATACAATCGGTGTCAAGTTTTGAGCTTGCCGCGGCGATTGCCAAACGAGCCGAAACCCTCGGGCTTGTACAGCGCATATTGCTCGAGGTCAACGTCAGCGGTGAAACGTCCAAGAGCGGGGCTTCCGTTGAGTCCGTGAGTGAGCTGACGGAGCAAATATCGGAGCTTTCCGGCGTAAGATTGGACGGATTTATGGCAATGGCGAGCCAAACAGGAAATATTTCGCGGCAATTTGAAAAAATGTTGCGTATATACCTTGACTTTACGGGCAAAGGGGTATATAATAATAGATATATTGTGCTATCAATGGGTATGAGCGGAGATTACGAGCTTGCGGTAAGACACGGAGCGACGATGGTTCGTGTCGGAACCGCGATATTCGGAGCGAGATAGCCCACGGATATTTTGAATGTTACTTCGACAAAATCCGATACAAAATGACTTCTCAGGTTGAGATATAAGGAGAAAACAGCTATGGCTGCTTGGTACGATGGAGCGCGGGATTTTATAGGGGCTTTTCTGGACCCTCAGGACGGTGACAACGGCGACGAATACGAATCGTTTTCCGCGGAGCCCGCGCGCAATCGCTCGAATATAAGTGATACCGCGGTACGCGACCCAATCGCCCCGCGCAAAAATAACGAGTCGCGTGCGGTCGTTCGGGATATGCAAGTTTCGACCAGTATGAAGGTCTCGTGGTTCCGTCCGACCTCCTACAACCAAAACGGCGAGATTACGGAGATTGCCGACCAGCTCCGCGAGAAGCGCACGGTAATCCTTAACCTCGAGGATGTACGCAAAAAAGAGGATTCGCGCCGCTTGCTGGACTTCCTCGCGGGTGTAGTTTACGCCCAGCAGGGCATTGTCCGCAAGATTGCTATCAACGCTTATCTTTTCGGACCTTACAATATCGATTTCCAAGGGAATGACATACTTACGATGATGGACGAAGCCTAACGCACGCTAACGGCTTCGCAAAGACCGTACTGCCCGAAGCGGGAGGCGTGCTGCCGTCCCTATATTTCCGGCGCTTCGCCGTTTCAGCCGCTATGGAGGATTACCGATGCTTACACCGCAAGAAGTTCGCGACCGGCAGTTTAATACGGTTCTGTTCAAAGGTTATGACGCCGGAGAAGTGAGCGAATTCCTCAAAGCCGTTGCGGAGGATTACAGCGCGCTATATAAAGACAATCAGGCCTTAAAGAGCAAGCTCAAAGTCTTAGCTGACAAAGTCGAGGAATACCGCACAACCGAGGAGCCGATGCACAAGGCACTCCTGGCGGCTCAAAAGATTGCCGACGACCTAACCGAAAAAGCTCAGGAAAAGTACGAAGAAATTGTCGAGGGCGCGGAAGCCGCGGCTCGCGAACGTATAGAAAATCTCAAAATCGACGTCCGTGACCAAGAACTTCGTCTCGAAGCAGCCAAGAAAGAAACCGCCGAATTTACCTTTGCCGCAGGGCAAATGGTTGCTAAGCTCGATAGCTTCCTTAAAAATATCAATAACCTTACTTTCGTTACTTCGCAGTTTCCGAAACCCTCGGACGATGCCGCGGCTAAGCGCGATACCGCAAAGATTGTCGCGGCGGCCGCCACAGCGCAAATTGCGAGAGCCGAGCAGGAGGTCAAAGTTCAAACCGCGGAGATTCCCACAGTCCCGAAACCTGCCGAGCCAACGCTGTCGCAAAACGCTGAAGCCGCGATAGCCGAACTGAACGAGATGAACGAGCCGGACGACAGTACCAAGATGTTTATCACAAACGTTCAAATAGACAGCGAGAACAAATATCAAATAACAGAGAATAAATAACAAATATTGACAGCTGTTACGTTTGACAAATGTTACGGCGGCGGAAAGCCCCGCGGCTTTCCGGTCAGTCTTCGTCTCTTATTTTTTTAACTGTAATGAGGTAACTACCGATGGACTACAACGCAACGCTTTGTCTCCCGAAAACCGCGTTCCCAATGCGTGCGGGCTTACCCGCGAGAGAGCCGGGAATGTTAGAAACGTGGGACGGGCTTTACGAAAAGATAATAGCCAATAACGAGGGGAAACCTCGTTTTGTTTTACACGACGGACCTCCGTTTTCAAACGGAGAAATCCATATGGGACACGCGCTGAATAAGCTTACGAAGGATTTTATCGTTCGCTACAAGAACATCTCGGGCTTTCAAGCTCCGTATATCCCCGGTTGGGACAACCACGGGATGCCGATTGAAACGGCGATAATCAAAAAGAATAAGCTTGACCGCAAGAAGATGAGCGTTGCGGAATTCCGTGCCGCTTGCTACGAATTTGCGCAGGGTTGGATAGACAATCAGCGCGAGGGCTTCAAACGCTTGGGAATCCTCGGAGAGTGGGACGCTCCGTACTTCACTATGGACATAGCTTTCGAAGCGCTAGAGGTGAAAGTTTTCGGAGCGATGTACGACAAAGGCTACATCTATAAGGGGTTGAAGCCGGTCTATTGGTGTCCGAAAGATGAAACGAGCCTCGCGGAGGCTGAAATCGAATACAAAGACGACCCCTGCACTTCTATCTACGTAAAATTCGCCGTAAACGGGCGCGAGAACGTTTATTTTGTCGCGTGGACGACTACTCCGTGGACGCTCCCGGGGAATCTCGCGCTTGCTCTTAACGCAGAATTTGACTACGCCGAGCTTAAATTTGCCGGCGGCGATACCTATATTTTAGCGTCCGACCTTGCGGAAGCGTTCGCGCAGGACGCGGGACTTACGAGCTATACAATAAGCGCAACCCACAAGGGAGCGCATTATGAAAAGCAAACTGTGCGGCATCCGTTCCTTGAG
>JAISLB010000051.1 GCA_031260685.1 Oscillospiraceae bacterium | reverse complement strand
GACACGCACTTCACGGCTGAAATGGAGACCTCGCTTGACGCTATAGCCGACGGCAAACGCGACTGGCAGGAAGTTTTGGGCGAATTCTACACCGGCTTCGCGCCTACTTTGTCCGCTGCCAAGGACGCTCCGAGGTATAAGATACCGGTAGAGGAAACGGACGAAATCTGCGAAGTTTGCGGGCGCAATATGGTTATCAAATCCGGACGTTTCGGACGTTTTCTCGCGTGTCCCGGCTTCCCGGAATGTACAAACACTAAGCCGCTAGTAGTAATAATGCCGGGCGAATGTCCGAAATGCGGCGGTAAAATCCTCAAACGCGAGGCTAAGAGCAAGGCAAAGGGCAAAGCGTACAATTTCTACGCCTGTGAAAAGGGCAAGGACGCCTGCGGCTTTATCACTTTCGACGTTCCTACCGCTGACCACTGCCCCGAGTGCGGCAAGACGATGTTCAAGAAAGACGGCAAAGGCGCTCACAAAGCGTTTTGCTCAAATGAAACTTGTCCGGCATACGTAGCTCCGAAAGTAACGCAGCCCAAAGAAGAAACAGCGGAACCAAGCGGCACAAAAAAAGCTCCCGCAAAGAGGAAAGCCGCAACCGCCAAGAAAAAAGCTCCCGCGAAAAAGAAAAGTACGGCTAAAAAGACGACAGGTGCAACAAAATGACACAAAACGTAACAGTCATCGGCGCGGGACTTGCGGGCTGCGAAGCCGCTTGGCAGCTTGCCAAACGCGGTATCGCGGTTACGCTTTGTGAGATGAAGCCGGAGAAGCGAAGTCCCGCGCACGTGAGCGGCGACTTTGCGGAGTTGGTTTGCTCAAACTCTTTGCGCTCCGATGAGCTTACTAACGCCGTAGGACTGCTGAAAGAGGAGCTTCGAGTTTGCGGTTCGCTGATTATGTCCTCCGCGGACGCTAACAAGGTGGGTGCGGGAGGAGCCTTAGCGGTTGACCGCGTAGGCTTTGCGCGGACAATTACGGAAGCGATACGGAGCGAACCGCTTATCACCGTAGTTCCCGGCGAGGTTATGTCAATCCCCGCGGGAATAGTGATTATCGCGACGGGACCTCTTACGTCCGACGGATTTACTCCGGCTCTTGCTGAACTTATGCCCGATTCGTTTTTGAGTTTTTATGACGCGGCGGCTCCGATTGTTACTTTTGACTCGATTGATATGGATACCGCGTTCCTAGCGTCGCGCTATGACAAAGGCGACGCGGACTACATCAACTGTCCGATGAATAGAGAGCAGTACGAAACCTTCGTCGCGGCTCTTACGGCAGCCGAGGAAGCAGACGTACACGGCTTTGACGACAGCGGAGTTTTCGAGGGCTGTATGCCGGTAGAAGTAATGGCAAGGCGCGGGATTGACACGCTTCGCCACGGACCGCTGAAGCCTATGGGCATAATCGACCCGAGAAGCGGCTCCGACCGTTGGTCCTACGCGATTGTCCAGCTTCGTAAAGACGATAGCGCCGGTACGCTCTACAACTTAGTCGGCTTCCAGACGCATCTGAAATTCCCGGAGCAGAAGCGCGTATTCAGTATGATACCGGGGCTGCAAAACGCCGAATTCGTACGTTACGGGGTTATGCACCGTAATACCTACATCAACGGTCCGAAGCTGCTCGACCGCCGCTACCGTTTGCGCAGCGAACCGCGTATACGCTTCGCGGGTCAAATCAGCGGCGTAGAGGGTTACGTGGAATCCACAGCAAGCGGACTGCTTGCGGCTCTCGAAACCGCGCGGGAGCTGCAGGGCGCGGAACCGCTGAACCTGCCGCCGGAAACAGCTCTCGGAGCTTTAGCGGAATACGTGAGCACTTCAACCGCGAAAGATTTTCAGCCGATGAACATTAACTTCGGCATAATGCCCGGACTTGACCGCAAGGTTCGCGACAAACGCGCCAAAAATCTTGAGATAAGCGAGCGCGCACTGAATATTCTGCGCGCTAAACTGGAAAAATAAGAGCCGAACGGCTATGTAACAGCTTAACTGTCAGAGAAAGGAGAAACCACACATATGCACGTACTGATAGTCAGCGTCACCGCGGGGAACGGTCACAACGCCGCCGGAGACGCTATCGCGCAGCAATTCCGCAGCCTGTCCGCTTCCACAAAAATTGAAATTGCACAGGAAGACCTATACGAATATTGCGGACAGCTTTTTTATCAGGTTATGGACAAAGGATATCTGTTTATGACGCGCTATCTGCCGGAACTTTTCGGGTCAGCTTATGACCAGCTTGATACAAGCGAATCAAGCCGCCGCGTTGGCGCAGTTATTTCCGCGTCCAGCTTTATGGCTAACAGATTTTCGAGTTATTTCCTTGATTCCTCGCCCGACGTCATTATCGCGACTCACGTTTTCGCCGCGAACGTTCTAAGCTATCTCAAAGCGAAAGGTCAGATTTCGGCTCCGATTATCGGGATTCTCACGGACTATTGTATTCACCCATATTGGGAGGACTGTACGAATATCGACTATTTGGTAACTCCTGACGAGAGTTTAGCTTACAGCGCGGAACGCAAGGGAATGGCGGTCGAAAAGCTTCTGCCTTTCGGAATCCCGGTTCGCGAGAAGTTTCTGGTTCCGACGGATGCTGTAAGCGCGCGGAAAGCTCTCGGGCTGAATGAAGCGCTCCGCACCGTACTCGTTATGGGCGGCAGTATGGGTTTCGGAGAGATTGCCGAAACTGTGGACGACATTCTTGCACAAAGCGAAGACTATCAGGTCGTTGTAATCTGCGGCAACAATCGCAAGTTATACGAGGATTTGCAGAAACGTGAGAACGCGCTCCTGTACGTTGAAGGTTTCGTCGATAATGTTAACCAATATATGGACGCCTGCGATGTGATAGTCACTAAGCCCGGAGGTCTTACCGCAACGGAACTTCTGGTAAAGAATCTCCCGGCGATAATCATTAACCCCATTCCGGGTCCCGAAACCCGCAACCTCGAATTTTTACGTAACAGCGGCTGCGTACTGTTCGCCGATAAGAAGTTCACGGTCAGTGAAGCCTTATGTCTGCTGTTCAAAACCCCGGAGCGCATAGATGAGCTTAAAGCCGCCTCTAAGCGTGTCGCAAAGCCCAATGCCGCGAAAGATATCTGCGAATTCGCTATTAAGCTTACGCATTGATTCTGTGTATTGCTGTTTGCTATATTTTGATAGCTGTTTTATTTATAAAGTAAAGGACCGTAAACTATGACTACTATGTATATTATCCGCCACGCGGAGTCGGAGGGGAACCTCTACCGCAGATTTTACGGGAGCTACGACGGTAAACTCTCGGTTAACGGACAAAAACAGCTCGGCTACCTTTGCGAAAGGTTCCGTGATATTCACGTAGACGCAGTGTACTCGAGCGACCTAACCCGCGCCTTTGAAACAGCCCTCGCGGTTGCCGAACCCAAAGGCTTGCCGGTTGAGATAGAACCGGGACTGCGGGAATTCCACCTCGGCGACTGGGAGGATTCCAGCGTCGGTGAAAAAGAGGAGTTCGAAGCGGAGCTTCTCGCTAAATTCAATACGTCCCCTGCAACGTGGCAGGTGCCGAACAGTGAAACTTTCATACAGGTGCAGGAACGTTCGGTAGCGGCGATAAAAACGATAGCCGCAAAACACAGCGGACAGTGCGTAGCGGTAGCAACCCACGGAATGGTAATCCGGGCGCTTCAAGCGTACATATTAGGCGTAGATATCAATGATATAGCCGCTGTCAGATACGTTGACAATACAAGCGTTACCGTAATCGAAGCCGGCGAAAACGGCGTGCTCACGCAGCTGTCAGCCGCGGATTCCGCGCATTTGCCGCGGGAGCTAAGCACCTTTGCGCGCCAGACTTGGTGGAAAGAGAAAAGCGGCACTGATAAGAAAAATATCTACTTCCGCCCGATAGACGACGGACGCAAAGCCGAAGCGATGCTTCGCGGCGAAGTTTGCGGGAGCGTTACTCTTGATATGGATAATTACGCCGCCGATAACGCCGCGTGGCTGGTGTCACTATCGCTCAAGCCCGATTATCGCAAAGCCGGCTTAGGCGTTCAGCTTATCGGCTACGCGGTATCGTACTCCCGTAAGTACGGACGGAATAAGATACGCGCGATAGTCTCGGAACACGACGCTTCAGCGGTAACTTTCTTTGAGCGTCACGGCTTTGAGCGAAAGGGCGAGGACGGCGGAGCGGTAAAACTGGAATTCGCGCTGTAAGCGCGTGTTCCGCTCATATAGTCAGCCAAACGGCAAAATATAGCCGAACGGCTATAATCATTATTGTTTGTTCATTATTCAACTGGTGATAATATGCGGCAACTCTTACACGAAATAATACGCGGCAAGGAATTGCGGCGCGTACTGAACTGTCTTGACCCGGGCAAAGTTTCGCTCGTCTCCGGACTTAACACTATCCACAAGGTTCATCTGGCGGCGGCTTTATACCGTGAGGCAGAGCGTCCCGTCGTGCTTATTTCCGACGACGATTTTGAAGCGCGGCGCATTGCGGCTGATATTACCGCGCTTACCGGTAAGGACGCGCTGATGCTCACCGCCAGAGAATTCACTTTTTTTGAGACCGCGAGTGTCTCCCGCGACGCTGAACACGTACGCCTAAACGTTCTGCACAATATGCAGAGCGACCCCGCGTGCCTGATTGTCGCCACCCCTGACGGGCTTATGCAGCGGACAATGCCGCCGGAGTTTCTGCGCGGCTCCGCGCTTACTCTCAAATTCGGTGAGAAGCACTCGCCGGACGACATCTGCGCAAAACTCGCAGCCTGCGGCTATGTACGAACCGAACAGGTCGAGGGAACTGGACAATTCGCCAGACGCGGCGGGATTCTCGATTTCTTCTCTCCGGCGTTCAAATTCCCCGTAAGGTGCGAATTTTTCGGCAACGAGATTGACAGCCTGTCGCTCTTTGACGTTACTACCCAGCGCCGTACGGACAGTATCAACGAGGTCAGCATACTTCCGGCGGGAGAAACGAGAGTAATCTCAGACGCTGACTTTATAGCGGGCTTGCGAGGGCTTCTGAAAAAATTCGCCAAAAAGAAAAACGACGTTTTCAAGACAAAACTTTCAGGCGATATTGAGCGGCTTGAAAACGGGCTTCCGGTCTCTAGCCCGGACTGTTATCTTGATATTATCTACGGTTCCGCGATAAACAGCGCGGCGGATTTCATTCCCGAAAATGCGGTAGTGGTCATCAGCGAGCCTGTACGCTGCGGCGAAAGAGGAAAAAACTACCAATGGCAAATCGCGCAGGAAATCGAGCATCTCCTTGAGCAGGGAGAAATCGACGGCTCTATCGCGAATTACGTTCAGCCTTGGGCTGCCTGTATATACGAGTTTACAAAGTTCAAACGTGCGGTAGTTATGTGCGTCGGCTTCAAAACCGGCGAATATCCGCTTGCGCACCATATGGAATTTAACCCGGTTGCAAGACAGCTTCCGAGTTATAACGGGAGTTTGCCCACCGCGGTTGACGACATACGGCAGAATCTTTCGAAAGGGTACCGGGTGGTTGTATTAGCCGGGGACGAGCGCCGCGCCGACGCTTTACGCCAGTATCTCGATGAGCAGGGAATAAAGGCGCTGGCGGACGCAAACCTTGACGAACTGCCGGATTACGGTAATTGCTCGATTGCCGTAAGAGCCGTATCCACGGGAGCTGAATACCCTAATATTAAGCTCGCGATTATCACTGACGGTCAATTTGTCGCGCGCGCCGGCGGCTACAAAATAACCAAGCGCAAACAAAGTAAGTCTAAGCTGGCGCTTGAAAGCTACAACGATTTATCGCCGGGCGACCTCGTGGTTCACGAAGTTCACGGCATCGGACGCTTTGTGGGTCTGGTAAAAATCAATACGGACGGCGCGGACAAAGAATACATACGTATCGACTACGCCGGTTCGGACAAGGTATACGTTCCTGCGACTCAGCTCGACCTCGTCGGCAAATATATCGGAGGTTCCGGAGAGGACGCGCAGTCGCGTATGAAGCTCTCAAAGCTCGGCGGAGCGGAATGGACCAAGGCGAAGGCTAAAGCGCGTGCAGCAGCGAAAGATATGGCGGACGAACTCATAAAGCTCTACGCTAAACGCACTCACAGCCCCGGGTACAGGTTTATTGAGGACAGCGGACTTATGCTGGAGTTCGAAGCGTCTTTTCCGTATAACGAAACCGACGACCAACTTCGCGCTATTGCCGACATCAAGCACGATATGGAGAAACCGATTCCGATGGACCGCTTACTATGCGGCGATGTAGGCTTCGGCAAGACGGAGGTCGCTCTCCGCGCGGTTATGAAATGCCTGCTGGGTACTACGCAGGGCGGTAAGCAAGCGGCTATACTCGCTCCGACGACCGTTTTAGCTAAACAGCACTTCGAAACTGCTTCCAAGCGCTTTGCCAATCTCCCGGTGAATATCAGATTGCTGTCAAGATTTAACAGCGCCGCGGAAGTAACGCAGATATTAAAGGAAATCCGCAGCGGAGCCTGCGATATAGTTATCGGAACGCATAAACTGCTCTCGAAGCAAATAATTTTCCGCGATTTGGGCTTGCTCGTAGTGGACGAAGAACAACGTTTCGGGGTTACTCACAAGGAACGGCTGAAACAGATTGCGACGCAGGTGGACGTGCTTACGCTCTCCGCAACCCCTATTCCGCGTACGCTTAATATGGCGCTTGCGGGTATCCGCGATTTGAGTACGATAGAGGAACCGCCGCCGGGCAGAAGCCCCGTACAGACTTATGTCCTTGAACACGACTGGGGCGTTCTCCGTGAGGCTATCTCGCGCGAAGTCACCCGCGGCGGTCAGGTCTATTACCTCCATAACAGGACGGAGACTATTGACGACGCAGCATCAAAGCTGCGCGCGATGTTCAACGGAGATGTAGCGGTAGATACGGCTCACGGGCAAATGGATCAGCGTACGCTGTCGCAGGTTATGGAGCGCGTTACTGCGGGCGAAGTGCAAGTACTCGTCTGCACGACAATTATCGAAACCGGAATCGACATACCAAACGTAAACACTATTATAGTCGAGGACGCCGATAGGTTGGGGCTTGCGCAGCTGCACCAAATCCGCGGAAGAGTTGGTCGGAGCCAGCGCAGGGCTTTCGCGTATTTCACGTTCAAAACCGGCAAATCGCTCACGGAAGTGGCGATGAAACGTTTGAATACCATTCGTGAGTTCGCTGCGTTCAACAGCGGCGTAAAAATCGCAATGCGCGACCTCGAGATAAGGGGCGCGGGAAATCTGCTCGGTTCAGAGCAGTCGGGTCATATGTCGAGCGTAGGCTTCGATATGTATCTGCGGCTTTTGGAAGAAGCAGTACAAGAGGGCAAGGGCGAAACAGTTACACGCAAAACACCTTGCAGCGCGGACCTCAGCGTTGACGCGAGTATTCCCGAGAGCTATGTGAAGTCTCCCGAGGAACGTATGGACATCTACCGCAGAATCGCGCTCATTGAGGACGCAGCGGACGAGAGTGAAATAGTAGACGAATTGATAGACCGCTACGGCGAACCTCCCTCCGAGGTTCTGGAGCTGATTAGCATAGCGCTGCTTCGCGGAGAAGCCGCAAACGCAAATATTGTGGACATAAAGCAAAGCTCCGGAATGATACAGTTCAAGCTGTCGGGACTTGACGGAGCGCGTCTGACAGCGATAATGCAAAACCCCGGCTTCAAAGGTAAAATCAAGGTCGCGAGAGGGCTGGACGCGCCGTATATCAATCTAAAACTGGACGGCAAATCCGGAGTGATAGAGCAAACCCAAAAGTTCGTCCGCGCCTTTAGCTAAGAGCTTACGCGGAAACGGGAGCAGACGCGGCAGCGGGGGCTTGACCTTTTCCGCGTTTTGTGTTACAATTACTCGTCAACTACATTAGGAGATTCAATGAACAAAAATGATATAGTAACTCTTGAAATAACCGGAGCTTCGTCCGAAGGCTCCGGTATCGCGCGTTTAGCGGACGGACGAGTGACTTTCGTCGCGAACGCGCTTCCCGGCGAAACCGTAAGCGCGAGAATTCTTAAAGTCGATAAACGCAGTGTATGGGCGAAAACTATCGACGTTCTGACCGCTTCGCCGGAGCGCCGTGAGCCGGACTGTCCGCATTATCCGCAGTGCGGAGGCTGTTCATACCGGCATATGTCTTACGCGGAGGAACTTCGCCAGAAGGTTCAGCGTATCAACGACGCTTTTGAACGGATAGCAAAGTCCGACCTGCGGGTAAGCGACATTCTCGCGGCTGATTCGCGCTCCGGATATCGCAATAAAGCAATCTACAATATCTCCGGGCGAAAAGTCGGGTTTTACCGGGCGCGCAGTCACAGCCTGCTCCCCGTGACGGACTGTCTGCTGCAAACTGAATTCGCGAATCACGCTGCGGCTGTGCTGCAAGACGCTATCGACGAGTTAGGACTGTCAACCTATGACGAAACCACGCAAAAGGGGCTGCTGCGCAAACTTTTCGTTCGCGGCAGTCAAATTGCCGTCATAGCGAAAGGTAAGCCAAAGCTCGAACTATCGGAATTTATGCTTGCAAGACTTGCGGATTGTACTTCGCTCTTATGGTGCGATAACCGCGACAGCGGCAATACGATTTTCGGCGGCGGAACCTTTTATACGCTGCACGGCAGCACGACCGTGCCGATGCCGCTCGGCGATTTGAGCTTCGACGTTTTCCCAAGCGCGTTCTTTCAGGTTAACAGCAAACAGGCGGACGTACTTTACAGAACCGCCGTTGAAGCGTTTGAAACAGCGCGTTCAGAAGCTCCGGAAACTGAAAATGTTCTTGAGCTATACTGCGGGATTGGAACGCTGACAGCCTACCTCGCTGAAAAGTGCGGAGCTGTAACCGGGCTTGACAT
>JAISLB010000041.1 GCA_031260685.1 Oscillospiraceae bacterium | reverse complement strand
CGGTGTACGCTGAGAGGTAAGCATTGCAGCGAATTGATACAATATGACCGCCGTAGCAACGACGACAGCAGCCCTGTCTCCCCCCCCCCCCCAGCGCAGGACTTCTCTATCGACGTTTTACGCGGAAATTTAGACACTTTGCTGTCGTTCGGCGTTCGGATTTACACTTTGTCACTCATTGGCGGAGAACCTTTGCTTTATCCGGAACTGGCACAGCTTATTGACTATATCGGCAGTAAAGCCGAAATCAAGAAAATTCTCGTCGTGAGCAACGCGACAATAATGCCAAACGCCGAGCTCCTTTCGGCTATGAAGCGCAACCGAGTTTTTGTTAGTCTGTCAAATTATGGAAAACTAAGCAAAAGATACAACGAGATTGCCGCGGCGTTTAGAAACGCGGGAATAAAAGTCCGCACAACCGCCGAGCAAATGCGGTGGATAAATAAAGGCTCCGTAGAGCCTCGTAATCGTGACACACAGGGGCTGATACATCAATGGAATAATTGCAACCATAAGTGCGTTTGCTTAGTTGACGGACAGCTGCACAACTGCGAAGCCAGCGCGCACGGACTGAAATTAGGGCTAATTCCGGAGGATATAAGTAAATATATTGATATACGCAAAGAGTCAAAATCTACATTCCCGGGGAAGCTGCGCAAATTGATTTTCAGAAAGTATATTCCCGCCTGCGACTATTGCGGAGATGTGGTTATGACGGAAAGCAACACGGTTCCCGCGGCGGAGCAACTGACGTTAAGCACTTTCCGCGCCGCTGCCGATAGTATTCGCGCGTAAGTCGGCATACAAAATAACAGGAGTATCAATGTCCAATTTATCGGATAAAAAGCGAATATCACTAAACCTCATAGCTACATTGGTTTCTGTCGGCGTATTTCAACTGACCTCGCTGTTTGTTGTGACTTTCGTTACCCGCAATATCGGTGTGGAGGCGCAAGGTTTTGTGCAGCTCGCGTATAACGCAACCTCCTACATTTCAATTATTACGATTGCGCTGAACTCTATGTCGTCGCGGTTTATAACCTACGCGATAGCTCGCGGAGAAAACGAACAGGCTAGACAATATTACGCATCTGTATTTTTTGCAAACATAGCGTTGTTTACCGTGCTGGGGATCCCGCTAATACTGTGTATAGTAAACATCAACAAGTTGATTAACGTCTCGCCGGAGTTTTTGACTGATGTTCGGATTGTATTCTCTCTTGCCGTCGCTTCTATGGTGCTGTCTAACGTTTTGTCAGTTTGGAACGCCGGGTTCTACGCCAAAGATGTAATCTTTCTGCAAAATATCGGGAACGCTATAACTCAAACTATATCAGCGGTGATTGTCGTAATATTGTTCTTGACATTTCCCCCTAAGATGTGGTATTATATGCTTAGCGGTGTTGTCGTAATTCCGCTGATGGCGGCGTGGGCGTTTTACAATAAGTGCAGATTCTTTCCGGAGCTGAAAATTAAGCGATCGCTGTATTCCTTCGCAAAGCTCAAGGAAGTATTGGTCTCGGGAACGTGGAACGCGCTGCAAAGCGTTGGCGCGATACTTCTCACGGGGCTTGATTTGCTAATCTGCAACGTACTTGTAGGTCCCGTCGCAATGGGCGTGTTGGCGCTCTCGCGCACTATTCCCGGGAGTCTGCAAAGCATAGGCGGTCAGATTGCCGCTACTTTTGCGCCGAATCTGGTTATCCGTCACGCTAACGGCGATAACTGCGAGTATGAAATCTCACGTTCGTGCAAGATTCTCGCTGTATTCTGCGCAATTCCCATTAGCGTAATGTTCGTATTCGGTAAGCAATTCTACGGTTTGTGGCTGCCCGGAGAAGACGCGCGTTTGCTGTATTTGCTGTCGCTGCCGCTATGCTTCAACCTCGCGCTTAGCGTCGGGACGTTCCCAATTGCGAACGTTTTCCCGGCACTGGACAAGCTCAAAGCGCAGTCTATCAGCATAATAGTCACAGGCGTTGTAAGCGTAGTCACGGTGGTCGCGTTGCTCAAAACCACGGAGCTGGGAGTATACGCGTTGGCAATCGTCAGTCCGGCTGCCGGCTTACTGCAAATCATTTGTTACAGGGTACCAATGGCGGCAAAGCTGCTGAAACTTCGGTGGTACAAGCTGTTTCCGGGTTTTGCGTATTCTATAGTCTGTACAGCTATTTCGGCGGCAGTAGCGTTTGGATTCAGCAGACTGATAGCCGCGGACACATGGCTGGGCTTGATACTCGCGGTAGTTCCGACGGCGGTAGTCAGCGCAGGCTTAAACATTTGCGCAATCTTCAATCGCGGCGAAAAACTCTCGCTGCTCGCAAGCGTACGGGGCGCGCTGAAAATAATAAGTAAAACGGGCAAATCCGCAGAATAAAATAATACGGCACAATGCGAAGCTTTTCGCAGTAGTGTTATAAGGAGGCAGCAATTTGAAAATCGTAAATCTCCACGCCGGGTTAGGCAATCAGCTGTATATCTACGTTTACTTCCGCTGGTTGCAGGAGCGTTGCACTGATGATGAGTGTATTGTTAACTCATCAATTTACGATGACCCGCGATACGCAAAATACTACGGGATGGGCAGAGCGTTCGGGGTAACGTTTCCGCGGTTGCGAGATAAATTTTCTCCGGCAGCGTGGGACGAAATACGTAAACAATCGGAGAACGTACATATGGTTACGCTGCTTGAGAGGTTGGGGCTCGGCAATTTTTCAATAGTCAGCGAGTCAGTAGCGTATGAGGAGTCTTTCGCAAATGTGGAGCTGCGGGAAGCGGATTACCGCGTAGATAACGGCGCGTACAATAAGGAAAGCGCTGATATCAAGGGAAACGTGTGGTACCACGGTTATTGGCACACTACGCATTATTACCGCGCGGCGTTTGAAGCAATTTCGAAAGAATTAGAATTTACCCCCGTTACCGACGATTTCAACAAACGTATGATTGATACAATTGACAGCGTTAACTCGGTCGCGGTACACATCAGAACATATTCTCACGCGGACGGAGAGGAGGACGCAAAGTTCGGGCTGGGCAAATCGTTTTATTACTACGCGGTTAACAAAATGCGTTCGTACTTAGATAAACCGACGTGGTTTGTATTTACAGACAATTTGGATAGAGTGCAAAAATCGTTAGCAGATTACGGATTTATCGCGGGTGATAAGATAGTCGTAGTAGACGGCAACAGCGGCGACAACGATTTCCGCGATATGCAGCTTATGAGCCTATGCAAACATATGGTTATGCCAAACAGCTCGTTCTCAATGTCTGCCGCAATGCTGAACAAAAACACGCAAAAACTAATTATCCGCCCGAACAGATACCTTGATATTTTTTAAGAAAGGCTTGTAATATTTATGAATAGCGAAACGCGATTTCAGTTTGAGAAAATCACAGTTGACGACGTAGTAAAAGCCGCAGCAGCAGCCAGCGGCGGTGCAAAGGCATCCGCGCCGTTCCGCGCTGTATTGCGGCGGTTCCTAATGCAAACGTACTACAAAGTGTTTATGCACAGAATAAGTCCGCAATCGGCAATATTTCAACTTGCGCTAAAAATTTCGGATGTAAAAATGGCGCCGATGTTCGCGGTTGATAACTACACGCGCAATGAAATGAAATATATGGACAAGCAAAAGAAAAACAACACCGCGGCAGCCGGAGCGCCTACGTTTACAAGCGCAAGTGATACCGCCGCAATGAGTAATTTATTCGATAAGCCAAAAAAATAAAATACTAAAAGGAGAGCAAACTATGACCATCACACAATTCAAAGCGTTTCTGAAGAGAAACATACCCCAATCTGTAATAATATGGATAACAAACGTTCACGAATCGCTATATTCAAAAGTCGTTACGATTTTTGAAGTTTCACCGCGTATGGTTAATTCTCCGCCTCCGCCAAATACTATACCAAGTGAACTCATTGACGATTTCACAATGGGCGGCAAGGTTCAAGTAATATACGCGTACCGTGACACAAGAGTCGTCGGCGAACAGCGCGTGGCTCATATCACGGCAAATGATTATAAAAGCGCCTTTCACAGATTAAGCAGGAAAACTTTTTTCTACTACGGCAAAGAGGTTAACGCTTTTTACGATTGCTTTGAAAAATACAGCTTTGAGGGGAAAACGGCTCTGATTTGGGGGCTGGTAGGCTGTAACTGCGATGCTATGTCACTATGGAATAAAGCGGAAAAAGTTTACATAGTCGATTACAATAAACCAATTTCCGACCATCCAAAGGTTACAGTTTACAATCACGAGGAATTAGAGGAAAACCAGCCCAAAACCGATGTTGCCATTTCGTATTCATCGTTTGAACACGACGGTTTCGGAAGATACGGCGACCCGCTGAACCCGTTCGGAGATTTAGAAGCAATGAAACAGGCGCACCATTATTTGAAGAAAGACGGTATTTTGCTGTACGGAGTTCCGCTTGGGCAGGACTGCGCCCTATGGAACGATGGGAGAATTTACGGAAAAGCACGCCTACCGTTAATATTAAAAGGCTGGCAATTGCTCGACGCTTATGATATATATCCAAATAATACCGCTGATTATCCATTTGATTTGCCCCTAGGTCAATGTTCACAGGTTCTGCTGGTGTTGAAAAAAATCGACACTGATTTTCCGAGCGATGATTACCTACGCGGAACGGAACGGAACGGAACGGAACGGAACAACACATAGCTTAGAATTAAAAAACAAAATAAATAAAATTATTCTTGAATATAAAACCGAAATCGCATAATCGCTTCTACGCTTAAAGACCATTCCTTTCTAAAAACTCAAATATTCGCGCTTGATTCGGCGGCTCGTTAAAAAGCGGGTCGCCGTGAAGCGTGCCTTCAAAAATTTGCGTTCAACACCGCTCATATCAAGCTTCGGAAGCTCTGAGGGCTGAGCGTTTTCGTCAATAATCCGCTTGAAAGTTATCATATTATTCTCCTCTTTTTCGTTGCTCCGTAGACATTCAGCGCAACTGCGGCAACGATTACTACACCTTGAACAAGTTCCGAATAATCCGTCGAAATACCCAAAAGGATTATTACGTTGTTGAGAACCCCGACCAGAAGCGCACCGAATATTACGCCGGAAACGCTCCCCTGACCGCCCATAATGTTTACTCCGCCCACTACTACCGCCATCATCACAGTTCCCTCGTAACCTCTCGCGGTTACGTAAGAGGCGGTAAGATTCATCGAGGACAGCACAATTCCGCTGATAGCTGCCGCGACAGCGCAAATAATATAGGCGCAGACAGTATAGAGCTTAGTATTGATACCAACGAGGGAAGCCGCGCGGCGATTTCCTCCTGCGGCGTACAGCCGTCTGCCGAAGGTCGTTTTCGTAAGTACGAAAGCTGTAATTGCCGCAAATACGATAAATATTATAACCGGCATAGGTATTGAAAAAACCTTCAGGTTGCCGATTGCGTAGTAGAGGTTATTCGTATCCGTCAGATGAACGTACTTGCTGCCGATGTGCATATCAGCAAGCGAATACAGCATATACTGCGTGGCAAGCGTAACGACAAATGCCGGAAGTTTCAGTACAGCGTCAAATAAGCCGTGAATTACGCCGACGACAATCGCAACGCTTAGCGAAATCAAAATCGCGATAATTACAGAACCGTCGGAATACGCGTTGTGAGAGGTGAACGTAAGCGCAATACAAGCCGACAAAGCAGCCATAGAGCCGATTGAGAAATCAATTCCGCCCACTAACACTACGAACAACATTCCGCAAGCCATTATGCCGTAAATCGCGATTGCAAACAAAATACTGAGTAAATTCGACCACGAGAAAAAAACAGGCTGAAATATCGCCATAACAATCATTATCGCGGCAAAAAAAGTAATTCTTTGCCCCCACGCGCTGCCGATTAGTCCGAAGAATTTTGTTTTCATTCCGCATCACCCTCCGCTTCGCGTATTCCGCTCGACGCAAGAAGTACGGCAGTTTGCGTAGCTTCGCCGCCTGTCAATTCCGCGAAAATTTTCCCCTCGCGGACGACGAGTATACGGTCCGAAACATTTGTCAATTCCTCTAAATCAGAGGAAACCATAATAACAATAGCTCCGTTATCCGCAAGTTCACGGATATACGAGTACAAATCGGCTTTCACTCCAACATCAACCCCGGCGGTCGGTTCGTCCAGCAAAAGAACATTCAGGTCACGCGAAAGCCAACGTCCGAGGACGACTTTCTGCTGATTTCCGCCTGATAAATTCTCAACCGGAATATTCCGCATAGCGGGGCGGACGTCGTATTTATCAATCGCATTTTCGGCGTTGGCAATTTCCTGCCTGCGCTTGACAAAAGCGCCGAAAGCTGACAAAAAGTCGTAGCTCGCGATATTGATATTGCGTTCAACCGGCAAAACTGCGAAGAAGCCCTCGCTGCGCCTATCCTCCGGTACAAGACCGAAACCGTTCTTAATATTGCGGCGAACTCTTCCGGAAAGCGGTTTTCCGCGCAAAGTGATTGAACCGCCGGATTTCTTAGCGCTGCCGTATATGCAGTGAATCAACTCCGTCCTGCCGGAACCTACAAGACCGCCGATTCCGAGAATTTCACCGCCGTAAGCGCAAAAAGAGATATCCGTAAGCAGCTTTTTATACGAGAGATTTTTCACTTCGAGGCATTGACTGTCACTGCGCCGGACACTGCGTTTTTGAGTTTGTTTGAGTTCTCTGCCAATCATCATTGTTGTGACTTTTTCGGGAGTTATTTCAGTTTTATCGAGGATTCCGACGACCGAACCGTCACGCATTACCGTAAGCCTATCAGCCATACGATAAATTTCCTCTAATCTGTGCGAAATGTACAAAACGCTGGCTCCGCGTGCTGTAAGACCGTTCATCGTTTCGAAGAGCTTTTCGGTTTCAGCCGCGGAGAGAGCCGACGTAGGTTCGTCCATTATCAGCAGTTTTGCGTCCTGAGAGAGGGCTTTGAGAATTTCAGTCATTTGCCGCTTCGCCATTCCGAGCGAACCTACAAGCGCGTTTTCTTTCAAATCAAAGCCGTAGGTGTCAATCAGTGCGCAGACGCGATTTTTCATTGCGCGCCGGTCGGGTAAGCCGCGCCGCATTATTTCCTGTCCGAGAAAAATATTTTCGGTAACTGTAAGCGACGGCACAAGCGACAATTCCTGATAAATAACGGAAATCCCGTAACGGCGGGCGTCCTGACGCGTTTTTATTTCAACCGCTTTCCCGCCGATATAAATCTGTCCCGCGTCTTTTTCATAAACACCGGAGATTATTTTGATAATCGTACTCTTACCGGCGCCGTTTTCGCCCATAAGCGCGTTGACTTCTCCGGCGCGAATTTCCAAATCAACGCCTTTCAGCACTTCTATTCCGTTGAATTGCTTGCGGATTCCCTCCGCTCTAAGCACGATTTCCTCACTTCGCATTAAGCGTTTCACCTCCCGTCCCGATTTCGTCCGCGTGGGACAAAAGTTCAAGCCGCTTTTGAGAGAGCGAACCAAACAGCGCGTCGAAGAATATAGCTATCAGAATTATTCCGCCCTGAATAAAATACTGCCAAGCGGTAGAAAGTCCATATTTATATATTCCGTTAAGAATTAAAACGAGAAACACCGAGCCGAAAACAGCGCCGGTTGCATCGCCTTTACCGCCGCCGAGAACTACTCCGCCGATTACGCAAGCGGCTACCGCCTGAAACCCCATTCCGCCGCCTAGGTTCGGATAAGTAGTAGCCTGATAAGACACGGTAAAAACCGCCGCGAGACCGCAAAAAGCTCCGCACAAAACAAAGGTCAAAAATTTAAGCCTGCCGATTGGCACTCCGGACATCGCGCTCGACTTTTCGCTTGACCCCATTGACACAACGTGTAGTCCGAAGCGTGTACGAGACTGAACCAGATAAACTATAACGGCAAGCGCAATCCACGCGATTGTTATATAGTAGAAGCCGTTTATGTGCTTTCCGAATACGAGAAAGCTCTCGCTTCTGATGAGCGGCGACTCGATTCTGCCGCGGGCATCGCGGAACATCAAAAACAGTGTGATACCGGAAAAGACATAGCCGGAGGCAAGCGTCGTGACAAAGTCGTTAATTTTGAGCTTCGTAATACAGAAGCCGTTGATTGCGCCGCAGAGACAACCCGCAACTACCGCGCCGAGCAATACAACAACGCCCGGCGCACCCATTTGAGCAAGCCGCGCGCATACTATACCCGAGAAGCAAATAATCCCGCCGCTCGAGAGGTCTATGCAGCCGCCGATTATCACAAAGGACACTCCGAGGGAAATAAGCCCGATGAAAGCCGCTTCTCTAAGGAGCATTTGAAAATTCCGCAGTGTGTAAAAAGACTTTGTAGTCGCTCCGAATATTAGCGCGATGATAACAATCAACGCAAGTGTAATAAGTTTTCTGGCGAGCTTATTGTTCACGTTCTCCTCCCTTGTCAGCAGCAGTGGTCAGCAGTGGTCAGCAGTCGGAGCGGTCAGTGACGTGAGACGGAGGTTTGGACGCTGGTTCGCAAACCTCGTCCCTACTTACCACTGACCACTAACCACTGACCACTGCCAACGCTTAATATCCGTAGGTGCTTAAATCCCAGTGGGTTGACTTAATGACAGAGTCGATATTGTCAATTGTTACCGGCACAGTGGCAAGTTCCACAACAGGCGTATAGTTCAAGCCGCCGAGAGAATTCGCGGAAATACCGGTGTTAATACAGAACAGCAGCATCGAAACGCTTACAAGCCCTTCGTTATAGGGATCCGAATAGCTAGTTCCGTAAATAGTGCCTTTTTTGATAGCGTCAAGAGCTGCGGGAGTTCCCTCATAGCCCCAAATGATAATACCTTCGTCCTGACGTCCCGCGGCTTCAATTGCCTGAGCCGCTCCGATTGCGCAGTTGTCGTTAACGGTGTAAACGATGTCAATATCGGGGTATTTCGTAAGTAAGTCGCGCATTGCGGTAACGGAGTTCTCAACAGAAGTCATAGGAATAGCGACGCCCTCAAGATAGTTGAAAATCTTGTTATCTGCCATATAATCCTCAAAAGCCGTTCCCATAGTACAGGTGGGCTTCAGCTCGGCGACAACGTCGAGAATAAGCACGTTGGAGTCGGGAGGCG
>JAISLB010000001.1 GCA_031260685.1 Oscillospiraceae bacterium | reverse complement strand
GTCGTTCCCGAGTGTTGTGAAGCTGTCCTCAATGTGAAGCACTCCGTCGTCGGAGGGCAGGATAATCACCTCACCGTGGAACCAGTTTACCGTGATTGCCTTGACGCTATTGAGTCTCTCGCCCTCAACGGTTCCGCTTCGCGGCTGAAAGAACCGCTGGTCGGGGTATGTGTACCAACCATCAGCCTGCATTTGCTCCACGCTCCCGCTTGCTCCGTTCTGCGGTTCGTTCATCTTATTGATAACGTAAAAGGTAAGCGCAAGCAATATCACGACAAGGAGAATTAACGGAACCATAATCGACTTGCGTTTAGCGGCGCTCTGACTTCCCGCCGCCGCGTTTCTTTGGTCGTAGCTGTCATACACTTCTTCAAAGGTCGGGAGGTCTTCGCTGACTTCTTCGTAGGCTTCGCGCTCCGTTAAACCGTCCGCTACCATTTCGGCATAGCGGCGCAGTGCGGAGCGCACCAAATCATCGCGAAGCGCAGCCGCCATTTGGTCACCGGGAAGCTTTTGAGTGCGTTCAATTACGTCTGCTTTCAGCTGTTCTGTCATAATGTGTATAACGCTTTCATCGCTGTATAAGTTGAGTACAAATCCGCCTTGGAAATAAGCTCGTAAGGAGCGTGCATTGAGAGTACCGGAACTCCCGCGTCGATAGTTTCAATGTTTCTCTGCGCGAAGTAAACAGCGAGAGTACCTCCGCCGCCCTGGTCAACTTTACCGAGTTCTCCGATTTGCCAAGTTACGTTGTTCGCAGCGAATAAGCCGCGCACTTTCGCGATAGTTTCAGCCGAAGCGTCGCTCGAGCCGGATTTGCCGCGCTGCCCCGTGAACTTCATAAGGCTCACGCCGTAGTTGAGTTTCGCGTTATTGCGTTTGTCGCTTACCTCCGGGAAATTCGGGTCAAAAGCGTTGCATACATCGGCTGATAAGCAGAAGCTCTCCGCAAAGCAATCGTCGAGATTGACTCCCTGTGAGCGCGTGAGCGAACCGACAAAACGGTCAAACGCACGGGACTGCAAACCGGTAACGCTCTCGGAACCTATTTCCTCTTTATCAGCCAAGAGGCAAACCGCTGTACGCTTCGGCGTTCCCTCGATTTCAAGAATAGCCGTCAAAGCGGTGTATGAACAAACTCTATCGTCCGAACCGTAACCGCCTATGAGCGATCGGTCAAAACCGATGTCGCGGACTTCGTGCGCCGGTACAGCTTCGAGCTCCGCCGAGATGAAGTCTTCTTCGGTTATACCGTACTTCTCGTTGAAAAGCCGCAGAACCGCAAGTTTCGTCTTGTCCTTGACCTTATCGTCCTTAGTATTGTCGGGGATTGAGCCGACGATAATATTCAGTCCCTCGCCGGGGAACGCGTCCGCGAGAACTTTTTTCGACTGCTCCTGACCTAAATGCGGCAGAATGTCCGATATTACGAAGCGAGGGTCGCCCGGTTCACTCCCGATAGATACTGTGACCTTGCTGCCGTCGGCTTTGCAAATTACGCCTCTTATTTCGAGCGGAATACTGTGCCACTGATACTTCTTGATTCCCCCGTAGTAGTGAGTCTTGAAGTAAGCAATCTCCGAATCTTCATAGAGCGGATTCGCTTTAAGGTCAAGGCGCGGCGAATCGATGTGCGCCCCCGCAATGTTTACGCCGTTAGCAAGCGATTCCGAACCGATTACCGCGAGAGTTACCGCCTTTCCGCGGTTGACGGAGTAAATCTTATCGCCCGGAATGGCTTTCTCTCCGTGGACATATTCGCGGAAGCCGCGGGCTCTCGCAAGTTCAATAACTCGCAAAGTACATTCGCGCTCGGTACGAGCGTTCTGTATGAAGTTCTTATAGCCCTCTCCGTAAGTTGCGATATCGGCGCGAAGCCGTTCATCGGCGGTTTCGTAAATGTTCTTGGGGCTGTGAAGTAAATCACTCATTGTGGTGTATCCTTTCAAGAATTATTCAAGACTTATAATATAGTCGTACACGGGCTGTCCGCCGCTTACTACCGTCAGCTCCGCGCTGTCGGAAACCGCGAGACTAAGCGCATCCTTGTCCGCGGCGCTCCCGAGGTAGACAGTTACGAACTCCGGGTCCTTGCGTATGAGTTCCTCGTTGATACGGTTCAGCAGCAAACGGAAATCGGGGGTTGCGAACAGCAGCTTGCTCTCAATCAGCGCGAGCCAGTCTCCCTCGAAGATGCTCGTGTCGTCAAAAGTACTGTCCCGGGCGGCTTTGGTTACGCTGATTGTCGTAACGTTCCCGAGCGTAGCCGTCATATCTTTCTCGTTTGCCGCGATTTCTCCGTCCGGATTGAACGCAAGCAATGCCGAAACCCCCTGCGGAACTGATTTTGACGGTATTACGATAACGTTTCTCCCGTCGGCGTGCGGAGCTGCTTGCTGCGCGGCTAATATGATATTGCTGTTATTCGGCAAAACGAAAACTGTCTTTGCGGGCGTCCTGTTAATCTCGCGGAGTATATCCTCCGTGGAGGGATTCATAGTTTGACCTCCGGAGACTATACGGTTAACTCCCAAATCACGGAAGATTTTGGCTAAGCCGTCTCCCGCGCATACCGCCACAATGCCGTAGTTCTCGGTTGGTTCCGCAATCTCCGGTTCGTCCGGTTCCGGCGGAGCTTCGTCGGCTACGATTGAGGTGTGCTGATTGCGCATATTCTCAATCTTAACGGTAAATAGCGTACCATACGTCAGCGCTTCTGTGAGTACCGCACCCGGCGTGTCCGTATGAACGTGAACCTTGATAATCTCGTCATCGTCTACTACGACTATGCTGTCGCCGATAGCGTCGAGGAAGCCGCGCAGCAGCTGCGGACTTTTGGGATTCGCGGTATCGCGGGTAACGATAAACTCCGTGCAATAGCTGAACGTAATATCGTCCTCATCAAAATCGCTGAAAGTCGCTTTATCGGCTTGAGCGGAATGTTCCGTGACTTTGATACTTTCTCCTTTTATCCCGAGGTCAAAGGCTTCGAGGAGATATACATAGCCCTTTCCGCCGGAGTCGATTACCCCCGCTTTTTTGAGTACCGGGTTTTGGTTAATAGTATTCGCAAGCGAACTCTTTGCGGCTTCAATAGTATACGCGAACATATCTTCGTAGCTTATCTCATCGTTAGCCGCGCAAGCTTCGCAAGCCGCCGCGGCAGCCAAACGCGAAACCGTGAGGATTGTCCCCTCCGTGGGTTTCATAACCGCCTGGTACGCGGCTTTTACCCCCTCGGAGAGCGCCAAAGCGAACTCTGCGGGAGCTGCCCTGTCGATACCTTTGAGCGAACGCGCAAAGCCCCTGAACAACAACGAGAGTATAACGCCGGAGTTACCGCGCGCTCCGCGGAGCATTGCGGCGGCTACCGCATCGGCAACTTTCGTGAGGCTCATCTCACTTCCGGAGCGCAGCGCTTCCGCGGCAGCCCCCGCGGTAAGCGACATATTGGTTCCCGTATCTCCGTCCGGAACCGGGAAAACGTTCAGGTCGTTGATAATCTTCTTCCTGTCGTCAAGAATAGCCGCCGCATTGTTAATCATATTGCGGAAAATTTTACCATCAAGGCTGTGCATATTTGATTTCTCCATATCATCGAGTATTGCGGCAGCGTTGCTTAACTTATTGCTCAAATTGTTGTTATCAAGGCTGTGCATATTTACTCTCTCCATTTTCTAATCAATCATAACGGAATCAATGTATACGTCTACAGCATCGACCTTAGTGCCGGTGTCGCGAGTCAGCTTGTAGGCTACATCCTCTATTATCGCGGAGCAAATAACGGGGAGGTTAACCCCTGTTTTCGCGACGATGTGAAGCTCGACCGATATAGAGTTTCCTTTTTCCGAATCAATAGAATAGCCTACGCGAACACCTTTGCCCATAACCTCGCGTTTGAGGAGATGTACTAAGCCGTCGCTTACCGAACGATACGCCATACCGCGAACTCCGAAACAAGTAGACGCGGCAGCTCCCGCAAGCGTTGTAAAGACTTCACCCGATATGGTTATTTCGCCGAGCGGTGTTTTTTGTCTGAGCATATGGTTTCCTCCTTGCATTATTACGTATTTCACACATTGTATAGCTTATGCACTCTAATAAGAGTTAGTATAACACAGAAAACCGCTCTTGTCAACCTTACAATTTCACTTGCGGCAGAAACAAGAAACGGCGGGGTATTTACCCGCCGTTTGCTTTTTTACAGATAGAAATTGTGATTGCCGATTGAGGTGTAATACTGTCTTGTCCGCGAAGCCCAGCCGCTTGAAGCGGTACGCTCATTCAGAAAGAACAGGCTTTCACCCGCGGTATTCGTACCGTCGAGAACCATCTTCGCGGCAATTACGGCGCGTTCCGTAGGACTATCATAAATACTCCCGTTTGAAATCGGCGAAAACTGTACTCCGCACACCTTATCAAATATCACGCCGTGAATGGTGTTAGGATAACTCTTGTACGCAACTCGGTTGAGTACAACGTTTCCGACGGCAATTTGACCTGCGAGCGGTTCGCCGCGGGCTTCCGCCGAAATAATACGCGACAGCCAGTAGAGGTCGTCAGAATCGTAATTCCCTCCGGGAAGCGCAGCCGGAACTCCCGTATATACCACCGAAACCGATTGCTGACGCCGATTGCTGACCGCGTTAGCTCCGAGCGCCATACAGTATTCAGTGACCGAGATATAGGTAACTCCGTCAATCCCGAAAACTCCGCCGCTGATGTAGATAAAATGTCCGTTGACCGTAATGTACTCCTCGCCATAGGGAATCCTGATACTCAAACCGTGCGAGTAGACGTCAACCTCGCCCAAGTTAGCGTTCCAACCGACCTGAGCCGAGGGGTTGACAGCAAGCGTAAACTCCCGCAAGGGTACATAAACTCCGCTGTCAAGCGCAATCGGTTCCGACGAAGCCGCGAAGCGTTCTCCGTTAATCAACACGGAAACATTATAAGCGGCAGCCGCGGGAGCCGGTAAAAATGACAAAATCAGAGCAATAGTTATAGAAACGGTTACAATTTTTTTAATAAGCATATGTGTTTCCCTCCATATGCCTATTATAAACTGTAACCATTTTGAAATCAAGTCGCAATTTGTACGAAGTTTTGTCTCTTTTTTTAGTCATTTTGTCTAGTTTTGTCGAATATGTAGACATAACATCGTATAAAATGATTACGGTCAATCGAGTTTACATAACAAAAAGGTTACAAATGTAATTATTTGTAACCTTTGCTAGTCGTTCAGTATTCCTTTCCGCAGCTTTGTCAATACCCGTGAATGGATTTGAGATACGCGGCTTTCCGTAACTCCGAGTATGTCAGCAATATCGCGCAGCAGAAAACCCTCGTAGTAATACATCGTAATAATCTGACGGTCCCGCTCGGGCAGGGCGGCTATAAGCTGCGTGAGATTTGTCCTAAGTTCCTCAGCGAGGTATTTGTTCTCGGGAGTACCGTCCTCACTGTCCGGAACGTCTATCGGCGTACCGGCGGTGGTCAGCGCGTCCTCAAAATTTATCACGTTGAATATGTGCGATTTCGCCATTACTTCGCGAACCTGTTCCGGTTCCATCGATAGTTCTTTCGCGACTTCGACATCTGTAACTTCGCGCTGTTCTTTCAGTTCGAGAGCTTCGTACGCCCGCATAACCGATGAAATTTTTTTACGGAGACTCGGAGGCGCCCAATCCTGCGAACGCATATAGTCGAGTATCTCGCCGCTAATGCGCGTCCCGGCGTAAGTTTCGAACTTTACTCCTTTGGACGGGTCAAACTTTGTGATAGCGTCCATAAGCCCTATCACGCCGCAATTGACCAAATCGTCGAATTCGTTATGCGCGTTATATTTCGGCATCATCCGCCGGACAATTGCCTTAACGAGAAAAACATAGCTAAGCACAAGGTCATTTTTAGCTTCGCAACCGTCCTGACTTGCGGGCGATGCAAGATATCTGTCCCATAGGACCGACAATTGTTCGGTTTGCATAAGGTTCACCTCCCCATATCTTACGTTTGAAAACTGTTGCGGGTTTGAGCTTTCCCGGTCAGTATGCAGCCATTCCGCGGCGGAACACTTATAACGTGCTGTTGATTCGTATCTGCTGCAATTCCTCGCGTCTTATAAAGCGGAAAAGTATTTGAGATTGCGGACTTTCCTGCGACAGCGGCTTGCCCTTATCCGTCAGGAACTGTATTCCGATGATAAAACACATTCTAAGCCCCTGCGCTTCGCGGCAGGAACGTACCACGCCGAGAAGTTCAAGCGGAGGATGCCCCGGATTCGGAAATTCCAAATGTAACTCTATCTTAAACTGCGCTCCCGACGGATATTCGCGCTTTGTGATAAGCTGAATTCCGCCGGTTGAAATGTCATTCGTAAACGCATCCTCGCATTGTACGGTTTCCTCGCCGGTTGCAGCATCCGTAAGACTCCACTTGATTGTGCAGTTGCGCCGCGCGCTCACTCGGAACGCCTCCCTCAGCTGCAAACGTTCCACATCGCGTGAGGGACGCAGCCGCATACACTCAACCGAAGTGCCGGCGATGAATTCGTGTCCCGCAACTACCGCGCGAAGTATGTAACGCCCGCTGCTAAGGAAACTCGCACACTCCACCACGGAGTTCCGCGGCAGGGTACGGTGAATACCTCCCGCTCCCGACGGCATATCAACCAGTAAATCGCCGCCGTCTTCTACGTCCTGAACCCGCAGCGGATAGCTCGTGTCGCTGTCATCGTCCGTTACGACAAGCGTAAATCTGTCTCCGACTTTGAACGCGCCTTTCATATCGTGCTTTACTTTTGCTGCCAAATTCGCAAACCCCGCTTTCCGCTCGAGAATATCATATACCAGTCATTTTACTCTCCAGTATACAACAAAATCACAAACCTGTCAAGCCCCGAACGTATTTTTCGTTCGACATTCCCAACGCACGTACCTACTGATATACGCTATCCGTTCGCTGCATTACGCTCCGAATAGTTTTGCGAATAGGCGTCCCATTTTACTGGTGGGCTGCGGAGTGGGAATATCTATCAGGCTCCGCGCGATGTCCATAATCTGTCCGGAAGCTACGCTGTTAGGCTTACTCAAAAGCAGCGGCATTTGGCGCTTGATTGCACCGCTCATATCCTCGTCGTAATTTACGTGTCCGAGACCTGTTATCTCCGAGCCGATGTGATTTTTCACAAGCTCGCAGAAGCCCTTAATCATCGTTGTTGACTCGCGGGTGTCCTCGACTTTGTTCAATATCAGCCGCAGCGGATGCTTGAGGCTTTCGCGCGATACCGTTTTGATAAGCGCGTACGCGTCCATAATCGCCGTAGGCTCCGGAGTTGTGACGATAATCGTCTCGCCGCTCGAAAGTATCAGGCGCACTATATGTTCGTTGATACCGGCTCCGAGGTCGAATAGTATTACGTCCGCCGGGTCGCGCAATGTCAGTATTCCCTGCATTACGGACAGAAGCTGGTCATCGTTCATCCGAAGCAGCTCGATAACGCCCGAACCGCCCGAGATAAAGCGTATACCGCCGTGTCCCTCTTGGATAATCTCCGACATTTGCCGCTCATTGCGAAGTACGTGGCTCAAATTGTAGCGTGCGTTGACGCCGAGCATTATGTCAACGTTTGCCAATCCGAAATCCGCGTCAACAACAAGAACCCTCTGCCCGAGCTTAGTCAGCGCAAGCGCGAGGTTTACCGACAGCGACGATTTGCCTACGCCGCCCTTTCCGCTTGCTATCGTTATAAGCTTCATTGCGCGGGGTTGTGAAACGCCGATTAAATCCCGCAGATTCTGCGCTTGGTCAGCCACAGGATATTTCACTTCGGATTGTCTATAAATTACTTGCTTGCTCATCGGTTTCGCCTCCCTTCGATTTGTTCAACAGTTCTCCCACTATATCCGCCGGTACTACGCCCAGTATATCATCCGGAACGTTCTGCCCGTTAGTGATATACGCAAGCCGCTTCCGCGCATACCAGCAGATGTTCAGCAAAACGCCGCGGCTCTTGGTCTCGTCAATTTTTGTGACAAGCACGCTGTAATCCGGTATGTACGAATAGGTATCAAAGATTTCCCTCAGCGAGTTAAAAGCCGTCGTAGCCGAAACGCACATCAGAATATCTTCCGGTCTCGCGATTTGGAGAATTTGTTGGACGTCGTCCTTATGTTTTTCGTCTCCCGGCTTTTTACCGGCGGTATCAATAAATATTAGTTCGCGGTCCGCCATTTTTTCGAGTTCCGCGGCTAACTCTTCCTCCGGTCTGTACACTCGTCCGAGCGGGATTCCGAGTATATCCGCGTAGGTTTCGAGCTGTTCCTGAGCTGCGATGCGATATGTGTCGGTATTGATTATACCCACTTTTTTCTTTTGCTGAACCGCGAAACTCGCGGCGAGCTTTACTATCGAGGTAGTTTTCCCCACGCCCGTCGGTCCGAGGAGCAGAATTACTTTCTGCGTAAACTTTTTGTGTACGATAGGATTCGGACTGCCGAGCTTTTCGAGTATGAGATGTTCAAACGCTTCCGCAGCTTTCGCTCCGGTTGTGTGCATTAGTATTCCTTCCGCGTTTTGAGCTATCGCGTGCGCGAGTTCCTGTTCCACCTGTTGGTCAAGGAGCTGCATAAAGCAGCGGTTTACGTCCTCCGTATAGTCGTAGGTTACGTCTTTCTTGACATAGCGGAACTTTCCGATAAAGTCCGCCAACATCTGCTCGATAGCGTCAATTCTGCGGTCCAGCTGCGACATATGCTCGGTGCTGTTGTCGAGAGCCTTCTTAGCGCGTTCCTCCGATTGCCGGAGCGCGGTTTGAGTCAGGGCAGGGGACTGCGGAGTTCCGTAACGCGCAATCGCGCTGTTCTGTCCGATTGCCGCTGCCGACATACTCGCAAGTCCGTTCTCCTGTGTCTGCGCCGGAGGGTCTGAATTGAGCGAATACAAACCGGAGTAAGGGTTCTTAGCCGCCGAAACCCGCCGTGCTGTTGGAGTTTGCTGCGGGTCATAGCCTACGGTGGCTTCGATTATCGGCTTGGCAAATAGAAAGCGCAATCCTTTGCGTTTAACACGTTGGTTAGTGAGGATTACCGCATCCGGTCCGAGTTCCCGGCTTACGGTATCCAGCACTTCCTTCATATCCTTGCCTTGATAACGCTTTACAAGCATAGTTACCTCCGTTTGCAGCGGTCATTTTGCAGTGGTCAGTTGTTAGTGGTCAGTGGTCAGTTGCTAAGATTAAAATATCTACGTAATATTGAACAACTTGCTCACTGCTCACTGCTCACTGCTCACTGACCACTGACCACTGACCACTGACCACTAATCACAAAACCACTGCCTACTACAATTTCAGCACTCCGGCTGAAATTACTTCTACTCCCGCGTCTACTTCGTTGAACGACAGAACCGTCAGGTCTACCTGCTCCGCTATCTTGCGGAACTGTCTGCGGACTAACGGAGAGGTTAATACGAGCGGTATCTGACCTGTTTCTATCACGGCGTTAGCCAAGTCGCGAAGCTTTGAGAATATCGAATTCAGCTGTACCGGGTCAATTGTCAGGTACGCTCCGTGTTCCGACTGCCGCGTACTCTCCGCGATTAGCTGTTCAAGCGCGGCGTCGAGAGTAATAACGTAAGCTTTGTCCTCCGGTATGAAACGCTTCGAGATAGTTCGCCGGAGGTTTTGCCGTATGTATTCGGTAAGAAGCTCCGCGTCGCGGGTTAAGCCTCCGTAGTCGCCTAATGTTTCGACTATTGTCGCCATATCGCGTATCGGTATATTCTCTTTGAGCAAATTCGCGAGAACTTTTTGTATCTCGCCGTAAGAGAACATTTTCGGTACGACCTCCTCGACGAGAGTCGGCTGAGTCTCCGCGAGGTTGTCAATAAGCGTCTGAATCTGCTGCCGGTTGAGCAGCTCGTGACCGTAACGCTTGATAATCTCTGTCAGGTGAGTTGCGATAATACTCGGCGGGTCAACCGTTGAATATCCGTAGAGTTCGGCTTTTTCGCGCTCACTCTTGGGAATCCAAAGCGCAGGCTGACCGAAAGTCGGCTCAACAGTAGGAATCCCGTAGATTTCCTCTAACACTTCTCCGCCCGCGAGAGCCAAGAGGTGGTCGGACATAACCTCGCCGCTGGCTACTTCCACGCCCTTGATTTTTACGCTGTACGTGTTCATTCCGAGCTGAATATTGTCGCGGAGCCGAATCGCCGGAACCAATATCCCGAGGTCAAGCGCGCACTGCCGCCGAATCATTACTATCCTGTCAAATAAGTCGCCGCCCTGCGACACATCTACCATAGGAACAATGCCGTAACCGAGTTCAAGCTCTATCGGGTGGACTTGCAGCAAGGTAGTTACGTTATCCGGCTTGCGTTTTTCTTCGGCTTCCTCCTCGATAGTGTCTACAACTTCGGGAACAAGCGAGAGCTTATTGTTGCGCAGCTGCACTACACCGACAGTTATAAGCGTCAGTGATAGTACCCACATTTGTATTCCCGGCATACCCGGAATCAAGCTGAAAATGAATAATATGATGCCCGACAAAACCAATACCCACGGCTGCGCGAAAACCTGACCTACAATTTCTTCGCTCAGCGTGTTTTCAGTGCCGCTGCGTGTAACGATAATACCGGAAGCCGTAGAGATTAGCAAAGCGGGAATCTGATTTACCAGTCCGTCGCCTATTGTCGCGATAGTGAATACCTGAACCGCGTCCATAGCTTCCATATCATAAAAAACTATACCGCTGACAAGCCCCGCGACGATATTGATAACGGTGATTACAAGCCCCGCGGTAGTATCGCCCTTGATAAACTTACTGGCACCGTCCATAGCTCCGTGAAAGTCGATTTCCTTTTGAAGCCGGTCGCGGCGAATTTTCGCTTGGGCATCGTCAATCGCTCCGGCATTGAGATCCGCGTCGATAGA
>JAISLB010000021.1 GCA_031260685.1 Oscillospiraceae bacterium | reverse complement strand
TAATCGGCTCCATAATTACTATCGGTTTTTTATGCTTGAGCCAGGCGGTTTCGTAGCAGAGGCGCGACTGAACGGCACCTGACTCCCAGTCCGCCCAGTTGATTTGCAGCTGTACAAATTCGACCTCCGGGTGCGCTGTCAGAACCTCGTCAAGAAGCTGCGCGTTGTCGTGGAAAGAGAAGCCCGCGTGTTTAATCAGCCCCGCTTCCTTTTGTTTCAAGACGAAATCCCAGATGTTATACTCGTCTAATTTCTCCGTCCGGGTAGCTCCGATATTATGCAGGAGGTAAAAATCGAAGTATCCCGCGCCGGTGCGTTCAAGCGAGGTGAAAAACATCTGCTGGGCTTCTTTTTCGTTGTTCGCTCCTGCCCACGCGGGGAGCTTAGTCGCGAGAGTAAATTTCTCACGCGGATAGCGCGATACAAGCGCGGTCTTAGCGGCTTTTTCGCTCTCACCGTCGATATAGCCATAGGCTGTATCAAAATATGTGAAGCCCGCGCTGATGAATTCGTCGGTCATCTTCTCAAACTGCTTAATGTCAACAACGCCTTGCGGCTCTTGAGGTAAGCGCATAAGTCCGAAACCGAGCTTTGCCGTGGATTCTCCCAGATATGCCATTTTTGTGTACCTCCGGTATGTTTTTTTCTCCATTATACATCAATCTCTACATAATGTCAAGTATTGCGTTACTGCGCTAAATATGTTACAATTGTGCTATGGAAACTTGTACCTTATGCCCCAGAGCTTGCGAAGCCGCGCGAACTCCGCTGGACGGCGCGGGATATTGCGCAAGCGGTACGGAACCGAGGCTTGCGAGAGCCGCTCTCCACTTCGGCGAGGAACCGTGTATCAGCGGAGAACGCGGCTCCGGAACCGTGTTTTTCTGCGGCTGTACGCTGCACTGCGTCTATTGCCAAAACTCCGCGATTAGCCTCGGAAAAACCGCCGGAACAATCGTCACGGCGGAGCGGCTGCGCGAAATCTACCGCGAACTAATCTCGCGGGGAGCGCACAATATTAACCTCGTCACGGGAACGCACTTCACCGCGGCGATTCTGCGCTCACTTGAGGACGCGCCGGAAGTGCCGGTAGCTTGGAATTCAAGCGCGTACGAAAACGTCGAAACTCTCCGCAGCTTAGAGGGCAAAGCGCAAATCTATATGCCCGATTACAAGTACGCTCTTACGGAACCCGCGGCGCGTTACTCCGCGGCTCCCGATTATCCGGAGCTTGCGAAAGCCGCAATACTCGAGATGTACCGCCAAACCGGTGATTTCGCCATTGAAAACGGCTTACTGAAGCGCGGCGTCCTAATCCGTCATCTCGTCCTGCCCGGAAACCTTGACAACACCTACCGCGTAATTGATTGGATATCGCAAACGTTCAAACCGGGACAGGTACTCTTCAGCCTTATGAGCCAGTACACTCCGCACGGCGATTTGGAGCGTTTCCCGGAACTTCGGCGCACTCTCACAGCTGAGGAGTACGAAGCCGCGCTAGACTATCTCGACGCTTCGGACATTGAGGACGGCTACACGCAGGAACTGTCGGCAAGCGGCGACGAACTGCTCCCCGACTTTGACGGAAGCGGCGTTTAACGCGTTTTCCTCCGCACCTCCGGACGTACTAAGCAGTTTTTGCCGTAACCAATAAGGTCCCCGCGTCCGGCTGCTTTGAGAGCTTCGATAACGAGACGCTTTTTCTCCGGTCTGCGCCATTGCAGCAGCGCGCGCTGCTGCGCTTTTTCGCGCGGAGTTTTTGGTACGTACACCGGACGCATAGTCCGCGGGTCAATTCCCGTATAAAACATACAGGTGGAGAGAGTTCCGGGCGTAGGATAGAAATCCTGAACCTGTTCGGGCTGCCGTCCCGTCCTATTGAGGTATTCCGCGAGTTTTACGGCGTCTTGCAGCGTACTGCCGGGGTGCGACGAAATCAGATACGGCACAAGGAACTGCTTCTTGCCGGCTTTGTCGTTCAGCTTTTTGTATTTCTCCATAAAGCGGTCGAAAACCTCAATCCGCGGCTTCCCCATATAGTCCAGTACGCTGTCGATGCAGTGTTCCGGAGCAACTTTGAGCTGTCCGGAGATGTGGTTTTTAACGAGTTCCGTAAAGAATTCGCCCGATTTATCGCGCAGCAGAAAGTCAAAGCGTATACCGCTCCTGACGAAAACTTTTTTCACCCCCGGAACTGCCGCAAGCTTACGCAGAAGCCGCAAATAGTCCGAGTGGTCAGCGTCGAGATTAGGGCAAGGTTCGGGGGTAAGACAATTCCTATCGGCGCAAAGCCCCGCTTTCAGCTGCTTTTGGCAGGAGGGGCGGCGGAAGTTCGCGGTAGGTCCGCCCACATCGTGTATATAGCCCTTGAAATCCGGAAACTTCGTCAGCTTCTCAACCTCGCGTATTAACGACTCGTGGCTTCTCGACGTTACCATTCGTCCCTGATGAAACGCAAGCGAACAGAAGTTGCACGCTCCGAAACAGCCTCTATTGTGGATTACGGAAAACTTGACCTCCTCAATCGCCGGTACTCCGCCCTGTTCAGCGTAGCTTGGATGCGGCTCACGAGTATACGGCAGCTCCGAAACCCTGTCGAACTCCTCCGTTGTGAGCGGCATTTGCGGAGGATTCACAGCGAGGTACCTCTCCCCTACCGCCTGTACGATTGCACGTCCGCGAACGGAGTCGTGTTCGCGGTATTGCTGCATATTCGCCGCGGCGTACTCATATTTATCGGCGCAAACTTTCTCATACGACGCGCAGCTCTCAAACGGAAAACGTACGGAGCTTGTATCGCTTGCTATATACGCAGTTCCGCGAATATCAGTCAAACTCTCCGGGGCTTCGCCTTTCGACAGTCTCCGCGCTATTTCCCGCGTTGCGGTCTCCGCCATTCCGTAGGTTAAGAGGTCAGCTTTACAGTCGAAAATTATCGGGCGGCGCACTTTATCCTCCCAATAGTCGTAGTGAGCAAACCTCCGGAGCGAAGCTTCGAGACCTCCGACAATAAGCGGCAACCCCGGGAAAGCTTCACGGGCGCGCGTACAGTAAACAACGCTCGAACGGTCGGGACGCAGCCCGCTGCGCTTTCCCGGGGAATAAAAATCCTCGCCGCGGGGCTTCTTAGCCGCAGTGTACTTAGCAACCATAGAGTCGAGATTGCCGGCTCCTACGAATACGCCATAGCGCGGACGTCCCATCGCGGCAAAGTCCGAAGCGTCCGTCCACGACGGCTGCGCCAATACCGCAACCCTGTAACCGTCGGCTTCGAGCAGTCTCGCTATTACCGCCGCTCCGAAGCTCGGGTGGTCTACATAAGCGTCGCCCGTCACCACGAGAAAATCGTAATAGTACCAAGCGCGTTCCCGCATATCGTCCCGCGAGATTGGGAGAAAGTCCGTCATTTTATACCTCAATTTGCAGAATGAGCGAAATACGCAAGCCTTTGCGCAGTCCCTACATTATACCACATCAAACGCCCAAAGGCAAGCGAAAGCCGGGCGAGAATACTCTCGCCCGGCTTATTCGCCGCTTAGATTAGGTTTTTGTTAGTCTTCTTTGCGTTTTTGAAACAATACAACGCTTGTAACTCCGGCTGCCAGGAGGAGAACAGCAAAGAGAACTACCTGCGCGGTATCTCCGGTTTTAGGAGCAAGTTTGACTTCCTCGGTAACGGGCTGCTCAACGACTAAGACGTCTTCTTCGAAGTCCAAAGCGCCCAGCGGGGTGAATTCGTCGAATTCCCATTCTTCCTCGTCCTCATTCCACTTCCACTCTCCGAGCGGCACTCCGTCCTCATCAAACTCTATCCAACCGTCGTCAGATTCTTCGAGGTAGTTACCGGGAGCCAAGGGCAGCGGAGGTTCGGGGATTGTGAACTCGGGTTCGTCCGGAACCTGCGGCTGTTCGGTATTATACTGCGGAACTTCCGGCACAGGACTGTCGGGAACTACCGGCTCGGGAGTCTCGGGAGCTTCCGGAGTCTCGGGGGTCTCGGGAACGTCGGGAGTTTCAGGCGTTTGAGGTGTCTCGGGAGGTTCAGGGGTTTCGGGAGTTTCCGGAGTTTCGGGTTCTTCGGGAGTTTCAGGCTCTTCCGGCTCCGGAACTATCGGAGTAATCGGAGGTACATAGGGAGGAACATACGGAGGAAGCGTAGGCTCCGGAGTAGGAGTCGGCGTAGGCGTTGGCGTTGGTGTAGGTTCCGGCGTTGGCGTAGGTTCCGGCGGAGTACCGCCCTCATTGACTACTACATAATTTGCTAAATCTACATCTTCACCGGCTGCGTCTTTTACCGTAACTACTCCGTGGTCAACTGTTACAGTCCAGTACACTATATCCGCGTCGGGAAGCGTATACAATTCAGCGTCCGCGACTGCCGACTCATACAGCTTATACACGTGTCCGGAGGGGATATTCACGAAGCTGACAAGCCCGTTCGCGTCAGAGGTAACAACAGCAGTATAAGTCCCGCCCGTAACGGTGAACGCCGCGCCCGGCAATACGCCGTAGGAATCCCTTTTGGTTAATGTGAGGTCGCCCGCATAGGCTTTAACTTCCGGAACCTCGAATGACGCTGTCGTCGGAGGCGCTCCCTCTTCCTTATACGTCAATATCGTATTTCCGTTAGTAGCGTGTGAAACCGCGCCTGTCGGGTCGCCGAGATACACTGAACCGGCAGATTGGTTATCAATTCTAACGCGGTACGTTAACGAATACGGAGCTGTATCACGCAGCAAGTACCACGTAAGCGTTCTTTCGGCTGCTTTATACTCCGCAACTACTTTATTCGCAGCGTTGTACAGGATTTGGTCAGCCGTATTGCCAAAGCCGATGAACTCAACGTTATCGCCCATAATGTCGTCTACTTTCCACACAGACGGCGCGGGGTCAGTAATATTCACGGCAACTGTTGAAAACAGCGCTTCAAGATTTCCGGCAACATCGTTATCATAAAGTGCGTCGGTAATACCTTCTAAATAATCTTTCGAATCTGCTTTGGCACTTGCGCCGATAGTAGTATTCGAGAACCAAATACCGTAAATTGGGATATTCAAAGCGGTAATCGCTTCAGCCGCTGTCTTTCCGGCTTGCTTACCTTCTGTTGAAGCTCCGCCTCCGCTTGCAGCTGTTCCGACTGCTTTACCCTCAATCTTACTAATGCTGTCTCCGCCCGATTTATAGGCATTGTTCGGACCGCCGTCTGTCATAAATATAACATACTTAGCGGCTGTCGCGTAGTCCGGGTCAGTTGATTTTGCGGCGAAAAGGTTTTTAGCCAGCCGCAGGGCTGCATCAAAGTTTGTCGCGGCACGCTCCATACCCCCGGTTGCGTCAACTCCGGCTTTCGCGCTATCTACGCCGAGTTGAGTAGTCGCGTCATTCCAACCGTTTGAAATAGCGTCTCTTGCGAACGTTACAACCGCTATATCGCGTTTGGCGTATGAAACGTCTAATGCTTTGTATTCGTCAATGAAGCTCTTAGCGGCTTCTTTCACGTTACCGTAATCACTTGCCAAGCTGCTTGAAATATCAAGGACGAGTACAACCATCGCCTGAGTTTCGGATATGGTCGTAATATTATCCGTTGTGCCGACAGTAAGCGTGATGTCAAACTCGTTTTCAACGGAAGTCTGAGCAGCCGACTTACTGATGTCCAGCTTTCCGCCGGGCAGAATGTTCTGAACATCGGAAACACCGTCGTTAGTGTCCCTGGACGTCACCTGATTAGCGTCTTGCTCCGTGGCGGTCGCGAGTGCGCCGCCTATCGACGCTATACCGAGTACAAGTACCAGCGCTAAGAATAGCGCAAACGACTTCTTCAATGTCTTTTTCATAATAAACTATCCTTTCTTTCCCGTGCCGCTAATTCGGCTCGGTTGGTAAAAATTCTTAAAATTTTGTCAGACGCCTTTCGTTCTTTTTCACCTCACGCTAAGATTATAGCACGCTTAAATCCCTTTGTCAAGGGCTTTTTACGACTTTTCGCAGACTTTCTTTTTTCATATTTCGTTAACTTATCGTTAACAAATTTTTTAATTTTTCTTTCACATTTCCTTAAAATTTCGATAACAATTACTGCAGATTTCTTTCATATTTTGTTAAACTTCTCGTAATAGTTTACTTAAACGCCATCTTTACTCTAATAGCTCGCGCTTAGCATTATACAACAAAACACCGGGGCGGCTTAATATCCGTCCCGGTACTATTATATTCTCGGAGTTCCCTATTTGTCAGCGTTTGCTTGCGTTTATACGCTTCTGCATCATATCCTGATTGAAGCATTTAAGCAGAGCGGTTTTCTCGGTGATTTTGCCCTCCTGAAACATCGCCAGCAAGTTCGCATCCATTGACATCATTCCGTCCGCAGCTCCGGAGGCGATAACGCTGTCAAGCTGGTGAACTTTGGACTCGCGAATCATCGTGCGCACCGCTGTCGTATTGTACATTATCTCAAACGCGGGGGTCTGTCCGCCGTCGATTGTCGGCACAAGCTGCTGCGATACGACAGCTTGAAGCAACATCGAGAGCTGAACAAGAATTTGCGGCTGCTGAGCCGGAGGGAATACGTCAATTATTCGCCCGACCGTTCCCGCGGCTCCTACCGTGTGAAGCGTCGAGATTACGAGGTGTCCCGTCTCGGCGGCGGTCATAACCGTTTGAATAGTTTCGAGGTCGCGCATTTCGCCGACGAGTATTACGTCAGGCGCTTGACGCAGACAAGCCCGCAGCGCGTTAAGATAGCTCTCCGTGTCAATGTCAACCTCGCGCTGGGATATTATGGCTTTCTTATTCTGATAGAGATACTCAATCGGGTCCTCAATCGTGATAATATGTCCGTGGCGGGTCGTATTTATGTACTCAATCATACAAGCCAGCGTAGTCGACTTACCGGAACCCGCCTGTCCCGTAACCAGAATCAGTCCCGAACCGCGGTCAACGGATTTAACCACCTGCTCGGGGATTCCGAGAGTACGATAGTCGGGGATTCCGAAAAGTATAATACGGATAGTCGCGGCGTAAGAACCGCGCTGTTTGTAGACACTGGCGCGAAACCTCGACATTCCGGGCAGCGCAAACGAGAAGTCGTCGTCGCCCGTTTCGAGAAAGTGCTCCATATCGCGCTTAGCGATTTCGTAAATGCGCTCAATCAGAACTTTCGCGGAGGGCGGAAGAATCATATTGCCGGGCTGCGGAACAATTTCGCCGTCGCGTTTGAAAGCGACGGTCGTTCCCGCAAGGATAAATATATCCGTTGCCCCGTATTCTACTGCGGATTTCAGTATTTCTTCTAATGTGTCCATTGGTCTCTCCTAAAAAAAGATTATGAAAAACTGCCGTCCCAGAGGTCGTGTACGTCCTCCGGAACCCAGTCGTCGGCTTCGACAATTTTCCACTTATTTACAACAAACTGCCCCAGTATGTCCCCGAAAAGCTCCACTGCAAGCGTCTGGTGCTCGTCAATCGGTACGGTATAGGAATAGATGAAACCTACGTCGGTTTCTTTTACTGTCACGCCCGTTATATCTCCGGATACTACCGCGTCGTAGATTTCGGCGGCTTTTGTATCTGCCGCGTAGTACGCGCTTACGGAATTAGCAGCCCGAAGCGTCATCGTCATCTGTGAATTCGCCGATAGAAGCGATAGAACCGCAAGCACTGTCAAACATAAAACTACAAACAACATCATTATTGATGAGGTTCCGACATTAAGCCCCATCGACGGCTTTTGGAATGAACGCCGGTTCATATTACTTCACCGCCTTTACTGATAACGTATATATAAGGGGTTCCTGATATGACGCGTAGACGTCTATGTCCGCGTGTCCCGAACCGGTTTCCGTCAGCTTGATTACAAAACTCCCGCTGTCAGGCGTTTCAATATTGATAGCCTCGGGAGTGCTTCCGGGAGTCCCAAGCTCCGCGGCAACACGAAAACTGTCACCTCCGGACGCCTTATAGATTTCGGCGGCGGAAGTAGCAAGAAATACAGATTTACTAAGCGCCTGACTTGCGCGGGTTTCGCGGTTAGCAGACTGAAAAATCTGTATGCAAACACCGGCGCAAAACGCAAACAGCAAAAGCGCGATTATCAGTTCCATTAGGAACAGTCCGGAGCGGGAACCTTTCATTTCATTGCCCTCCCGCGCGCAGATGCAAATACACCTGTTCAGCTTTCTTACTCGTCCCGACGCAGGTTATATGCAGCAAATTTTCTTCTGTCATCTCAAAAGTCAAAGCGGTTACCGGCAGGATATCAAAGCCGAAATCAGGCTCAACGGGGTTATTAGTATCAGTAAAAAGCTCCGCCAGCGCTGAAAACTCCTTGACATAACCGTCATAGAAGTATATCGCGGTCAAATATGCGGTATCGTCAAAATTTTCAGCGGTAAAGAGAGCGGGAATCCCGCAGTAATCGCCTAAGTACACGCTCCCGCCCGTTTCGTCGGCGTGGCGTATTTTCGTTGTTATGTAGCTAACGCAAGTATCCTGCGAGTAGTTGTTTTCAACGGAATCGCGAACCCCTTGATACGCCCGAACGCCGATAGTCAGAACGATTAACATCGAAACGGCAAAGGCGCAGAACAACAGCAGCGCAAAAACGGTATCAGCCGTATGCTTCGTTTTATTCACCGGCTCTCACCTCTCTCAGGCGCACGTCAACATCCGGCATTATGTTCGATGCAAAAATCGAATAGCCCACGATAAACTTCGAATTGTCCACGCGGATTCCGTAGTTTTCTATCAGGTACTCAATACTCTCGGGATAACGTCCCTCCAGTGCATAGCAAACCACAACAGCCTTGCGAATACTGTTGTCTAACATTCGCAGCTGTTCGCCTGTATTAGCTTCGGCGGCTCCGGGAAGTATGCTCAATATCATTACGACCACCAGAACAAATACCGCGAAGCCAAGGCCGTAATCTTTCAGAACAGATAGAAACGTACGTTGTTTGAACTTAGTATTCAAAACCTTCCTCCGTCAAATTGCCGACATAATTCCCGCAAGCGGCAGCATTACGGATAGCAGAAGCAGACCGATTAACGCGGACATAATGATTACGAGGGTTGGTTCTATTTTTGCCACGAAAGCTTCCAAACGGTCATTCGCGTCGTCCCCGCTCCTACGCGCTATCTCCTCCATTACGGAATCCGAAGCGCCGGTTTTAACACCGATAGCGAGCATACGGTTATAAGTTTTAGAGAAGATTCCGGCTTTCTCCACACATTCCGCAAAGCTCTGACCTTCCGCGGCGTCTTTCGCGGCGGATTTGAGATTTTCGGCTGTCGCGCCCTCGAACAAGCGGCTCGACATTATCAGCGCGTCGTCAGTATTCAGTCCGGACTCGAGCGTCATAGACAGCACCGCCGAAAAGCGTGCAGTCCGCATTGCGTTCCCGAGCGCTCCGCCCATAAAGATCTTGGAAAACAACTTCGACAAATTCTGCCGGAATACTACGCAAAGAACAGCCAGTACCGCAACGCAGATTACCACCGGTATCCACGACGCTCCGAGCCACTTACCGAAGTTGAGCGCGCCCATTGCCACGCCTGACATCTGAGCGTCAAGCTGCGTATATACATCGTAGAATATCGGAAGAATTTTAACCACAAAAACTATAAGCACAAGCAATAATACCGCAAGCATCATTATAGGATATGTAATCGCGCCGCGAATACTTTTTGACAGGCTCTCCTGCCTGTCATAGTTACGCGAAAGGGCGAGAAGGGTACTGTCAAGAGTACCCGTTTTCTCGCCTATCTCTACCATATCAACTAAATATTCGGGGAAGCCCTGAACCTTTTTCAGCGAATCCGCCAAGGTGCTGCCGAGGTCTAACTCTCCGCCTACTGTTTCCAGCATCGCGTGATTGCCCTTGTCGGACTCCTCATCGCGAAAGATAGTCACACTCTCGGATATTGACACTCCGGCTTTCAACGCCAAGTGCAGCGACATACAAAACGAGGAAAGATACTGTGCCGGAAGATATTTCATCGACTTACCCTCTTACTGCCTTAATAAGTATACTTCGCCGTATAGTTCTTGCCGTCGCCGATGTATTTTTTCGCCGAGTCACTGTTTCCTCCTGTTGACGCAAACGTCGGATCCGCTAATTTCCAGTTTTTACCGTCAAACTGTATTACTCCGTCTACCCAGCCGGTTTCCTTCGTATAGATATTTATCCAAGCGTGGTATACGTCGCCTGCATAGCCTATTACCAATTTGCACGGAATCTTCTGGCTGCGGAGCATTGCCGCCGCGGTAGAAGCGTAATCGAAACAGATGCCTTTTTTCGCGGCTAAGGCGTCATCTACGTTAGGTACATAGCCGGTAAGCGTCCCTTTCGAGACTTCGGCGGCTTTGTCCTTGTCATAGGTGAAGTTCTTGACTAAATAGTCATAGATTTTCGATACTTTCTCGAGGTCGTTCTTAGCGTCTTTCGTAAGCTCGGAGGCTTTCGCGACTACTTTGCTGCTATCGCTGTAATTCACGTACTGGTTAGGAGCCGTGAACGGCGCGTATTGGTCTTTGAGTTTTACGTCAAAGCTTGTGGAGAACGCAGAGCTGTACTTAGTACCGCTTGTATTCTTGAATACGCCGACTTGGTACTTTCCGTCGCCTTGCGACAGCGGGAATATCTCGTAGTCACCTTTGTTATTAAGGTTGTACGAATACTGTACCTTGTTTGCGTCAGTGACGGTCACTTTAATTTTCTCCGTGCCGCCGCCTGTATATGCTACTTTAACGTAGCCGTTGGCAATGTTTGTTATGTCAACCTTCGCCTTGTCATTGCTGAGGATGTTGGCGTCTGCCGCGGATGCAAGCGTTCCGGCTAATAAGGTGGTTAGCATAACGGCAACGAGTGCAAGACTTAAGAGTTTCTTTTTCATAGCAGTGGTCTCCTTTCATAGGCAATCAACCATCTCTGATTGACTCTTTACTCCGTTATTATACACGATTTACTTTTCCTTGTCAAGCGTTTTTTTCCATTTCTCAAAGTATTTCTTTCTTAACATTTGCGCATACTTTTGTTAACATATTGTCTATTATTGTTTCTCTTTTTCGTTATCCGCGCTCTTTTCGGCTTCACTGTTTTCGCTTTGAGGAGTCTCGAAGTACGCAGGAGGAGCCTTACGGCGTCTCAGGTTTGCGCGCCGCACAAGGCATATCGCAGCCGCTACCACAAGCGCTAACAGCAGAATCCCGAACAGCGACTCCGCGGCCCATACGATTAGGTTCTGTACAGTTTCAACGGCTCCCTCGTAACCGTTCAAAAAGGCGTTTGATATACGTTCTCCAAGCGTTACCGGAGGCGGCTTCACGGGGTCACTAACTTTCACAACCTCTTGCAGGTAGACCGTTACTACCGAGTAATCCACCTGTCTATCGAAGTTTTTCAGCGTTCCGGTTAAACTTTCCAGCTCATATGTCGCGTCCGAGAGCGCGTTCTCGAGCTGTATGATATTCTCCATATTCTCCGCGTCTTGCAGAAGCGCGGTCAAACGCTCGATTTTTATCTTAACGGTTTTAACGCGGGTCTCCGTATCATAGTACGCGTCCGTAATATCCTGCGTGTTAGACGATTTGCTAACAATGTTCCCGACGTTACCGATTGATTGAAGCAGCGCGTCAAAATCGGACGACGGCACCCGGAGCGTGTAATAAGCCGACTTCATCTGATACGAGCTGTACATCGACATACCGCCCGATACGCTGCTGTCCTGCACGTAACCGCCGAATTGAGCCGTCAAAGCCTCAAGCGCCGCAACCGAAGCGTCAAACTCGGTACTCTCCAAATTGTAGTTCGCCGATTTGATTAGCTTACGTCCGTCGCTGACGTTTTGCGGGGTCTTTCCGCCGGCAGGAGTATCAGCCCCGTAGCCGGCAGCTTGCGGGGCGGTCTCCGCAAGCACGTAATCCGCGGAATCCGCAAAACCGTTGTAGCCTATTTCCACATTACCCGCTCTCGGCGGCATTGCTTCGGTTCCCGTATCGAACATTTCGCCCGGTGATTTACTCGCGCACGCCGTCAACCCAATTACGAGCAGCAACGCCGTAAAAAATATCATTACTCGCTGTTTCATAGTCGCTCCCTCCTCCTCTTTGCCGGTCTCACTAATAAAGACAGGATAATTCTCCGAATATTACGTTCATCGGCGGCAATATTTTCAAAAGCGCGTACTCGTCCGAAACTCTCCCGCGCCATAAGCTAAGTATACCACATCGCGGCACAAAAGTAAAGCCCCCCAAACTTCCTATAAGTTTGAGGGGACTTAAACACTTGGAGCGGGCGACGAGGCTCGAACTCGCTACCTCGACCTTGGCAAGGTCGCGCTCTACCGGATGAGCTACGCCCGCTTATTCAGTTAACAGTGAATAATGAATAGTGAATAATGACAGGTCTTTAGATTTTTCAAGTGTGCTTTCGTTCCTATTATTCATTATTAACTATAAACTATTCATTGCCATTGGTGCCTCCGGTCGGAATCGAACCAACGACACGTGGATTTTCAGTCCACTGCTCTACCATCTGAGCTACAGAGGCGTATTGTTCAGTTAACAGTGAACAGTGAACAGTCATCTAAACTTAAAGTTGTACGCTAATGTTGCAGTTTCGGATAACTGTTCACTGTTAACTGTTAGTTGTTCACTGCTTTGGCGACCCAGAACGGACTCGAACCGTCGACCTCCAGCGTGACAGGCTGGCGTTCTAACCAACTGAACTACTGGGCCTTTACTACAGTGAATAAGTAATAAATAACAATGAATAATACACTTCAGAGATTCAGCCGTTACTTACAGCGAAACAATCCCTCGGCTCATCATTATTCACTATTCATTATTAGCTATTCATTGTAAAGTGGTGGGAACAACAGGACTCGAACCTGTGACCCCCTGCGTGTAAAGCAGGTGCTCTAACCAGCTGAGCTACGCTCCCCGCGCCGCTACTGTTTCAGCAACGTTCATAATAATAACATATCCCGCGCCCTTTGTCAAGAGGTAAAATGACTTTTTCCGCAAAAAGTTTTCACGCCTCGCAAAAGGTCAAACGCTGACGCAAGCCGTCAACTTCAATATCAGCGGTGACAATACCCCTATTATCAACAAATCTGTCGCACTTGACTTCGTTCCCGACAAGGTGCTTGTCAATCAGCGCGTCAATACCCGCGTCGTCAAGTTCAAGCTCCTCAAAGAACACGTCGCGCATTTGGTTATTAGAGCAGGAATTGAAAATCTCACGCGTAAACTCGTACGTTTTCATCGTTTTAACTCCCTTCCTCCTTGTCAATCGCAGTCAGCTCAACCCAAGCCGGACGGAAGCCGCTGCGTATCGCGTTACGAGCGGACGCAAGATTCGACCACGCGCAGCAATAGAACGGAACCTTTCCGCGCTCGAGCGCTTCCGCCGCAAGCCGCGAGGTTAGAGCCGCCGCAATCCCGCGCTGTCTGTAACCCGGAAGTACGTCAATCCCGATTTGCCGCATAGTTGCGCAATCCGCCGAGTAGCCCGCTAAACCTATCAGCGTTCCTCCGTCGTAAGCTCCCGCAGCGAGTTCGTCAAGCTGCGGACGTCCCGGCGAGAGCGCATTGCTCCACTCCGGCTTGTACAAATCAGCAAAATCCCCCGCTTCAAGCAATCTCACTTCGAAATCGCAGGGCAATACCCGCAAGCTGTTAACGTCCGGCAGCCAGTATTCCGCAAGATAATGCCGCAGGATTTTCCCCTTTGCGGCGTATTTCTCTATCAGCTTGAAAATTTCGGGGGTTCCGAAGCTCTCCGCGGGGCTGACTTCATTGATGTACGCTTCAACTATCCCGGCTATACGTTCGTCAACAGACGCGACGATGTTCGTTCCGTATGACACAAGGTCGCAGAAGAACGGCAGTTCGAGGTATTTCCGAGCGTCAGCATTAGCTTTCGAAACGACCACAACATTCCGCGCGGAATCAAAATCCTCCGCGGAACAGTTGCAGTCAACAGCGGACTGCGCTTTGGCAATTCGGAGAATATCAGCGTTCCGAACGATAGAACGAGCGTTCATAACACATCGAGCGCGGCGAAAAAGCCGTCTTGTATAGCTCCACCGACTTTCCCGACTCGCTTGCAATCTCCGGCGATGACGACTTGCGGCGCTTTTGAAGCGTATTTAAGGTAGAGACTGTCGTCCGCGCTCATTCCAACCGCGTAGAACACGCTGCCGCCGGGAATCGGGTGCGAACCTCCGTCACTTTTGCATATTACTCCGCTGTCGTTGATTTCAGTCGCTTTCGCGCCGGTAATTATTGTCAAGCCGTAGGTTTCGGCGGCTCTCTCAATTCCGAGTTTGTACACGCCCTTAGCGTCCGGAGCGTAAGTATCGGACATTTCCAGCACCGTAACCTTTTTCCCGAGACTTGCGAGGTGCAGCCCGGTCTCAACACCGATTAGTCCGCCGCCGATTATCACTACGCTGCCGGCTATTTCAAGCTCCGGCTCAAAGTATACGGCGGCTGCGTGCTTAGCGCGCTCAAAACCTTTGATATACGTCGGAACAATCGGATTGCTCCCCGCCGCAATGATAATGCTATCAGGTTTTACGCGCTCAATAAGCGCGTCGTCAGCTTCGGTATTGAGCAGAATTTCAGCGCCCGAGCGTTCAGCCTGACGCACTAGATAATCTTTGAAGCGGCGAAGATCCGTTTTACGCGTGTCAAAATCCGTGAAGTTCAACATCCCGCCGAGTTTGTCCGATTTTTCAACGAGAGTTACGGAGTGTCCGCGTTCGCTCGCGGTTATGGCAGCTTGCAGACCTGACGGTCCGCCGCCGATTATCAGTACGCGCTTAGAACTTTTCGCGGACTGAACGGAATCGCCGAAACCCAGTCGCGCTTCGTGAGCAATCAGCGGATTCACACTGCATACAAAGTGGCGGCTCTCATTATCGCTGTCAGTACAGTTGAGGCAACGCAGACAGGGACGGATTTCGTCCGCACGTCCCTCAAAGGCTTTGCGCGGCAAATACGGGTCGGCAATCAGAGCGCGCGACATCGACACGCCATCCGCTTTGCCCGATTTGAGAATTTCCTCCGCCTGAACGGGGTCTAGTATCGAGCCAATCGTAAACAGCGGGATTGTCACCTTACCGGTCGCCTTGATAGCTTCCGCAAGCTCGACGTTTTGCCCCCACGGAAGATACGGGGTTGCGAAGGTATACGTAAAGTCCTCGCTCGAGACCTCCGCCATATCTACATATTCCTGAGCTTTCGCGAGGAAATCCGCAATATTCTCCGGAGTAAAGCCGTCAGGACGCCGCTCCGAGCCGGAGACGCGCACAAGCACGGCGCGTTTGGCTCCCAGCCGTTCGCGAACCTTTTGCAGAACGTACAGCGGAAAACGCATACGGTTCTCGAAACTCCCCCCGTATTCGTCAGTGCGCTTATTGACAATCGGCGAGAGAAACTGCGTCAGAAGCCAGCCGTGTCCGCAGTGTACCAGCACCGTATCGAAACCGCATTTCACGAAGTATTCGGCGGTATCGGCGTAAGCGTTAGCTACGCACTCCATATCGTCCCGCGTCATAGCGCGTGTATTAGCGCCGTTCATTCCAACGCCGCCGGAGGGCGAAAGCAAACGGTTCCGGTCGCGGTTAAACTGCGGCTTAACGCTGATACCGCCGTGAGTCAGCTCAACGCTTGCGGCGGCTCCGTGTTCGTGAATTGCCTGCGCCATTTCGCCGAAAACAGCCATATTCTCGAGCGTAGTCTCCATACCGGGGGTATGATTTCCGCCGTCGCAGACGTTGGCTTCGCCGAGAGTGACGATAGCCGCGCCTCCGCGGGCTTTATGTTCGAGGTAACGAACGTAGTATTCGTCAGGTCTGCCGCCTAAGGTGCGAAACAGCATATTCGGCGCGGACATAATGCGGTTTTTGAGCAGTAAGCCGCGGAGTTTGAGCGGTTTCTGCAGCTCCGGGAAAGGCTGTACGTACATAGTTGTTATCTCCTTATAAAAATGAAAATTCTATCGCCGAAGTTGAATATCAGCAAGCCAAACAGTATCACCGCGCCGCCAATACACGTCGAAAAAGCGGGAGTTTCCCCGGCAATCGCAAAACCAAGCAAGCTCGTTAGAAAGGGCGTCACAAACATATAGTTACTTACAGACGAAGTGTTCTTAGCTTTCGCAAATGCTTTGGACCAAGCCGCGTACGCTGCCGCGCTCGAAAACACTCCGAGAACCGCAACGTAGAAAAGCTGAACCGGCGGCGCGGCTCCAAGCTCCGGCACAGAAGCCGGCAGAAACACCGCAAGCATCAGCGTCCCGGCAAAAATGCTGAACGCGGAGGCTTCGAGCGCGGTATACGACTTTGTGAGCTTACGCTGCAATAGGTTATACGCGCTAAGCGCAATGGCAGCAAGAAACATACACAACAAACCCGGATTCAGCGAAAAGCTCCCGTCCAGTAAGGTCAATACCACAACGCCGGAAAATTCCACAGCAATCGCAAACCACTTGAAGCCGCTCAAACGCTCTCGGTAGATTACTCTCGCAAACAGCGCGGTAATAACGGGAACAGTCGCAATGATTACGCTGCCGGTAGCCGCGGTAACACTCTCGCTGCCTTTATTAAACGTAAGCATATAGAGGAAAAACCCGAACAGTCCCGCCGCGAGAAACCACTTGACGTCACCGCGCTTCGGACGCTTCAGCTTCAGCGGAACCGCAATGGCAGCTAACGCAATTGACGCCGCGGCATACCGCAGAAACCCGAGCGGAAACGCCGTAAAATGCCTCAGCGCCAAACGCGTAAACACATAAGCAAGCGACCAGAATACAATTGTAACAATCGCATACGGGTGAAAACTATCCCGAAACCTCATCAACCGGCGTAGATTTGGCGCGAACGCACATACAAGCCTTCGGTAAAGGCGGGAGTAAGCGCGGGAGCCGCGTAGAAACCTACGTCGGCGGGCTTTCCGGCTTTCGCGAAACGCTCCGCGAATTCCGTGCCGAGCTTGCGCTGTTCAGCCTCCGGAAGCGCCGCGACAGTGTCGAGAGGCTGCGGGACGAGCGAGATGATTATCTTGCCGCCTACTTCGTCGTAGAGCTTATAAGTATCGTTCATAATCTGCGGGTTCCAAGCGTCAAATCCGCCGTCGATAAAGCACTGTACGCGGGCTTCGCCTTTGCCGCAGCTATGCAAAGTGGCGTAGCGTCCTTTCGAATGTATACGGTCAGT
>JAISLB010000011.1 GCA_031260685.1 Oscillospiraceae bacterium | reverse complement strand
GTACAGCGGGTCGGGGACTAATCCCGCCTTAACGTAGCTTGTAAGCACCGTTCCCGGGACAATCGCCGTAACCCAGTCGCCTCCGGCTTCGGGACGGACTTGCCAGTTTTGGAACATAGAGTATACCTCCATAGTTATTATTTTGTCAGCTGCCGAACCCATTTATAGCGGTTACAGCGTATGGCGTTAGGAATACATTTCAGCAGTTGGTCGGCTTTGAGAAAGCAGAACGTTGCCATAGGCGGGAATTTGAATACAAACGCCGACAGCGCAGCCGACGGGATTGTAAACAGCCACATAAAGCTCACGTCAACGATAGACGCGTACTTAGTATCGCCGCCGCCCGCGATTATCCCGCTCTCTACCGGAAATTCGTAGCAGGTGCCGACTGTCGAGACCGCCAGCACCGTGAGGAACTGTACAGCCATAGTGCGCGTCTCGGGCGTTACCGCGTAGAGAGCGACGAAAACGTCTTTGAACGCGAATATCATAGCGCCGGAGATTACGCCGATTGCTATAAATATAGCCTGCAACGTCCTGCTGTACGGGCGTATTTTGTCTAAGTTTCCCGCTCCGACGGCTTTGCCGATTGTTACGGAAGCAGCGCTCGAACAGCACATTCCGAATATAGCGAACAGCTCGAAAATCACTATCGCGATTGAGTTCGCGGCAATAGCGGTCGCGCTGATATGCCCGAGTATCGCGGTTTGAGCCGTCTGCGCCACTCCCCATTGCGCTCCCGCGATTATCGTCGGCAGAGCTACTCGTATAAACCTACGCAGATACGTCAAATCAAGCGTTATAAGGTCGCGGAGCCGTATGCGCAGCTTGCGGTCTATCGCAAACAGATACAGCAGAATAATCGCAAGCTCGGCGATTCTGCTAACCAGCGTCGCTATCGCCGCGCCCGTTATCCCAAGCCGCGGGAAGCCGAAGTTGCCGAAAATCAAGCAGTAGTTCAGCACAACGTTGATTACAAGCGCCGCAACGGACATAACTACGCCGACAATTGCGGTCTGTACGGCTTCGAGCGAGAGCATAAGAACGTACGACAAGGAGAAAATGATGTACGTCCACGACATAACTTTTAGATAGACTACGCCCTCCGCGATAATCGTTTCGTCAGTTGTGAGGAGCCGCAGAACCTCCGCGGGGATTACGAGCGTAACAGCCCAGAAGATAGCGCCGAAAAGCAGCGAGAGTTTGAGCCCCAGCGCGATTATTCGCTTAATCGGTTCAGTTTCGCCCTTTCCCCAGTATTGCGAGCCGAGAACGACTGTACCCGCGGCGATACCGATGATTAACTGCGCGAGAATGAAATGCAGCTGATTCACTATCGCCGCGCCCGCAAGCGCGCTTTCGCTGTAAAACCCGAGCATTAGGTTATCCGCGAGATTTACCCCGAGCGATATCAACTGCTGCAGCGCGATTATTATCAGCAGCGGAAAGAACGTACCGTAAAAAGCGCGGTCCCGCGTGAAAAACTTCATCGCTTTTCTATCTGCTCCTTTATTTCTCTTCCGCATCTCAGCATATGGTTCAGCTCTTTATTATTGGCTTCCGAGATGTTCTTCCGAAATTTCGTCAGTTGGCTGATAAGCACGTCCAGCTGTTCCGTGAGGTAATCGCGGTTGAGCAGAAAGAGTTCCGTCCACATATTTTCGTTGAGTTTGGCGACGCGGGTCATATCGGCGAAGCTTCCCGCGGAGAAACCGTCAAAGCTGTACACTATAGGATTTTGAGCGTAGGCGCTTGATACTATGTGCGCCATTTGCGAGGTAAACGCAATCATCTCGTCGTGATGTTCCGGCGTAGTGAGCGTAATCTTAGCGAAACCGAGCGAGAGAAAAAAGTTTTCGCAGGTTTTGAGAGTTTCCGCCGGGACGTTTTCGCCGGGCGTAAGAATCATACTCGCGCCGTCGTAAAGCGTTGCCTGAGCCGCGTTAAAACCGCTCAATTCGCGCCCCGCCATCGGGTGACCGCCGATAAAGGTACAGTGCGGGAACAAGCCATTTACGGAATCAGTCACATAGCGTTTTACTCCGCAAAGGTCGATGACTATCGCGCCCTCTTTGAAGCTCCCCGAGTTGGCTTTGAGAAACTCGACGGCAGCCGAGGGGTACAAAGCGACAAGCACGATGTCAGCTTCGGAAAAAGCCCCGAGCGAAGCGTCCTCAATCTGTCCGCTCTCGAGCGCTTTGCGCAGAATCTCCGGCGAAGTATCGTAGCCAATGCAGCGGTGCCGCGTCCGCGCCGCGATAGCCTTAGCAAAGGAGCCGCCGATTAAGCCGAGCCCGGCAATTGCGATTTTCATAGTGATGTACCTCTCTCAGCGTGTGGTTAGTATGCGTAAAATTACGTTGGCAGGACGCGGGAACGCCCGCGCGGCGGGGAAACCACCCCGCCGTTGCGACGGCACCCCTCCCAAGAGGGGAATAGGGGTTTGGACGATTGGCTGCGGGGTTGCGCGTCGTAGGTAACGCCCTATTAAGTTGCGGCAATCCAACAAGCCCCGCCCGGAGCGGGCGTAATTCCCCTCTTGGGAGGGGTGGCACGGCAAAGCCGTGACGGGGTGGTTTCCCCCGCAGGGCGCAACCTCCGTCCAACCCTCCGTGACTGTTATCTGTTATCTGAATAACTGTTAAATAAAAAAGAGGGGTAACTCCGCGGAGCCGCGGCGGTCTCCCCGCCGCGCAAACGCTCCCTCATCTGTACCGGTTAAGCTATCACTTACAAATAGTTCCTCTTAGCAAAAGGGCGGCGATAACCGCCGCCCCTATCTGATATCTAATATCTGCTAACTGCTATCTGTACTACGCTTTGCGGGATTCGGGACGTACGAAGTCCAGTTCCGGACGCGCTACGCCGAAAGCCTCCATAGGAACATCGCTGTCGGAGGGAGGAGGTCCGAACATAGAGGGAGGAGCTTCGCCGGGATGTTCCTCTTCCCATTTTTTGCGGAACGAAGCCATTTGAGCGGCTTGGTCTTCCGCTGCTTTTTTGATTTTCGCCATTCCTTCGACTGTCATCCAGTCGAGGGTTTTGTTGTAGGCTTGCTCGACCATTGCGCTGCGCTCGACAAGAGCGTTAGCGTCGTTGCTGTAGCTCGGGATACAAATCGGGAGCCCGTTTTCAAAGGCGTAACACAGCTTAGTGGCTAAGTCCACCGGATCCATACCGGTCGCGTGGATGCTCTTCAGCATATTCTTGGTGCCTTCGGAAACGTAATAGCCGGTATTCTGCAAATGAGCCGGGCGGGTGTCAACAGCGTTGCCGATGTTCGAGTTGATATTAGCCGGGCATTGCACCGTAACGCCGATTCCGTAAGGTTTGAGAGCGTCGTAATAGCTGTACGAAAGGTTATTGACGGCAGCCTTGGAAACGCTGTACGGAGCATCGGTGGAGTAACCGTCGAA
>JAISLB010000081.1 GCA_031260685.1 Oscillospiraceae bacterium | reverse complement strand
GGCGTCACTCTGCGGAATAAAGCTCTGCGGAATATCGCGGAATCGCTTGCCGCTAACTCGTCTGAAATCCTTGCGGCAAACGCGGAGGATATGGCTCTCGCAGCCGCGAACAATATGCGTGAGAGCTTGCGTGACAGATTGCTGCTAACGGAGGAACGTATACGCGCTATTGCGAACGGAGTAATGGAAATCGCCGCGCTTGACGACCCTCTCGGCGGCGGGAGCGTTACTACGCGTCCCAACGGTTTACAGATTAACAAGATTGCCGTACCGCTCGGACTTGTGGGCTTCATCTACGAAGCGCGTCCGAATGTTACGGCTGACGCGGCGGCTCTTTGTATCAAGAGCGGTAACGCTGTATTGCTCCGCGGCTCTCGGGACGCGTTAAAATCTAATATTTCTATCGCCGGAGTTATCCGCGGGGCAATCGCGGACGCGGGACTTCCGGAGGACTGCGTGAGCTTAGTTACGGACGCGGCACGTGAGAGCGTTACCGATATGATGAACCTCACGGGAATACTCGACGTACTAATACCTCGAGGCGGCGCAAAGTTTATTCAAACTGTTGTGACAAACTCTCACGTTCCGGTGATTGAGACAGGCGCGGGGATATGTCACGTTTACGCCGATAAAGCCGCGGACGCGGCAATGGCGGTCGAGATTATTTACAACGCAAAATGTTCGCGCCCAAGCGTTTGCAACGCGATTGAGCAGCTCGTAGTCGCGGAACCTATCGCCGAAACGCTTTTGACAAGCTTGACTAAAAAGTTTGATACTTCGCCGTATAAAGTGGAGCTTCGAGCGGACGCTTCCGCGCTGAAAATTTTGGGTAGCCGCGCAATTCCCGCAAACGACGAGGATTTTCACACGGAATTCGGCGACTACATACTTGCGGTTAAGATTGTACGGGATTTGGACGCTGCTATTGAACATATCAACGCAACGGGAACGGGACACAGCGAAGCTATCGTAACCGCGGATTATAACGCAGCCCAAAAGTTTCTCCGCGAGGTGGACGCGGCGGCTGTTTACGTCAACGCTTCCACGCGCTTTACAGACGGCGGAGAATTCGGATTGGGCGCGGAAATCGGTATCTCCACGCAAAAGCTGCACGCGAGAGGTCCTATGGGACTCTCCGCGCTTACCAGTAACAAGTACATTATCTACGGCGGCGGACAGGTCAGATAACGAAAAAACCAATGCCTTGGCAGGACGAGGGGAACTAAATGGACGGCACACTACAACCAAACGAGGGCAAGCTGCTTACGATTACTACTGATTTCGGACTTTTTGCCCGTTATCCGGTAAAGACAAAAGTTGTCAATTCCGGCGATAGTTTGACCGCGTTGCTTGACGAATACGTACGTCCTCACATTCAGCAGGGCGATACACTGATTATGTCCGAAAAGATTGTCGCCATCAGCCAAGGACGAGCATTTCCGGTGAGTGAGATAAAAATCTCGCGGCTTGCGAAGTTCCTTGTAAAATTCGTCACCAAATCGCCCTACGGAATCGGTATAGGGAGCGAAGCCACGATGGAGCTTGCGGTAAGAGAGGTAGGGCGCGTAAAAATCGTTTTCGCGGCGATAGTTGCGGCACTCGGGAAAGTCGTTGGCAAACGCGGCTTGTTCTATGTAATTTGCGGAGCCAAAGCCCGCGCGATTGACGGTCCCTGCGATTATACTTTGCCGCCGTACAACAATTACGCAAAACTCGCTCCGGACAAGCCCAACGAAGTTGCGGCAGTTCTCGCGGCTCACATAGGTCTTGACGTCGTAGTAATCGACGCAAACGACCTCGGAGTTAATGTTCTCGGCAAATCGCGCCCGGACTTGGACGACAAATTCGCTGAACAGGTTTTCGCGGATAATCCCTTAGCGCAGGGAAGCCAGCAAACCCCAATTGCAATAGTAAGACGAAGCTACGACTGACAATTGGCAAAAACATACAATCGGTGCGAAGCATAGAGGAGCTTATAAGCCCCTCAATGTTTCGCACCGATAATTTTAATTGTTATAGCGCAGTGTGTTATTTTGCCGCGAACTGCGTTCTTTCCATAAATTTCCGCATAGCTTCCGCCGCCTTCTCGAATTGCTCATCGCTTACTGCTTGTTCAACGCCTAACAGCGGCGAGAGTTTCGCATTAACTAGCGCGAGTACGTCTCCGGCGTATAGACAAGCGGCTCCGATTACGGATATAGCCGCGCGAAGCGGAGAATCCTCCGTATTAGTACCGGCGGCAACCGCTATGAGCTCATTGTGCGCGATTTCAGTTAATTCATCCGGCGAAAAGCCGTCTACTACGTACACAAGGAGCTTCGTGAATATTTTCCCGCGTTTGACGGCTTCAAGCCCCTCTAGCTTAGACGGGAGCGCCAGTAAACCTTGCATACGCGATAAGCTAATCAGCGTTGCGATTTCATCAACGAATTTGAGAAGCTCAACACGTTCCTCCGCAGTGCATAGAAGCGCTTTCCTGTCTGTAAAGACAGACGCAATAAGCCCGGAAGCGTCGAATTTCCCGTTGCTCAAACGGCTAATAGTCCAGTTCAAGCCGTCAAGCTTTGCAAAAAGCTGTTCAAATTGTTCAACGTGTGACATAATGATTACTCCTAACTCCGCGCAGTGCGCGGCTATCTGTTATATGTTATTTGTTCACTGCTATCTGCTATCTGCTATCTGCTATCTGCTATCTGAATCAGATTCTGTGCATTGCGGTGAAAATGTCCTCGCGCTGGATACGTACCGACAGCCTGATTTTCTCTCCTAGTTTACCTAAACGTCCGGAGATTTCCTCGAAATGCAGTTCAGACGCGTCAAGCTCTACCAGACAGGTCATTGTAAAGAACTCCTGCATAACCGTTTGGTTGATGTCAAGAATATTGACGTCCATAGCGAAAAGCTCCGTACTGACGGCGGCAATAATGCCGCGCTTGTCAACTCCCGCGACCGTAACTATTGCTTTCATAATTTGATGACTTCTCCTGTCGCAACTCCCGCTACGGCGTTAACTTCGTCGTAGTCGATATGCGCGAAAGTAGCGTGAGTAGGACCAACGCGAGCCGGAAGCGCGTCGAAAATGAGTGCGCGTTCTCCGCCGACTTTGATTTGTACGGCATCGCCGTCTTTTAGTCCGTATTTAGCTCCGTCTTCCGCACTTACGTGCAGATGACGCTTAGCGACGATAACGCCCTCGGGAATATCGACAGAACCGTTAGGACCCGTAACCGTGCAGGCTCCCGAACCTTTCAAATCGCCGGAAAGCCGAATGGGAGCGTTGATACCGAGCGTCCGCGCCTCCGTGAGCGAAACCTCGACTTGGTCAGCGGAACGGCAGGGACCGACGATAGTGAGCGTCAGCTTGCCCTTGGGACCGGCAACGTCTACTTTTTGCCTGGACGCGTACTGACCGGGTTGCGAAAGCGGCTTATTCGCCTCAAGCTCAAAGCCTCTGCCGAAGAGAGTGTCGAGAGTTTCGCGGGTAACGTGTATGTGCCGTCCCGAACCTTCGAGAGTTACGTTAAAAAGTGCAGCCATTAGTGTGTTTCTCCTTATGTTAAGTGAATTTGTACCTACTGATATTATAGAAGATTTTGCCGTAAATGTCAAGCGATTACTGCGAAGTTGAAAACGTAAACCCTTGGGCTTTCAGTTCGCTCTGGCTTATCTCGCGGAACGTGTCCTCAACAGCTTTGAAAATCATTATAAGCAGCGGGTCAAACTGAATTCCCGAATCCCCGACGATTATCTCAACCGCTTTCTCGTGAGGCATAGGGTTCTTGTACGGACGTGCGGACACTAACGCGTCATATACATCGGCGATAGCGAGGATTCGCCCTTGGAGCGGAATATCCTCGCCGGCAAGTCCTTTCGGGTAGCCGCGTCCGTTCCATTTCTCGTGGTGAGTTCCCGCAAAGAGCTTTGCTTGCTCAACGAAAGTGTTATCGCCGGACTTGATGCCGATTTGCTCAATTATGTGTACGCCCTCGGTGGTATGACGCTTGATTTGGTCGAATTCTTCGTCCGTGAGCTTTCCCGGCTTATTGAGTACAACGTCCGAAACGGCGATTTTGCCGACGTCGTGGAGCTGAACACTGCGCGAAAGCGTATGGTCCTCCCAGAGCGCAATCTCGTTAACATAGAGGTTTTCTTTTTTCATCTCTTCAAGCAGGACAAAAAAGTACTTTTTTGTCCGGTCGAGATGACCTCCTGTATTTTGGTCGCGGGATTCCACCATCTCCGCCAGAACATCAAGCGTAGCGTCCTGCAAGCGTTCAAGTTGTGCCGTACGCTGCTCAACGAGCTTTGTCATATTCTTTTCGTATTCGGCGGTACGGAGGTGGTTTTCGACACGCTTGCGCATAACAGGCGCGGAAAACGGCTTTTTGATGTAGTCAACGGCTCCGAGAGTAAGCCCTTTGATTTCGGCTGCTTCATCGTTTTGCGCGGTCAGGAAGACCACCGGGATAGAGTTATAGCGTTGGTCCTTTTTGAGCGCGTGCAAAGTCTCATAGCCGTCCATCTCCGGCATATCGACGTCAAGCAGTATCAAGTCCGGCGTGATTTTTTCAAGCATCTTGAACAACTTAGCCGCGCCGGATAGTGTAAACACGCGGTAGCTGTCCTCAATAGCCTTTTGCCCCATAAGCAGGTTAGTTTGGTTATCATCAACGATACAAACTGTTTTGCGTTCTTCCTGTTGCATTTGAGAACCTCCTGTAAAGCGACCTGTAAGCCGTATTATTTAGGTTTGCGATAGAGTACGTTGTTATCCATTGTTATCCGCTATGTATTGTTTAGCGAGTTCCGCGGCTTCGTCAAAGTCGCCGCCTAATATCCCCTCGGAAATCTTTTTCAGCAGCGCGGAGGTCTCAGGTCCCCAATTTTTCGAATTGAGCGAATTCAAGGCGATGTGGCAGGTATCAACGTCCCAGTTGTCCGCGGCTTCCGCGATTGTCATAAGCTGATTTTTCAGGAACGGAGTGTCCTCATCTTCGGCTGTAACCGCGTCAGCTCCCGAAGCTGCCGCTCCCTCCGCTAAGTACGCGTCAATAGCGTTCCCGAGAGCCTCGAGTTTCACTAAGAAGTCAGGCGTATCGCTTTGGATTTTGTCAAGGTTATCCTCTTTGCCCGCCATTTCGAGCGCGAGCGCGGCGGCTGAAATCTCGTCCGCGCCAATGTTCGCGCCGGCGCTTTTCAGCGCGTGTACGCTTGTTGTGAACAGCTTCACATCTCCGTTTTCTAAACACTCGCGGATTGTCTGACCGTATTCCTTAGTATTATCGGCAAACGAAGCGATAACTTTCTTATAGAACGAGAGTTCACCGCCCGACATTTGCAAGCCCTTAGTCGTGTTAATTCCGTCAATCTCCGGGAGCTTATCTCCGGAGGACAGTTCTTCGGGCTTATCAGCGCGGATTTTTTCGTATTCTTCTGCGGTAACTTTGAGCTGTTTCTCTTTCGGCAGATACTTTTCAAGTAAAGTGCGCAATTTACCGGTGTCAATAGGTTTGACAAGAAGCGCGTCCAGTCCGGCTTCTTTGAACATTACCTCAACCCCGCGTATGGCGTTAGCAGTGAGCGCGATAATCGGCTTTGTGAAGCCGTTCTCACGGATTTTCGCTGTCGCCTCTATACCGTCCATTTCAGGCATCATATGGTCCATAAAGATTATGTCGAATTCGTGTTCCGAGACCAGACGTACAGCTTCCTTGCCGGAGGCACTCGTCTGAATGTCCATTTTATACGGCGCCATAAGTCCGCCCGCTATAATGAGATTGGTATTGATGTCGTCAACTATAAGCACCTTAGCGTTAGGAGCGATGAAGCGGGTAATATCGCTGTCCTCCGAACCGAAGCGGCTTCCGGATTCTCCTCCGTTCAGCAGCGAAGCGATAGTGTGCGGCAAAAGCGGCATTTCAACGAATTCGACATCCTCCGGGAGCTGCTTTTCTCCGTATTCCGCCATTAGTACCAGCGTTGCGCCATTGCCGTGGAGGTCAACGAATTTCCGCGCATTCTCGTAGAGGAACGACGATACAAGCACATAGTCAAACTTTTCGTGAGTAAGCAAATCGAGAAAGTCGGAGTTCCCGCTGACCCGCTGACTGCGTACGCTAAGCATATCAAGCGTGCTGATGACAGATTTCGCGTAGATGTCACGCGGTTCATACAGCAAAATACTATGCGAAGATGGATTATCAATAGAGGCTATCGGCTCGTCGTTGATGATTTTTTGGCGTATCTCCGCGATAAATGTAGAGCCTTTGCCGTAGGTACTGGCAACGGTTACGTCGCCGCCCATTGCTTTGCAGAGGTTTTGCGTAATCGTAAGTCCTAAACCGGTTCCCTCAATCCCGCGATTGTTGCCTTGGTCTACTTGGATAAACTCCGCGAAAAGCTTTGACAAGTCTTCTTCCTTTATTCCCTTGCCGCTGTCCTGAATCTCAAAGCGAAGCACTACTTCGCCCGAGGTCGAGATAGGTAAACGATAGGCACGCAGCGCGATAAATCCGGCGTCCGTATATTTGACCGCGTTGTTTAGAATATTCAGCAGTATCTGGCGAACCCGAGCCATATCGCCTTCCAGGTCGTGAGGTATAGCACAGTCAATATCAGTCACGAGCAGTATCGGCTTTTCAAGCAGACGTACACGAACTATGCTCACAACGTCGTTAATAAGAGACGTAAACATATACGGCGCTTCGACCATATCCATTTGTCCCGACTCAATTTTTGAGAAGTCGAGAATATCGTTAATCAGCGAAACAAGATTCTGTCCGGCTTGACGAATACCCGTCAGGAACTCTTTAACTTTTGCCGAAAGGTCCTCGCGAAGCGCTAGCTCCGACATACCGATTACCGCGTTCATAGGAGTACGGATTTCGTGGGACATCTTCGCTAAGAAGTTGCTCTTAGCCTTATTAGCGTTTTCGGCTGCGTTACGCGCTTTCAGCATATCCGTTACATCGGTCGAGGTTATCAGATATCCGTCCTCGTGTTCTTTTTCGTAGGTAAAGAAGCTCGCGGTGCCTTTTAGATATTGTCCGGTTTTCTCAATGTATACCGTATCCGACTCAAAACCTCCTAGAAGCGCGGTTACAGGGTCGTATTCCGTTCCCGGCGGATAGATGCTGAACGTTCTGTAATCCTCGCCGATAACCTCTTCAAGCCGTCTATCTACGACATTTAGCGCGTAATGATTCATATAGATAACGTGCATAGAGCTGTCGATAATAGTCAGCGGGGTTTCGACGCTGTTCTCAATTCCGTCCGCCATTTCGTTGAACGCGGCAGCGAGGGTTCCGAACTCGTCGGTTCCCGAAGCCGCAAAACGATATTGCCTTTTGCCGGAGTGGAAAGTGTGCAGACCGTTAATCAGCCGGTTGATGTTACCTGTCAGATACGCCGAGAGCCAAATCGCTACGAAAATAACAAGCACTATCAGCGCGAAAGTAAGCAGAATCAAGTGGAACAGCGACAGCAGCAGGGTACTGTCAACCGCGTTATCGAGTTTAGCCTTAGTCGTTTGAGCGGGCAGCGTGAAGTCGTCGAGTCCCGCGCCCATAGCTACAAAGCCGAAGCCTACACGCGACCAGTTATTGTTAGTCTGCGGCGCGTATCGTCCGGTATAGTACGGAATCGCGGCCGCCGTATTAAGCTTCCAAACTCCGCTCCATAAAATGTACAGACTCCCCGAACCTCCGCGGCGGGTCAAATCGAGCCAGCCGGTACATTGCGGCGCGTTATTGAGGTAGCGTCCGTCAAGCCCTACATAGCCGTAGCGCGTAAGTTCAGGGGAAATCGTGTGGTCGGGGTCCGGACCGTCCGCCGTGTTTGTACGCGCCTGATTGTGATATGTCGGCAAACCGTCAATAAGGTTGTAAACCGGATTTCCGTCGGTCGGAGAGTTTATCAGACTGGTCCAATAACGTTCGAGAAGTTTCACGCGCGCTTCCGCGCTCATTGCCGCAATCCCCTCCGAGGTGAAGCCAATCCGCTTGAGCAGGGTATTGAACTCGGTAACGGTAAGCCACGGAATCTGCGGTGAGCCCGTTTCCGGGTTATAACCAACTATCGAGTTATGACGCGGGTGCGCGATACTGCGGCACTGATAGTCCCAGATAAACGCGTAATTCCCGTCAAAAGCGTTAGGAAGCTCGACATAGCGGTCGTTCATCGGGGTAATGTGGTCTACAAATTCCATAATATGGTCATAGTCAAGCGCGAGAGTAACGTAACCGATTTTCTCCCCGTTAGAGTATACAGGTGACGCCCAGCGTATTATTCCCTCAAAACGTTCGCCGTTGGGGTTCTCAAGTCCCGCGTAGGATTGCTTTTCCGGTTCGAACGCTATATCGTAACCTCTATCCTCCGCGGCTTTTGCCACACGTTCGGGAGTATACAAACCGACGAAATTCGTTCCGACATATGCGCCGATAACGTCTGAAACATATATATCGTTATTGGGTTCATTGGAGAGACTTTGCAAAGCGGGCCAGTAGCTTTCCGCCTTGATATATGTATTAGCGTTGTCCGAAATATCTTTCAAGTTACCCGTAATGAACGCATCCTTGTAATTGACCTTGCGTGAATTCTCATTGCCGGTAGTGCTGATTTTGACGAGTTCTTTGCCGTCAAGCCCTATGAACGTTATCTCATCGTAAAGCGGCGCACGTTCATATTCGAAGAAAGTAGCCGCGCGGGGGTTAAACGTTGAGCCGTCGCGCTCCTGTTCGTTTTCGGGGTTTGTGGATTTACCGATAGTATCTTCGAGAGGAATGGTCGTATTACCCGCGGCACTTAGCGGCAGACCGATTGTGTACACCTCGGAGTTTTGTATCCGTTCCCAAGATTTGCCGTCTTCCGCAAGCTTATATTCGGAGGGTTTCAAAAGCCGACCGGTTTTATCAGCCATATAGCTTTCGAAAGCGTTCGCTAAACGTTCCGGGTCATTTCCGCATAACTCCGCGATATCCGCAATTTGCCTTATGTCCATATCGCGGTCATATAGGAAGTCCGCGATTTCCTGCGCGGTGTCGGTAGTAAGACGCTCGATGTTTTCAACCGCGGAGGCGTTAAGAGCTTCCGTAGCGTCGTTAGTCGCGATTTGGTTGAGGTTCGCGCCCATTTGCCGCATCTGTGTCCACGCCAAAAGCGCGAGTAAAACGAGCGGAACGACCTTAACGACTAAAAAGATAAGCAGAAGCTTAGTTTTCAGACTAAGCCCGAATCTGTTGAGAAACCGCATAAGCGCCTTATTAACCGAAGAGAAGAATTTTTTCATAACAATTACCTATTTATGGAAATTTTAGAGATTTTCACGCAAATATAATTATATTATACACCTTCTCACAAAAATTGCAAGCCCCAATTTAGCCTTAATCGAAAAGTCCGCATAAATTACATAGTAGCTGCCTGATTTTCAGCCTACAATTCGTTCGGACGGGTTTGACAGTTGCGCGGATTTATGTTATGATATGAAGTACATTACGCTTTTGAGGTGGAGAATGGAAATCATTGCCGCGCTGATACTCGGCTTCGCACTGGACGCGGTAATCGGCGACCCGAGAAGCCTCGGTCATCCGGTTATCTATATCGGGCGGCTCATAAGCTATGCGGAGCTGCGGCTCCCGAGGAGCTTTCGCGGAGGTATTGCGCTCTGGCTGATAGTTTGCGGAGTATCGTTCGCGCTGCCGTTCGCGCTTGTGCTGATTGCCGGGCGAGTGAGCGTTTGGCTGTATCTTACGCTTGAAACGTGGTGCGCGTTCAGACTGCTTGCCGCTAAGTCGCTCCGGGACGAAAGCACGGAGGTTCTCAAAGCTCTGTACTCCGGCGATATAACGGTTTCGCGCAGGCAAATCTCATACCTCGTGAGCCGCGATACGGAGCAAATGTCCGAAACTGATATCATAACCGCCGCGATAGAAACAGTGGCTGAGAACACCACGGACGGAGTAGTATCGCCGCTGTTCTACTTTGCCTTGGGCGGAGCGCCGCTGATGTTCCTCTATAAAGCTGCAAGTACTCTTGACTCTATGGTGGGCTACAAAAACGAAAAGTATCTGTTGTTCGGACGTTTCTCCGCGAGAGCCGACGATGTACTCAACTTCGTACCGGCGCGGCTTGCGGGCTTACTGATGTGTCTTGCGGCTTTATTTACCGCCGGGAACGCTTCGGACGCTTTCCGCGTATTTCTCCGCGACAGACGCAAGCACGCAAGTCCGAACTCCGCACATACCGAAGCCGCCTGCGCGGGTGCGCTCGGAATAGCCCTCGGCGGCGGAGCGAACTACTTCGGTGAATTTCACTCTAAGCCGCAGATAGGCGACAAAACGCGTGAGCTTGAACCGAAAGACATTCAGCGCGCGAATAAGCTGATGTACGTTACGGGACTGCTTGCGCTGTTTCTATTCGCTGTGCTAAGAATACTGATTTTGGAGGTTCTATGAAGTTTTACCACGGCGGCGACCTTGTTTCATATGCCGAAAAGCACGGCGGGGAGAAAGCGCTTGATTTCTCATCTAATGTAAACCCCTTTGGTATTACAAACGGCATAGCGGATGCCGCGGAAGCCGCGATTGACGAGCTTAGCATATATCCGGACCCTTATTGCCGTGAGCTTCGGACGGCTCTTTCTGGGAAGTACGGACTTCCGGCTGATTGGTTCTACTGCGGTAATGGAGCGGCTGACGTAATCTACCGCATTGCCGCAGCTGTTAAGCCGCTCTCGGCGCTTGTAACCGCTCCGACCTTTAGCGAGTACGAAGCGTCTCTCGAAGCCGCTGTGCCGGATTGTAGTGTAAAACGCTTCACGCTGAATGAGAGCGAAGGTTTCAGGGTTACGGACAGTATACTCGAAGAGATTGACGCTGAAGATACAGTTTACATCTGTAACCCGAATAATCCCACCGGAGTGCTGACTTCCGTTGAGCTGCTGCTGGAAATCGCCGGAAAGTGCAAACTGCTAGTAGCTGACGAATGTTTCATAGAATTCACGGAGGAACAGCCGACGCTCCTGCCGTATCTCGCGGAGTTTCCGAATGTTATGGTTTTGCGCTCGTTTACTAAGATGTTCGCAATCCCCGGGGTTCGTCTCGGCTATTGCGTTTGCTCCGACAATGAGCTGATTGATAAGCTCTATTCGTCGGGACCTCCGTGGAACGTGTCCGCGTTTGCCCAAAAGATTGGCGCCGCGGCAGCCGCGGATACTGATTATATTGAGGACAAAGTCCGCAAGTACATAGCAAAACAGCGCGGATTTTTAACGATGTGCTTCAAAAACATCGGGCTGACAGTTGTCGAAAGCTCCGCAAACTATCTGCTGATAAAATCGGAGCACGACCTTCAAGCCGGTTTAGAGAGCAAAGGGATTCTGATACGTTCCTGCGATGATTACAGCGGTTTGAGTCCCGGGTATTACCGTATCGCAATACGCAGAGAAGAAGAAAATTTACGGCTGATAGCGGCTATTATGGAGATTAAGGGGAAGAAAAAATGGCTAAGGCAATAATGGTTCAGGGAACTGCTTCGAATGCGGGCAAGAGCCTTATCACCGCCGCGTTGTGCAGAATTTTCGCGCAGGACGGTTATAAGGTTGCGCCTTTCAAGTCGCAGAATATGGCGCTCAATTCGTTTATCACGCCTGACGGCTTCGAGATAGGACGCGCTCAGGCGGTTCAGGCGGAAGCGGCCAAGGCGATTCCTGACGTACGTATGAATCCCGTACTGCTGAAACCTACGAGCGATAAGGGCAGTCAGGTCATCGTCAACGGTAAACCGTTCAAGGATATGCCCGCGTGGGACTACTACGCGCAGAAGCGTTTGCTGCGTCCTTATGTCGAGGAAGCCTACGCGAGTTTAGCCGCCGACTACGACGTTATCGTAATCGAGGGCGCGGGTTCGCCGGCCGAGATTAACCTCGCGCAGGACGATTTCGTCAATATGGGAATGGCGAAAATTGCCAAAGCTCCCGTACTTCTCGTCGGCGATATTGACAAGGGCGGTGTATTCGCTTCGCTGTACGGAACCTGCGCAATTATTGAGCCGGACGAGCGCGAAATTATCAAGGGCTTGATAATCAACAAGTTTCGCGGTGACATTGAGATTTTGCGCCCGGGACTCAAGATGATTGAGGACTTATGCTCGAAGCCCGTTCTCGGCGTAATCCCTTTCGGGAGCTTCGACATTGAGGACGAGGACAGCGTATCGGCGAGAGTGGAGTTTGCTGCAAACAGGCGCGGAGCAATTGACATCGCGGTTGTGCGCCTCCCGCGTATATCGAACTTTACAGATTTCAACCCGCTTGAACGCATACCGGGCGTTACTGTACGCTATGTGTTTGAAGCAAAAGACTTCGGGAACCCCGATTTGCTGATTATCCCCGGCAGTAAGAACACTATGGCGGATTTGCTCGTTATCAGGCAGAACGGTCTCGAAGCGATGATAAAGCGTTACGCGTCCAACGGCGGACTGCTTCTCGGTATTTGCGGCGGTTATCAGATGCTCGGCGGCAAAATTTCCGACCCGGACGGTGCGGAAGCAGGCGGTGAGATACGCGGAATGGAGCTGCTGCCGGTAGATACAGTGTTCCGCGGAGAAAAAACTACCGTACAAGTCAGGGGAGTGTTCAGCAAAATCTCCGGTGCTTTCGCTCCCTTGTCCGGAGCAAGCTTTGAGGGTTACGAAATCCATATGGGCGAGAGCGTTACAGCTTCGGAACCGCTGACTTACGTTCGGCGCGGAGATACGGAGATTCCGGACGGAGCTTTTGCCGGTAACATCGCGGGAACCTACGTCCACGGCTTGTTCGACAGCGCGGAAGCGGCTTCGGCACTTGCACAGCTTTTAGCCGGGCGCAAAGGGATTACGCTTGACGATTACAAAGCTATCGACAGCGGCGTGTACAAAGAAACTCAATTCGACCTATTAGCTGCGGCGGTTCGCGAAGCTCTTGATATGGACGCTGTATACGCGATACTGGAGCGTGGGCTGTAAGCGGCACTTGACGATTGACAAAAATAGTGTTATACTGTAAGAAAACACACATAAGGAGAGAGATTATGCCAAAACTCGAAGTATTCCTCGATTACAGCTGTCCGTTCTGCAAGAGCGGCTACGGCTATCTAACGGAGCTGCTGCCGGAGTTCCCGAACGCTGTCATAGAGCTGAAACCCGTCGAAGCTCACCCAAAGAATGAGGAGCCGGGACACCGTCCGTGGGTTGACCTCGCGGTTCAGGGCGGCTTATTCGTTAAGGCAAGCGGCGGCGACGAAATTGCCTACACCGAGCGGCTGATTAAGCTTATCCACAGCGAGAACCGTCAATCCGTTGAGGACATCGGCGTACTGACAAAATGCGCCGCGGAAGTCGGTCTTGACGCTGCGGCTTTCGGCGAAGCGCTTCAAAGCGGTAAGTACGCGCAGGCGCTGCTGGACGCTAACGACTATGCCTACGAAACGCAGAAAGTGTGGGCTGTTCCGACTTTTGTCAGCGGCGGAAAACGTATAGACGCGGTAGCTAACGTCGGTGTAACCAAAGCGCAGCTCCGCGAATTGTTACAAGAACTATACGGGTAAAATTAGCTCTTGACAATTGTTTAGCGTTGTGCTATACTGTTTTCATTAAATAGAAAAGGAGGTGGTCGATAGTGGCTTATAAAATTTCCTCGGACTGCGTATCTTGCGGCACTTGCGCCGGTGAGTGTCCCAGCGACGCAATATCGGAAGGTAAAACACAGTACACAATTGACGCCGAAAAATGTGTGGATTGTGGAACTTGTGAGAGTGCTTGCCCGGTGAGCGCAATTGCCGCCGCTTGAGGTACGTTCCTCCATGGAAACGCCGACGGGAGACGCTTAACGCGTCTCCCGCTTCTTTTTTATGTGCAATAATGCCGATAGTATATAACGCTAATGCAGCTCTAAGCTTGCCTGCGCCAGATAATTTGACGGTTCGGGTATGCTCACTTCGTCCTGAACGTAGAGTACGTAGACCGCCCCGGGCTTTTTGATTTTGTTGGCGCTGATGTAATCCGTAAAACGCTCCGGGAGGTCGCCCATTTCTCCGTAGAAGCCGCGGGTATAGGCTCTAAGGTAGTTTCCGGCGTTTCTTTTGTCGGGACCGTTAGGGTCAATCGAAAAAAACTTACTGGGACGCGACGGCTCTTTCGTGAATCCTTCGAAAGTGTCAAAATATCCGCCTATTGGGTAGCTGAGGTTGACTTTCTGTGTGCGGAACCAATTACAAGCCTTCTTGAAAGCTGTATAGAAGCTCGCGTTATCCCCAAAATCGTTCTCCGGGGCAAACGCAAGAATGGATTCGTCCAGTTTATAAGGTGTGATAACGTTTTCGTCAATGCCTAAACTGTAATTGAGCAAACGCTCTAAGGTGCGGATAATCGTGAGTTCCTCCGCGATTTTTCGCAGTTCGTCGCCCAGTACAACCTCCTGATGTTCCAGCAGCTTAATCGTGGACTGCGGAGTACGCTTCTCAGACATATACTCAATCTCTTTGAGAGGGACTTTCAGCTCGGTCAGTTTGATAACCTGATTGAGCGTGATAATCTGCTGATAAGCGTAATAACGGTAGTTATTTTCGCCGCGAATAATCGGAGAGAACAGCCCAATCTTGTCATAGTACCGAAGCATAGACTGCGGAACAGCTGTGAACTCCGAAAATTCTTTAATTGTCATCATTGCCTGTTTCCTCATAACCACTTAACTCCTTGATAGTTAGTAATAACCATATTATACCATATCACACACAAAAATACAACTGAAACTTTTAGTTTTTGAGCAGAAACGGTACAACTCACGACAAAGCCGGAACGCGGAAATCTTACAGCCATACTTGCAGCACTATTCCCGCAAGCTCACGCAGCCAGTAGTACGTCTGTAAGTGTACCGGAGCGTACGAAGCTACCGTGTATGGTATAAGACCTTCAGTCTTAGCAAACGAATGTGCGCGAAACTGATGAAAGCCGTCGGTAACTATAACCGCGTTTTTGGTTTCCGTAAGCCCTTGTTCTTCAAGCAGTTTGTACGAATAAGACAGATTACCCGCGGTACTTACGGACTTATCCTCTAGGAGAAAATTCGTCAGGTCATAGCCGCGGGTTTCGAACCAGCGGCGCATTGCTTCCGCCTCGCTGACCAATTCGTCCGCTCCCTGACCTCCGGAGAGTACCACCGCGGCTCCCGGGTGAGTCTCGAGGTAGCTC
>JAISLB010000072.1 GCA_031260685.1 Oscillospiraceae bacterium | reverse complement strand
TTCCAGGCGAATTCCCGCGTAATCACCGTAAGCGACACAATGCTCGAGGAACTCGTAAACCTGAAACGATAATTGATTAAAGCGCAAACAAAGGGGCGGGGTTTTAAGAACCTGCCTCTTTTTCGCGGAGGGGGGCAAAAAAACTTGACAAAAGGCGTAACGCGGTGTATAATGTAAGCTATGATTAAACTTACTCGCGTTAACGGAGAAACGTTCTTTCTAAACTCCGAGAAAATCGAATACGTAGATGAGGGCGTTGAGAGCATAATCTCTATGGACAGCGGCCGCCGCTTCGTCGTACTCGAAACCGCGGACGAAATCATAGAGCGCTCGATAACCGCGAGACACAAATACAGACTTATAGCCGCGGAATAAAGGAGAAAGAAATGAAAAAGCTGTTGCCCCTGATACTTATTTTGCTGTGCTTTGCGCTGCTTGCAAGCTGCGGAAAGAAAGAAGAACCCGTTGAGGACGACGAGGACGAAGAAGAAGAAGTCGTCGTAACGTTTCCATACAGCACCGGCGAAACGTTTACGACGAATCTTGCGCCCAGCGAGAAAGTTACTCACGTTATCCGCGCGGATATAACGCTTCAGCTGAAAAGTCAAAAGTTCCTGGATAACTTAACGGGAGCCGCGGAAGAAGCCGCGGGCGGCGAACACGGAGGCGGCGAAGAAGCCGGAGGGGGCGCGGGAGCCGCCAATTTGCTCGTGGTGCGCGATACGATTACCTTCGTGCTGCGTAACACCACCGCCGAACAAATAATCGCAGGTGACTCGGACGGTCAACTCGCCCTGCGCGAGAAAATTGTAGCCGCGCTGAATGAAAAATTCGCGACTAAGAGCTTTGTCGGCGTAACCTTTGCCAATTTTGTGATTTCGTAAGATAGGCGGGGTTTTAGATGCGTGTGGTAGTGATAACGGGACCGACAGCAACGGGGAAAACCGCCGTTGCTGTTGCGTTTGCGGAGAAATACGGCGCTGAGATTATCAACGCGGACGCAATGCAAATCTACCGCGGAATGGATATTGGTACCGCTAAACCGACAGCCGCCGAGCGCGGAGAAATTCCGCACCACTTATTCGATGAGGTACCGGCGGGCGCGGAATTCACCGCCGCGGACTACGTAAAGCGAGCTTCGGCGGCTATCGCGGATATCTCGCAGCGCGGTAAGCTTGCGGTAATAGTCGGCGGAACGCTGTTCTACATAGAATCGCTGCTGAAAAACCGCGAGTTCGCGGAGGGAGACGCAAGCGTACGCGCGGAACTCGAAAGCTTGACGGACGTTCAGCTCCGGAGCGAACTGCAAGCGTCCGACCCCGAGAGCTTCGCAAAATTCTCCGATAGGCGGCGGATTATCCGCGCTCTCGAAGTCTACCGCGTTAACGGCAGAACGATAACTGATTACAACCGCGAGGATTCACTGCACCCATTGAGCTGCGAAGCTGAGATGTACGTTCTGAACTACGCAAAACGCGAAAATTTATATAAGGCGATTGACAAACGTGTGGATTCTATGGTAGAATTAGGATTAACGGAGGAAGCCCGCGAACTATACAGCGCGGGAGTACGTACGGCTGCAATAGGCTACAAAGAGCTGTTTGACTATTTCGAAGGTTTATCAAGCTTTAACGAAGCGATAGCGATAATCAAGCGCAAAAGCCGTAACTACGCAAAACGTCAGCTGACGTGGCTCCGCAACTCCGCGATAGCTAAGGACGCGCAGTACGTAGAATGGACGGACAAGCCGAGCGTCAGCCAATTTTTGGGAGAAATTCAATGGAAACAGCATATTTGACAAAGGTCTCAAACGAAAGAATACCCGTGGTGGTATTTCTTGTAAACGGCTACCAACTACGCGGAGAGATTGCCGCGTTTGACGATAGTACGATTATTCTCGAAAGCGCGAAAGAGTGTCAGCTTGTCTATAAGACCGCAATATCAACGATTGTCCCGGCAAAGCACGTTCCGGGATTCACTGCGGAAAGTTTGCGGGGGAGCGAATAATGTCCAGCGGACCGGTAAAATTCCTGAGCGTTATCATTGCCATCGCGGTATTGCTGTACTTCGGAATACCGCTGTTTGCTATGCTCGAGGAGGGACCGGGAACCGCCGTCGCGGAGAATTATACTGCAATGGTGACGGCTCCGCTGTCGGGCATTATTCTCCGCGATGAGGAATACATAGAGTGCCCGGGCGACGTTTTTGTGGACGTAACCGCGGTTTCCGGGAAACATCTATCCAAAGGTCAGGCGATAGCCGTAATGTACAACTCGGAAGCGTTGTGGCAAGGTTCCGTACGGGTTCGCGAGATAGATGAGAATCTGCGCCTGTTAAACGAGGTTACGGGCGGCGAACGTCTCGCGGCAAAACTGCGCGACCTTTCGCGGGAATTGCGGGAGCTGCCCTCCGGTTCTAACGCCGTACTCGCGGCTGAACTTGCCGTTCAGCTTGACTATCTCCTAAAAAACGGTGAGAACGCCGAAACGATTATTGCGCAGCTTAAATCGGAACGCGCCGGAATCTCCTATATGTCGTCGGGAAGCGTCTACGCCAAACGCCCGGGAGTTTTCTACGATAAGCCGGACGGTTTTGTACGTTACGCTTCGAATCCGCTGAACATAACCGCGGAGGAGCTTGCGAAGCTTCGCGGCGAAACCCCTGATATTGGTTACAGCGTTGCGGGAGCTATGGCTTACGGTACAACTTGGTACTATGCGGCTGAAACGGACGCCGACAGCGCAAAGGTTCTCGAGAGTCTGACTCCCGGCGATAGGGGGAGAACGGTGAACGTTCGCTTTGACGGTTATGACACTCCGGTTGCTTTGAAAATTGAAACTGTCAATTACAGCGGGAAAGATAAAGCCGCTGTGATATTCAGCTGTAAAACCGCGCTGGCGGATTTCCTTAGTGAACGCTTTATCAACGCAAAAGCGGTAACAAAAGAATACGAAGGTCTATTTGTCCCAAGAGGAGCCGTCAAAGTAGAAAACTCAAAACCTTGCGTCTATATAGTCTCGGGGCCCTTCGCTCAAAGAAAGTACATAAACATTCTGACGGAGGAAGACGACGGTTATGTAGCGGAAGTTAATCCGAGCGACAGCGGCGGTTTGCGAATGGGCGACATAATCCTGATAGGCGGCAAAGACCTCTACGACGGGAAAATCTTGTAAGAAGGAGACACTATGATACATCGTTCGTACACGTTAAAACGTGAGGATATCGAAGCGCGGTCCGTATTGCGCGACTTGCGTGAAAATCTCGGGCTGACGCTTCTGACTAAGTGCCGTATCGCGCATCGCTATGACATTGAGGGGCTTGAAAGCTCGTTGCTGGAAGCCGCGCGAAACGGGATTCTCGCGGAGCCGCCGCTTGACGACTACTACGAGAACGAATTACCGGCGGAGCTTACAGCGGACGCGGCTCTGATACTCACGGCCGAAGCGCTCCCCGGGCAATACGACCAGCGCGCCGACAGCCTCGCGCAGTGCCTGCAAATAATCTCCGGCGGAGAACGTCCCGCTGCCGCTTACGCTAAGGTTTATCTGTTCTACGGCTCGATTGAGGAAAGCGGAATTGAGCGCGTTAAGTCGTATCTTATAAACCCCGTTGACAGCCGCGAAGCCTCCGCAAAGCTCCCGGAAACGCTTGCCGCGGACTTCCCGGAACCTCCCGAACCCGCGCCGGTAGAGAACTTTTTCACTGCCGGAGCGGACGAACTTATCGCGGACTACCGCTTAGCTATGGACGAAGCCGACTTACTCACTATGCGCGATTATTTCAGGAGCGAGAACCGTACGCCGACCGTTACGGAGCTTCGCGTAATTGACACCTACTGGAGCGACCACTGCCGCCATACTACTTTCCTTACGGAGCTGCAAAATATCACTATCGAGGACCCCGAAGTACAAGCAGCCTACGAACGTTATTTGGAACTCCGCAGCGAACTCGGCAGTACGAAACCGATTACGCTTATGGATTTAGCGACTATCGGTGCGAAGGTTCTGCGAAAGCGCGGAGCTTTGCAAAACCTCGACGTCAGCGACGAAGTCAACGCCTGCTCAATCCGTATTAACGCCAGAATCAGCGGCAAAGACGAGGACTGGCTGCTGCTGTTCAAGAACGAAACGCACAATCACCCGACTGAGATAGAACCTTTCGGCGGAGCGGCGACCTGCATCGGCGGAGCAATACGCGACCCGCTTTCCGGACGCGCTTACGTGTATCAGGCGATGCGCGTTACGGGCTGCGCGGACCCGAGAGTTCCCGTCAGCGAAACTCGTCCCGGTAAGCTCCCGCAGTCGAAGCTTACTACTACCGCGGCTCAGGGTTATTCGAGCTACGGCAACCAAATCGGTCTCGCAACGGGCTTGGTCGTGGAAATCTACCACCCGGGCTACGAAGCAAAACGCCTCGAGGTCGGAGCCGTCGTGGGAGCCGTACCTTATGCAAACGTGCGGCGCGAAACTCCCGCGCCCGGCGATGTCGTACTGCTTCTCGGAGGACGTACGGGACGCGACGGAATAGGCGGCGCGACGGGAAGCTCAAAATCTCACAACGCAAGTACCACGGAACTGAACGGCGCGGAAGTCCAAAAAGGCAACGCGCCCGAGGAACGCAAGCTTCAGCGTTTGTTCCGCAACCCCGAAGCCGCGAGGCTTATCAAACGCTGCAACGATTTCGGAGCGGGCGGAGTTTCGGTCGCAATAGGCGAACTCGCGGACGGCGTAGCAATCAACCTCTCGGCGGTGCTCAAAAAATACGCCGGTCTGGACGCTACGGAGCTTGCAATCAGCGAATCGCAGGAGCGTATGGCGGTCGTAGTCGCAGCGGAGGACGCGAAGCGTTTCACGGCTCTCGCAAATTCCGAAAACCTCGAGTGCGTAGAAGTAGCGCAAGTCACGGCAGAAGCGCGAATGACAATGCGGCACAACGGTAAAATCGCCGCCGACATCTCGCGCGAATTTCTCAATTCCAACGGAGCGCGGAAGTTTGCGGATGCTCACATCGCGAAGCTCCCGACGCTTGCGCCTTATATTACGAACGAACCGCTTGAGTCACTCGCGGAACAGCTCTGGTTCTGCTCGCAGCGTTTGCTGAATGAACGCTTTGACAGCTCGATAGGTGCCGGAAGCGTCCTCGTCCCCTACGGCGGAAAGTTTCAGCGCACTCCGGCGCAGGTTATGGCGGCGCTGCTGCCGGCTGACGGCGCGGAAACCTGTTCGGTTATGAGCTATGCTTTTGACCCGTACGACAGCGAAGCAAATCCGTACAGCGCGGCTTACAACGCAGTTATCCTAAGCGTTGCGAAGCTCGTAGCCGCAGGCTGCGACTATCACAGCGCGTATCTCACGTTTCAGGAGTATTTTGAGCGTTTGAGGAGTGAACCGCAACGCTGGGGAAAACCTCTCGCGGCGCTTCTCGGTGCGCTTACTGCTCAACTCGAGCTTGGAATCGCGGCAATCGGCGGCAAAGACTCAATGTCCGGCAGTTACGAAGATTTGGACGTTCCGCCGACGTTTATTTCTTTCGCTATTGCTCCCGCGGACGCGTCGGTGATAATCTCGCCGGAATTCAAAGCTCCGGGACACTGCGTGTACCTTTTCGCCAAATCCGACTGGGAGCGCGTTACGCGGCTCATCGCGGAGGGTCAAATCGTTTCCGCGTGGGCGGTAGACAATAACGGCGTACAAGGCGGAATTTTCAAGATGTCAGTCGGAAACGAAATAGGCTTCGACGGTCCCGGCGTAGAAAGCGTACAAGCGCAGCCCGGCTCAATCATCGCCGAAGCCGTGAGCGAACTCAACGGCGCACAGCTTCTCGGTACGACAACGGAAGATTTCAAAGAGCGCGGACTTATCGGCAAATGGGAGGGCGTATTATGCAAAGTGTTCAACTGACAGCTCCGAAAGTCGTTATTCCGGTTTTCCCCGGTACCAACTGCGAGTACGACACAGCGGCGGCTTTTGAGCGCGCGGGCTTTACGAGCGAGCTTGTGATAATCCGCAATATCACTCCCGCGGCTCTCGCGGAGAGCGTTTCCGAGTTGTCGAAAGCTATCGGCGCGGCGCAGGTTCTCGCGATTCCCGGCGGCTTCTCGGGGGGCGACGAACCGGAGGGTTCCGCAAAGCTCATTGCCGCGTTCTTCCGAAATCAGCGGGTTACGGACGCAACTCACGAACTGCTGGATAATCGCAAAGGGCTAATCCTCGGCATTTGCAACGGTTTTCAGGCGCTGATAAAGCTCGGACTTGTCCCGGACGGCAAAATCCACTACCAGAGCGAAGCTTCGCCGACGCTGACTTTCAACACCGTCAGGCGTCACATCGCTAAATACGTCACAACCAAGGTCGTGAACAACTCATCGCCGTGGCTCTCGAAGTGCGAAACCGGCGCGGAATACGCGGTGCCAATCTCTCACGGTGAGGGACGCTTCGTAGTGAGCGGGAGCTTTCCGGAGGCGCAAATCGCTGCCGTTTACACCGATAACCCAAACGGCAGCTGCAACGATATTGAGGGCGTAACATCACCTGACGGACGCGTCTTCGGCAAAATGGCTCACTCGGAGCGTTCCGGCAAATTCCTCGCGAAAAATATCCCCGGCGATAAACAACAACCAATTTTCGAAAGCGCGGCATACTACTTTGAATAAAATTTTGGACTCGCTGTTTACGGCGATAGAGAACACCGGAATCCACATAAGCGCGGAGCTTATAACGATTGTCAAATACGGTTTCGTGGGCGTAATCAACACCGGCATTGACTACGGAATAAGTATGCTTTGCGGCTATGTGCTGAAGCTCGACAAAAGACTCTCGACCGCGATTGGTTACACGGTCGGGCTGATTTGTTCGTTCTTCCTGAATGGCAGTATCACGTTCAGAACAAGCGGCAATCCCGTGCCTTTCCTAGTTGTCAACGCGGTAAGTCTCGGAGTAAGCGTACTTAGCGTCAACTTCCTGCTGAAAAAGCTGAAGCTTCCGTTCTGGCTTGCCAAGGGGATTACGACGGTTCTGACGATGGCGATAAACTTCGTTGGCTACCGTTTCTGGGCATACAGATAACAAAACGGAGGTTTTGGACACTGATACAGTCCAAACCTCCGTTTATTGTTTCGCGGCGTGTACGGAATTTACTATCAACAAATTTGTCCGTTAGCCGTTTTTTACGAGTTCCGCGACAATTTCGCCGATTGCTTTGTCCGCGGCGTCGTAATCTACCTGACAAGTACCTACGTTGTGGTGTCCGCCGCCGCCGTATTTGAGACATAAGGCTCCGACGTCCGTTTTGCACGAACGATTGAGTATGCTGTACCCCACGGCAATCGGGCAATTCTGCTTGCCGCGTCCGTCTACTATCCACAGCGATACGTTTTGATCGGGATAAAGGCTGTACACTAAGAAGCGATTACCGGTATATATGTTCTCAACGTTGCGTAAATCGGAGATAATAACGTTGCCATTGACCGTAGTATGTTCCTTGACCATAGCGCGGAACAGCGCGTCCTGCTCGAAGTAGAGCTTTACGCGGTCCGCGACGTCCGGGTCTGACATAATGTCGCCGATTTTCTTTTCTCCGCAATCTTTCATCAGCTTCAGCATAAGGTCGTAGTTACTGATACGGAAATCGTGGAAGCGTCCGAGACCTGTACGCGGGTCACATACGAAGCCGAGCAGTACCCAGCCCGCGGGGTTGAGAATATCGTCCGCCGCAAGCTTTCCGGAGTCTACTTTGTCAACGGCTACAATCATCTCCTCAAACTGCGGGAGTTTTTCTTTACCGCCGTAATATTCGTAGACGACTCTCGCGGCGCTGTCCTCAATACGGCTCACACCTTTGAAGTCAACGTCAGCTCCCAAGCGCTCACTCTCTGAGGAATGATGGTCGAACCACAGTCCGCAGCCCTTGACATAAGGAATATTAGCAAGGATGTCGTTTGAGCTGACCTGCACAAGTCCGTCCTGAATGTCCTTCGGGTGAACGAACTTTACCGAGTCAACGAGATTAAGCGCGGACAGCACGGCTCCGCAAGCGAGACCGTCAAAATCCGAACGTGTTAGTAGTTGCATAAGGCTTCCCCTCCATAAAAAAGTAGTATTAGTTACTCACTATAGTAGCACAAATCTCCTAAGATTGCAAGAGCATTATTTGAATATTTTGAGTATAGCGTCCCAATCGTCATCTCCGCCGCTTGTGTCCGGCGCTAAATCCGTGTAAAGGTCCGGTTCGGGAGGAAAATAGGGCGCGGGAATCGGGTCAAAGTCATAAGACGTATTCGCGGGCGGCGGATTATACGGCGGATTATACGGAGTACGGTAATCCGGAACCGTAACCGGCGGCTTTCTGTATTCCGGAGCCGGGATAATGTCGTTTTCGGAATCGCGATTTATCATCTGCGGCTTGCCAGTGCCGAAATCCGTTGCTATGACTACTACGCGAAGTTCGTCGTCCAGTTTGTCGTCTATCTCAAAGCCGAAGATAATGTTAGCGTCCGAATTAGCGTATTCGCGGAATTTGTCGGCGAGAGCTTCTACATCGTCGAGGGTAATATCCGGCGAACCTATGACTTGGAGCAGAATACGCCGCGCGTCGCGGATAGAGCTTTCCATAAGCTTATTTTCGGCGGCTTGAGCTACCGCTTCGTCCACCATATAGTGTCCGGAACCTGCTCCGATTCCCATATGCGCATAACCCGAGCCGCGAAGTATCGTACGCAAATCGGCAAAGTCGAGGTTGATGTTACCGGTACTCCGGAGCAGCTGCGCGATATGGGTTACGGCGTCGCGAAGTATTCCGTCCGCAATCCCGAAAGCGTTCACCAGCGTAACTTTTTGCGGCGAGACTAAGCGCAGATTCTCATTCGGAATGACAATCAACGTGTCAACCTTTTTCAGGAGTTCGGTAATCCCGGCTTCGGCGACCGCGAGTTTGCGCGCTCCCTCAAATTTGAAGGGTTTAGTGACTACGCCGACGGTGAGAACTCCGCATTCCCTCGCAAGCTCCGAGATAACGGAAATCGCGCCCGTGCCTGTCCCGCCGCCCATTCCCGCGGTGAAGAAAGCGATATCGGTATCGTCAAAGAGCTTGATGATGTTGTTGCGCGATTCTTCGGCTGACTTACGCCCGAGCGACGGGTCAGAACCCGCGCCCTGACCTTTCGTCAGCTTTTCGCCTATTTGCAGCTTAATATCCGCTGCGGAAGCGGCTAACGCGTGCTTATCGGTGTTGATATTGACAAAGGTTATCCCCTGCGTATTCTCGGCAACCATACGGCTTACGACGTGATTCCCCGCGCCGCCAATCCCGAAAACTCTTATACGTACGATGTCATTGCCGGAATCCTTCTGTATATCGTCAAGTGTAAACATAGGTTTCTCCTTGTCAAATGTAGTCGTGCCGCCGGACTGCTGAAACGGCTATGCGGCTATGTAAATATGGACTTACCCTTAGCGTCATAAGCTACGAAAAGCGGCAATCTGTCGAGCGTAAGACGTTTTACAGCTTCGCAGCCGAGTTCCGGAAAAGCTATTTCTTCGCAGGCTGTAATGTGCTTCGCGATTAAAGCTCCCGCGCCGCCTATCGCGCATAGGTACACGGCATTGTTGCGTATTACCGCCTGAATAACCTCGGCGGACATCTCGCCCTTGCCGATTACCGCGCTTAGTCCGAGGTCAAAGAGCCGCGGCGCGAACTTATTCATTCGCGCGGCGGTCGTCGGACCGCAGCTCCCGATAACTCTTCCGGGGAGCGCGGCAGTAGGACCCGCGTAGTAAATCACTCCGCCCGCAAGCTCAAACGGAAGTTCCGAGCCGCTGTCGAGCAATTCGAATAAACGTAAATGCGCCGCGTCCCGGGCTGTGTAAACCACCCCCGAGAGGTAAATTCTGTCACCTGCTGACAGTTTTGGCGTTTCTTCGCGCAATTTTTCGACAAAAATCTCCATACAGACAGTATAACACACCAAACGCCAAATGTCAAATGGTAATTAAAGCTGTTATGTTTGACATTTGTTACGGCTATATCAGGGCGCAACATTCTTGACGTTCTCGTCGTATACTCCGTTTACATTGGTCAGAACTATTGTGATATCAGGGTCATATTCAGCGAGAAAGCTTCTGTAATCTCTGTTAAACGTACGCATATCAAGCTCCCGGACTTCCGTGAATATGAGCGAAAGTAAGCTGAACGGCACATTGCCGAAGCTATCGCCTATAACGAGTAGTTTCTTATCAATCGGGGCGTTGGAATTTCTGCGAATCCCATAGCCGAAGTCGCTGTTACCGTAAGCCGCGTACGCACTGACGTTGTAGTAGTCTTTTTTTGCTGTCATTGAATCAATGAAGGTTGCTTCGTACCAATCGCCCTCTATGTATTCGTTCCACGCGGGAATCTCCGTCGTGATAAACGTTTCGAACGCCGGTCTGATAACCACAAAATCATCGGTTCCCCCGAAGTAACGCCCGACGCGCTTACCGTAGTAACCGAGGAAAAAGTTCTTGTAGGTTGTTTTCTCAAAAGCCGCGATGTCCGTAAGCTGCGGGTCGGCAGCCGCAATCCAGCCGTAGTTCTCAAGGGCGCGGACAATCTCGCGGTAGCCGTAGAACGCTCCCGTCTCAGCCCGCCAGTGGGTGTCGGTAGCATAGAACAGCTGCGCGTAATCGTCGCAGCCTAAACCGTGAAAAACCTCCCGCAGGTCTAAGTAATCAACGCCGTTAGCACCGAGAGCTTCGACAAAAGCGTCGGCTTCAAGGTTTTCCGGGTCGTAAGCCTCCGCCGAAAGCATATTCTCAAATTTAGATACTTTGCTGGGAGCCAGAACGAATAGGAGTTCGCCGCCGTTATCAGTCAGGAATTCGTTGAGAGCGGTAAGCGCGCTGACTCCCGGCGCAATAACCGCGGGAATGTTTGGTACGAACTCAACCGGAGCGGGATGCCAAGTAAGCTGCCCGTTGCTAAGTTTGTAAACGTCGTTGATTTCCCTTTGCCCGAGTATTCGTCCCATAAGACCGTTGAGGTCAATCCAAAATCCGTCGAACGGACGTATGAACTCTCCAAACTCCGGAGCTGCGTTTATTTCGGCTGTGATGTTCCACGTTTCTACGTTATCCATTCTGTCAAGCGTGCGCAGGGAAGTCCAAGCGGAGGTTCCGTAGGTGTCCGCGGCGTATATAGCCGCGGATAAGAGTATCACGGCAAAGACAACAATCAGTAACCTATCGCTTAACTTCGACATCTTTCCGCACCTCCTAGAAGTTGAAATATATAAAGGGGTTGTTAGCGCCCATAACGATATACGATATAGCCCAAAGGAACACCAGCGCGTAAGCCGCGTGGCGTACTATCGGGTAGGCTACGGTAAAGCGCGGCGCAAGCTTCTCGCCTAGGCGCTTCAATACGGGCGTTGTACAAACGACAGCCGCGGCGATAAAAAACCAATAGTCGCGGAAAGTCATAAGCAAAATTGCGGCGTTATCAGCGTTACCCGTTAAACCAATCATCGACAGCGAATAGCCCAGCGCAGCCGTTCCGCCCTCCGCCCTGAACAGTACGCGTCCGCCAATAATAACGAGCAGCGCGATAATACGGTAGAATACCCGGCTGAACGGAGATTTGAGGTTCTTAGGTATCCCCGACAGTTTCTCAAAGGTTACAAACACGAAGTACAGCAAGCCCCAAGCGATAAAATTGAAACTTGCGCCGTGCCATAAGCCGGTCAGAAACCACACAACGAATAGGTTGAATACTAATCGTGGCTTCTTGACGCGTGAACCGCCGAGCGGAAAATATATGTAGTCCCGAAACCATAAGCCGAGAGAAATGTGCCAGCGATTCCAGAATCCCGAAACCGAAGCCGTCATATACGGATAGTTAAAGTTTTCTTCAAACTCAAAGCCGAACATTTTTCCGAGTCCGATTGCCATATCCGAATAACCGCAGAAGTCGAACAGCAGCTGCAGCGCGTAGGCAATAACCCCGAGCCACGCGTAAGCCGCTCCGCGCTGTGCATCGGGCATAGCGAACGCTGCGTCGGCAATAAGCGAGAGATTGTTTGCGAGGATAACTTTCTTAGCGAAACCTATGATAAAACGGCGCACTCCCTCGGCAAAGAGAGACGCCGAATAAGCGCGGGATTCGATTTGGCTCGCTATTGAGCCGTAACGCACAATCGGTCCGGCGACAAGCTGCGGAAAAAGCGCGATGTACAGCGCGACGTTTTGGGGTTTGAGCTGCGCGCTCCCCGGTTTGCGGTATACGTCAATGACATAGCTCATAGCCTGAAATGAGAAGAAAGAGATACCAATCGGGAGAATAAACCCGGGGTCGGTAAACGTAATTCCGAAGATAGCCAGAACTCGCGAGGTGAAACCGAGATATTTATAAACATAGAGCAGTCCGACGTTAGCCGCGACAGCGAATATAAGCACAGGCTTCGCGATTCCGCGTTTTTTATCTATCACAAGCGCGAAGATATAGTTCAGCGCGATAGAAGCTATCATTACCAGTACAAAGCGCGGCTCACCCCAAGCGTAGAACGCAAGCGACATTACAAGCAGGAAAACGTTACGATACCGCTTACCCAGCAGATAGTAGCCCGCAAGGGTAAGCGGCAGAAACGTAAAGAGGAATATCGTGCTGGAAAATAGCATCAGTGTGTCCTTAGAATGTTAAAATATTCGTATACCGGTTTTGATAATCTCATCGGCAAACCAGTTGTTATGCCCAAAATCGTCTGGGGAAAACAAGTGCGGCTCAATGCGGACATCGTAATTGCGGCGCATTTTAGTTAAGGCAAGTCCGTCATTAAAACTATTGCCTGTTATGCCTTTCGTTACAAATGCAACATCAATGTCGCTTTCCTCTCTGGCTAAGCCTTTGGCATACGAGCCAAAAAGGTACGCTCCCGAAACGTCAACCTGACTGCGCACATAGTCAACGTATCGACGAGTTATGTCGAGAACTTCCTGTTTAGTATAGATGTCAACCATTCTTTAATCTCCTCAAATTCGTCCAAAGCGGAAAGCGTAAATTCCCTTGTGCAGACTTGATAGAAGTCACGCTTTTCTTCGGGGTATCGGGCAGCAAGTTGGAAGCCTGTGAATTTTTCAAGTAAATCCTCTTGCCTGTCATCAATCGGGATTTCGGCTTTTAAGCAAAGCCGCGTCAAGTCGTGGATTTTCAAGACCGGAACAGCTGGGAACTTTTGGCTGTGGACAGCTTTTATGAGCTTTTCAAGAATTAGATGGCACAAGTACAAGCACCAATCGTAATTCCCGCTGTCAAACAGGTTGCGCATTGGCTTATAATCGTGTTCCGCTATTGAAAACCAGTAGTCAACTTTGTCTGTCAATTGTTTCACCTCGTCTCTGCTAATATCTCCCTATTCAGTCCTCAAGGCTACTACGGGGTCTTTATTTGCGGC
>JAISLB010000166.1 GCA_031260685.1 Oscillospiraceae bacterium | reverse complement strand
TCACTATTAGTTATTCACTGTTTTAAGCTCTTATAGCTCAGTCGGCAGAGCGCATCCTTGGTAAGGATGAGGTCACCAGTTCGAATCTGGTTAAGAGCTCCAAATGGTAGCCGCAGGGGGCGAGAGTTATCTCTCGTCCCCTGTGTTTTTTATTTTTGTATATACGTCGAAATTTGTAGAATTTCGCTTGACAAAAGCCGTAATATGTGGTAAAATGTTGGTAAATGTTACCACAAAGAGGGGGGACGCTATGAAACTTTTCTTTACACGTTTTCGGTTTGAGCCTCGGAGCAGGGGAGTGGGGATTTTTCTGTTAGTACTGTTGTCCGCTGTGATTTTCCCGCTCGGGTTTGCCGCGGGTGATTCGTACTCTCTTCGGATTATTCCTGTTGTGGTTGATTGGGACGAGGCTTCGAACGCTCCGCTGTTGCTCAGGCATAACGGCGAGACTGCGGCTGTACTGACAGGCGAGGGGATAGGTACCGTTTTCGTTGCGGAAGTCTCTAAACTGCGTCCGGTTCAAGTTATTACGCTGTCCGGAGATTATGCCGAGAACTACACCGTTGCCGCGATTGGCGGCGAAGCTGACGGGATTGTTACGATTGAGCCAAGCGGCGATTTGACCTTGCCGCTTTTTATTATGCCGGCTGAAAGTGACGACAAAGTATGCGTACTTTACAGCCCGAACGGCGGAACTGCCGAGTCGCGGACTTTGCCGCGCGGCTTCGACTACGGCGATTTGGAGCGGACGATAACACTGGCTTCGGGTGAGATTCGCTTGTACAAGGCTAATGATAACGCGTCGATGCTTGACCACGGGTTTATGGTAATAGGAGCCGAAAGTGCCGAGGAAGAAGCCAACCGCGTGCTTCTGCAATCCGCGCTTAGACAGGCTGCGGAGTTTATCGGCGGGAGTTATACTCCCCAAAGCCTTAGTACGCTGAATTTTGCGATAGTGAACGGCAATGGCGTGTACGAGAACTTAGCGGCTGACCAAACGGAGATTGACGAAGCCGTCACACAGCTGCTCAACGCGCTAATGGGGTTGGAGTATCCTCCGGTTCCCGCGCCTTTGCCCTTGACGGGCGAAGCGGTAACGCTGCTTCTCGCGGAGGAGGGCGGAGTTTCCGGACTTACGGAGGGAACGACCGTATTTGCCGATATAAAAGTTTTGGGGGCGTCGGGACTGTCGAATCTGTTGTTTGACGTGAATTATGATTCAGCCGTATTGGAGTTTGACTATGCGGGAGGCAATACAGCAAACGGATTCAAGGTTATCAGCGCGGACAAAAGCGCCGGAATGGTGAGTATCGCTCTAATGAATGTAAACGGTTTCTCGCAATTGGAAGGCGAGGAGCTTGCGGAACCGGTTGCGCGTATTAGGTTTAGGGCTGCCGGTGAAGGGCGGGGGAGTGTAAAGCTTGTTCGCGCCGCTGCGTCCTCCGTGAGATTTGACGGAACAACGCTTGACAACCCGGTTGTAATCGGCAGCGGTGAAATTACGCTGAACGTCCTAAGTGGAGCGGTGCAGGAGCTTGACTTCAACGGTGACGGAGTGATAACTCTCGCGGACTTGACCGAGGGAATGCCGTACTACCGTGTAAGCAACGAGGATTTTAACTGGGAAAGTGCAAAGAGAATGGATTATGACGGAGACGGGATAATCACCGTAGCCGACTACGCGCTGATAGTGAATGAGATGAAGTACGCCGATTGGGGAGTATTCGACAACTGAAAGCGATAAACGCAAGAACTGAAAGCGGGAACGCGTTACAAATGCTTTCAGTTCGCAAGGACCGGGGATAAAGAGGGAAGAATACTATTATATGAACAAAATTTGTGTTTTGTTCATATATTTTGCAGACTTTTCCTCCCGCTCCCCTGCTGTGAAATTTGCAGTGCTACACCAAAATATTCTCGCGGAAGAGTTCTTCGAGCGGTACGTTCAGTATTTGCGTCAAACCAAAGACTTCTATGTCTGTCACTGTACGCGTCCTGTCCTCAATCCGCGAAATTGAGCCGCGGCAAATGTATATGGCAAGAGTTTCCAGCTTATCGGACAAAGCCTGTTGGCTGAGCTTTTTCGCGGTACGAATCTTTCGTACGTTTTCGCCCACTATGTTCTTATATTCAGTATCAATTATGCGTGCCATAACAGTACCTCAGGAAAATTGCGTAAAATAGTGTCTTGACAAAGGACAACTTGTATGTTATCATAATATACAAAAAGAGTTGTCCTGTTATAGGACAACGCAAAAATATTATATGGCGGTTCACTATGAAATATGTGCAGATTGAGACCTTGGGAACGAATAATCGAATAAAGAACACTTGGGGCTACTATCTCTTTAACGACTTCCCTATTACGCCTTGTCAGACAGAACTTTGCTTTTTCGAGGGTATACAAGTTATACACATAAAGACGGTTAAGGTAATCGACTCTGTTGTGGAATTCGACATAGCCGGCGATGCGGGTTTTCCGGCGTTGCTTACTCTCGAACCCAGCGAGTATTGGTATATGTCGCTTATGGACGCTGCTAAATACGGTGTAGGTTGAGCGCGGAAAATTTCACAGGCGGTGCAATACGCGCCGCCTGTGCCGTTTTTATTTCTATATTACCTCTCCCCTACCCTGCCGAGAAGCCGCAGATAATTTTCGTAGCGTACCCTTGGAAGTTTGCCGCTTTCGACAGCCTCCTGAACGGCGCAGTCGGGTTCCTTATGGTGCCTGCAATCAGCAAAACGGCAGCGTTCGGAGTATTCCGCAAACTCGCGGTAGTTGTTAGCAGTGGGAATTTTAGCCTCAACGGAGGAAAAACCCGCGCTGTCCGCTACGAACGTTCCGCCGCCTATGTCGTATAGCTCCGTATGACGCGTGGTGTGCCGACCGCGTTTCAGCTTTTGGCTGACTTCGCCTGTTTTCAGCTTCAGCTCTGACAGGGAGTTTAGAAGCGAGGTTTTACCGACTCCGCTGTCTCCCGTGAACGCGACAGTTTTGTTCGATATCGCGGCTGACAACTCCGCAAGCCCGGTATTCTCAAGCGCGGATACCCGCAAGACAGTAAAACCCGCTAAACTGTACGCGGAATACAGTTTAGCGTAGTCGTCTATATCGCATTTATTGATAACGATTATCGGTTCTACCGCTTCATTCTCACAAAAGTTTATCAGCAAGTCAAGCACATACGGGTCAGTAATGGGAGGAACCGCGCTTACAAGTATTACCAGTGCGTCCAGATTAGCCACAGGCGGACGCGCGAAGCTGTTCCTGCGAGGTAAAAGCTCAATGATTGTATTTTCCTCGAAGCGCACTCTGTCGCCGACAAGAGGATTGACTTTCTCAAAGCGCATACGTCCGCGCGGTTTGCAGATTACCGCGGAACCGCGGTCGTCCGGAGCTACGCTGTAAGTGCCGCTTATTGCCTTGACGATTCTCCCTGTAATACTCATCTATAATACTTCTTGGATTACATCAGGCGGAGCTGGTTCTGTATTCTCGGGATTCGCCGGAAGGTAAGGGTCGGGAGTTTGATCCGGAAAGGTTATCGGCGTAGGTTCAGGTTCCGGTATAGGTTCCGGAAGCGGGTCGGGAGTCGCGGCAAGCGATTCGTCCGAAATAGTCAAATCTATCCTTGCGTATTCCTGAACCTCGGTGTTCGGAGCAATCCCCTGCCTGATAACCATACCGTAAGGAGCTTCGCTGGGTTCGAGCTTTATCTCGCCGAGTGTGAGGTTCATATCTTCAATAATCTTTTGCGCGTCCTCAAACGCACGTCCGTAAAGGTCGGGGACAAGCAGGTATTTTATCTCGGGTCCCAGACTGACGACAATCTCAATCGGGTCGCCCGGGTGACGGGTTTCTCCCGCTTCGGGGTCTGTTCTGATGATGTAGCCGCTCGAAATATCGTCCGAAAGCTCGTACGTCGGTTCGCCCGCGCGCAACCCCAAATCGCCGAGGGTTATCAAGCCCGAGCGGTATTCTTTATTGACCATATTCGGGATAATGATGTCGTCCGCACCTTTGCTGACGGTTAGTTTGACTTTGACGGGGCTGCCCTCTTTCCAGTTGACTTTACGTCCCGCAGCCGGGTCCTGAGCTATAACTTTTCCGCGTTCTATAATGGAGTTTGAAGCGTCCACACGTTCAAACGTGAAATAACCGACGTATTCAGGCTTGCTGTATATTATGTCGTAGCTTATGTTCGACCAGTCCGGCACCATAAGCGACGGCGGGTCGCTGAACATATCTTTCAGAAGGAAATTCCACAGAAAGAAAAACGCGGTGATGAATACAACGAGGATTATTCCGACGCCCGCGAGCCAAGCTACGGGAGTGCTTCGCTTCCGGAATCCGCCGCTATTGCCGTTATTATACACAGGTTCGACCTCCGTCTCTCTCGGCAGAACTTTGACGTCGTTATTGGGGACAACTATTACATTCGGCTGCGAATCCGGCTTCTTGTCGCTGCTGCCGGTAATATACGTAGCGGGATTATACTTGAACTCGACTTCGGGATGAGTACGGAACGCTTCCAAATCGTCGTACAGCGCTTCAGCCGAGGCGTAGCGTTTGTTTATGTCCTGCGCCATCATTCGCAGAACTATCTCTTCCAAACCCTTGGGAATCTTCGGGTTAATCTCCCGCGGACTAAGCGGAGTGGCGTTGACGTGCTGCAAAGCTATCGCCACGGACGTTTCGGCTTCAAACGGAAGCCTGCCCGTGAGCATTTCGTATAACACAACTCCTAAAGAGTATATGTCGCTTCTCTTGTCAACAGCACCTCCGACGGCTTGTTCCGGAGACATATAGTGTACGCTGCCCATAGCGTCGCGGGTAAGCGAATGTGCGGTATTCTTAGACGCAAGGCGCGCAATGCCGAAATCCGTGACCTTTACGCTCGAATCTTGCAAGAGCATTATGTTATGCGGCTTGATATCGCGGTGGATTATCCCGCGTGAGTGCGCGTGTATCAGCGCCTTGGTAATCTGCGTGGTAAAGTGCAGCGCTTCCTTCCACGAGAGTTCGCCGCCGCGGTTCTCCATATATTCTTTCAGCGTCAGTCCCTCGATAAGCTCCATAACGATATAGTCCGGGTTAGACGAGCGGCTTACGTCGTAAACGTTTACAATATTCGCGTGTGAGAGCATAGCAACAGCTTTAGACTCGTTCTGAAATCTTTCGCGGAAGTCCGAGTCTACCGCCAGTTCCTCTTTGAGAATTTTAACTGCGACGAATCTGTCGAGTTTATGGCAGCGGGCTTTGTAAACCAGCGCCATACCTCCCGAACCTATACGCGTTAAAAGTTCGTAGCGGTTATCAAGCTTCATTCCGATATATTTATCATTTTGATTAGGCATTTTTGAAAATCTCCGTTTTATCAGTTAACAGTTATCAGATAACAGATAACAGTCACGAAGGTTGGAACACGTACCTGACTGTTCACTGTTATTTGTTCACTGTTCACTGTTTTTTAGTTCTCTATTATCACGACGGTAACGTTATCCCTTGCTTCTCGTGATAGCGCTACGTCCAGTATACGTTTAGCGGCTGTTTCGGCGCTCCCGCCGTATAATAGTTCGAACGAAAGCTCCCGCTGGTCAACTTCGTTTGTAAGTCCGTCGGAGCATAACAGCAGATAGTCGCCCTTAGGCAGTACGAACTCAAAAATATCGGGGGAGCCGCTCACGCCGGGGCATAAAGCGCGCATAATGACATTGCGCCGCGGGTGCGTACGGGCTTCCTCCGCTGTAATGTCGCCTCTGTCGAGAAGCTCTTGAACTTCGGAGTGGTCCTTAGTAATCTGCGTTATCTCGCCGCGTATAAGGTTTCCGTCGGCGTCAAGTTCGCGGTGGATAGAGTAGCAGCGGCTGTCGCCGACATTCACGACGTAGCAGTTTCCGTAGTCGTCAAGCAAAGCCGCGACTAAGGTCGTACCCATATCGCTGAATTCGGAGTTGCTTTTAGCGCTCACGATGATTTCGTCGTGCGCTCCCGCAACAGCTTCTTCCAGATTTGCGCGTCTGCGCGTAACGTCCGAAAGTTCCGCCCGTACTGCGGTTGTAAAGTTTTGCACAGCGATGTTGCTTGCTACCGCGCCGTTTTTTGTTCCGCCCATACCGTCGCAGACGACCGCCAAGGCGAAATCGTCCTCCACGGCGGCATAGTAAGCGTCTTGGTTTTCGGAACGTACCGCGCCCTTGTCCGTAACTCCCCAAATCCTCACGCCGTCACCACCTCTCGTTGACCTTTCTCAATTGTCCTGCGTCTTAACATTCCGCAAGCCGCGTCTATATCGGCGCCCAAACTGCGCCGAGTAGTCACGGTAGCTCCACGCTCCAGCAGAAGCGCGCCGAAAGCGCGGTCGTCGCCGGCTTTCAAGCCATTCCCCGTATCGTTCAGATGTATAAGGTTAACGTGTCCCGAAACCTTACGCATTAGTCCCGCAAGCAGTTTTGCCTGAGCGGGGCTGTCGTTAACGCCTTTTATAAGCGCGTACTGAAAGGTTATCCTGCGGTTGAGCTTATTGTAGTAACGTTCGCAGCAGTCAATCAGTTCCGCGATATTGTATCTATTATTAACAGGCATAAGCGCCGAACGGGTTTCATCATCGGGGGCGTGTAAAGAGACAGATAAATTGCAGGGAATTTCAAGCTCCGCGAACTTGGCGATTTGAGGTACCAAGCCGCAGGTGGAGACGGTTATATGGCGCATACCAATATTCAGCCCGGGCGCGCTTCCTTTGGCGCGTCCTCCCGGGGAGAAAAGAGGGTCGCGGACGAGAGTTATAAAACGTACGACATTGTCAAAGTTATCAAGAGGTTCGCCGATTCCCATTAGGTCAATTCGGCCGATTTGCGTACCGGACTTGAGCTGAGCGAAAAGAACTTGGTCTAATATTTCAGAAGCGGTGAGATTACGCGCAAAGCCGGCATCGGGAGACGCGCAGAACTTGCAGCCCATACGGCAGCCTGCTTGCGTAGAGACGCAAACGCTCGTCCCGTACCGATAATTCAGCAGGACGCTTTCCACAGTGTTTCCGTCGTTGTACCGCCAAAGGTACTTTGTTGTTCCGTCAGCCGAGTCGCGTTGTTCCGCAAGTTCCGGTGAGTTAAGCGTAAAGCTTTCTGTAAGCTTAGTGCGCAATTCCTCGGAGAGGTCCGTCATCTCTGAAAAGCTCCGGACGCCTCTGCCGTAAAGCCAGCGGATAACCTGTTTAGCGCGGTAGGGCTTTTGTCCCCAAGAGACAAACAGCGCGTTAATATCCTCGACTGAATACTCCTTTATGTTCGGCATACGCTCACTATACACCAATTCCGCGCAAATGTCAAGAGGGTGAGCGCAAATATTAGGTAATAAATGTCAAATAACGAATATGACAGATGAGATTCGGGACATTTAGCGTTTGTTCACTATTATTTTGCTAATTCCCCTATTGACAAAGACCTCGGTCTGTGTTATAATTGTAAACAATGTGATTGACGGTGACTATCCTAATAACTGAACTAAGGCGCCATAGCCAAGCGGTAAGGCAGAGGTCTGCAAAACCTTTATCCCCGGTCCGATTCCGGGTGGCGCCTCCACGAGCTCTTTAGGTTCCTCAATCCTCCATAAAATTTGCGGAAGCCCCGGATTGTTATAATCCGGGGCTTCCGCGTTGCGTTTTGCGCTGCCTCTTTGCGTCAGGCTCTTGCGGAAGCCCCGCTTTGAAGCGTCTGATAACTTCGCGGGCGCGTGAATTGAGCATTTCCGATACCTCCCGCTTTTGATACAGCGGTATTCTCCCCTGCCCCGCAGCTGTTTATAGCAGGTAAGTTTTCACACCTCGGCGGGTTTCGGCGTAGACTAACGCGGGGGTTGAAACTATGAGAAAAACACACAGCTTCGCGATAATCGGAGGTGACGCGCGCTTCACAAAGCTTTCGGAAGCTTTAGAGCGCGACGGTCACACTCTTTCCGCTATTGATACTGCGGAGAACGTCATTTTGCCCCTACCATTCGACTGGGACGACCAAATTATGCGTGTCCTCAAACCTTCCCAGCGCATTTTCGCGGGGCGGGTCAGCGCACTGGACGCGGAACGCGCAAGGGCAAACGGCTTACATATCCGCGACTACTTTGCGCGTGAGGAACTTGCGGTTCTTAATGCCGTCGCGACCGTTGAGGGCGCAGTAGAAATCGCAATGCGCGAAACCGCCGTAACCATCTGGCGGAGTGAGTCGCTGGTAATAGGTTTCGGACGTTTGGGCAAGCTTCTCGCGCATAGGCTCCGCGCTTTGGGGGCGCGTGTAGTCGTCTCCGCCAGAAGCTACTCGGATAAAGCGTGGATAGCCGCATACGGTTACGAAGCTGCGGACAGCAGTGACCTCAACACGGGGCTTGCGGCGTTTGACCTGATATTCAATACCGTTCCGGCGGATGTTCTCGGTCGGGAGCAGCTTGCCGGGATTAACCTCAACTGCTTGTGTATTGACCTCGCTTCAAAGCCGGGCGGTATAGACATTAACACCGCGGGCGAACTCGGAATCAGGGCGATATGGGCGCTGTCACTCCCGGGAAGAGTTGCTCCCGTAACCAGCAGTGAAATCATTAAAGACACAATTTATCATATGTTAGAAGAGGAAATGAAAATATGAACAGACCAACCGTGGGTTTTGCCATATGCGCTTCGTACTGTACATACAAAGAAGTGCTGAACGTTTTGCGCGAAACGGCTAAACTCTATAACATCATCCCGATTATGTCCGGCAATGCGGCTGCCGCCGACACTCGCTTCGGAACCGCGGAATACTGGATTGCCGAAGTTAAAGACGCCACAGGCAAAGAACCGCTGACAACATTAACCGAAGTCGAACCTTTCGGACCGAAAAAACTTCTCGACCTCTTAGTCATAGCTCCCGCAACGGGGAATACAATAGCAAAGTTAGCGTCGGGAGTTTCAGACACAAGCGTTTCTCTCGCATACAAAGCACATCTGCGTAATGCGCGTCCCGTACTGATTGCGGTTTCCACTAATGACGCGCTCTCGGCTAACGCGCCTAATATCGGAACATTGCTGAACAGGAGAAACCATTATTTTGTCCCCTTTGGTCAGGATGACGCGGCAGGTAAGCCGACTTCTCTTGTAGCCGATTTCAGTCAAATTCCGGACGCTGCCGCGGCGGCGCTCAAAGGCGAACAGTTACAGCCGCTTCTAATATCGAACAGGAGGTGAGATAAATGTTATCATACTTAATAATTTGCAGAACCCAGACGCAAGCCGCCCGCGCGGCGGCTGTGCTTAGAACGCTCGGAATCGGAGTGTCCGTAATGCGCCCTCCGGCGGCTGTTTCCGCCAACGGCTGTACTCACGCGCTCAGGGTTAACGGTGAGCGTATCGCCGAGGCTTTGACCGCGCTCAAAAACGGCGACTTCGATTGTTCACGCGTATACCTCTACCGGGCGGACGGAACAATGGACCAAGTGGATATCCCGATAGAACACGCGGAAGCTCCGGCAGCCGCGGTAGGGAGCCGAAGTAATCCCCTGCCCGTGAGAGTAAGACGGTAACGGCAATATAGCTGTTATGTCTGACAATTGATATGGCTGCGAGGTTAAATGACATTGGTAAGTACTGGCTTTACGAGCCGCCAACGCTCGTAAAGTCAGCCCAAAACGCTTATATAAGGACGGTATGCGATGATATATTTTGACAATGCCGCGACTACGCTGCACAAACCGCCCGAGGTTGCGGCGGCGATGCAGTGGGCGGCGGGAAATCTCGGCAGCCCCGGGCGCGGAGGTCACGACTACGCTAAAAACGCCGGCGAAGCGGCTTTCGCACTGCGTGAGCTTGCCTCGAAATATTTCAATGTCGGCAGTTCCGAGCGGGTCGTTATCACTTCTAACGCTACACACGCGCTGAATATCGCTATTAACGCACTTGCTCAAAAGGGTAAGCGAGCGGTTATCAGCGGTTACGAACATAACTCCGTTTACAGACCGGTTATGAACAGCGGTATGAGCGTTACAATAGCGCAGGGTCAGCTCTTTGACGCGGAGGACACGCTGGAGGCTTTTGACGCGGCGCTTAAACGCGATACAGCCCTTTGCGTCGTGAACCACGTTTCGAATGTATTCGGCTATATCCAGCCGATTGAGCAAATCGCGGAGTTGTGTGCCGCCCGCGGGATTCCGCTTGTAATTGACGCGTCTCAAAGCGCGGGAGCTATAGCGCTTGACTTTAGCGCACTCGGGGCTGAATACGTTGCAATGCCCGGTCACAAAGGCTTGTACGGACCGCAGGGAACGGGACTGCTGCTGTGCAAAGACGCCCGCGGAATGAGTCCGTTCCTGTACGGCGGAAGCGGCAGCAACTCAAAGCAGGTCGATATGCCGGATTATACTCCGGACCGTTTGGAAGCGGGAACGCACAATATGCCGGGAATCGCCGGATTGTACGAGGGTTTGCGCTTCGTGATAGGGCTCGAGAGCGGCAGTCCCGGGCGAATAGCAAAACACGAGAATAATCTGCTGAACACAGCCGCCGACGGACTGTCGAAAATCTCCGGCGTGACGCTGTACCGCGCTGACGATTCCGCGGTACAGTCGGGAGTTCTTTCGTTCAATATAGCCGGTAAAGACTGCGAAGCCGCGGCGGAAGAACTCAACTGCTTAGGTGCGGCGGTACGCGCGGGAATGCACTGCGCACCTATGGCTCATAAATCCGCGGGAACGTATAAGACGGGTACAATCCGCGCCAGTTTCGGCGTATACAACACCGCGGAGGAAGCAAAACGTTTTGCGGAGCTTGCCGCTATGCTCGTTAACTCGTAGGCTGTGCTGATATAGTATGTTCTAAACTTTTCGCGCCGAAATATACTATACCATTAACAAAATTGTGAGGTGCGGTATATGTCGGCGTTAACAAAGATTTCGAAGTTTTCAAAATCCAAGCGCAGGAGCGGTGCGATAACGTATCATCCGGGAGTTTCGCTGCTGCTCGGGACCGGGATTTCACTTGCTTTGAGTTTCGTACTGACGGGCGTCTGCGCACAGCTTACGGCGGTAGGAGTAATTCCCGAGACCGGAATGGGACTTGCGGTATTGGCGCTTAGTTTTCTCTCGTCCCTGCCGGGCGGTGCTGCCGCCGCTAAAAAATCAGCTGTGCGAAAGCTCCCGATTGCGTTGGGGAGCGCCGCGCTGTATTACATCTTCGTTTTCGCTATGGGGCGCGCAGCCTCCGGAGAAGCGGCTCCCGCGGGTTTGATTCTCGGAGTACTTCCCTGCTGTATCGGAGGTGCGGGACTCGGAGGCTATTGGACGCTGCGGACAAAGAAACCGCGGCGGTAACGCTTGGATTTCAGCGGTGAACTGAATAATCGAGTGCTGCGCAAAGCCGGAAAGCCGCGTGAGAACCGGAGCGGAAGTATTTTCTTGAGCTAATAGGAAAAATATTCACAAAGCCCCTTGACATTTGGCGGGCTTTGTGCTATTATAACAACACTACGGTTAACCGTAATTCGGGGTTTTACCGCTTTACGTAATCCGTCATATTGACCAAAAGCCGCGCATAGTATAGTTGTACAGGCACTTAGGAGGTACAAGCTATGCACATCGCTTCGGTTAATGTAGTCTCTCCGGACGGAACGTCCGTACCGGGCTTTACACAAACGGAATGGAAAACGGAACAGATTCCCGAGCTTGCACCGCGGCTTATTCCGGAGGTTTCGTTTACGCCGTCCTTGCCGTATCGCTCATCGCGTGTATACGCGCCGGCTGCCGCAGCAGGCAGCGGAACGCTTTTGGCACCGTTCTTGGTGATTGCCGCGTTTTTCATTGCGGGAGCCGCGCTCGGAGCTGCTGCCGCGCTGTATGACGGCACGGAAGCACTCGCCGGTGCAGCGCTAAACTTTCAAAGCAGGACGTACATACGGCGGCTGTTCGAGTTTACGGCACTTCCGCTGGTTGCGGCTTTCCTCGGCACCGGTCCGCTCGGAACCTTTTTAATCCCGCCGCTGGCGGCGTTTAAGGCGTTTGCGATAACATATTCGGGGATAGTTTTTCTCTCTGGCGCGGAGAACGGCTTTGCGGGACTGCTGCTTGCGGACGGAGTGCAAACCCTAGCTGTAACGCCTGTGTTTCTGCTTCTCGCCGCGAAGAATCTGCGCGATTCGTACGGCAGACTTTGCGGAAAAACTCCCAAGGCTCAAAAACCGGCTCGGCGGCTGTTGCTTTATGCGCTGTATCTCTTGATATTTGTCGCCGCGGCGCTGCTTGATACCTATATTGCGGCGTTTCTGGCTTAGTCCGCCGACCAATATGCAGCATATTCATTGCATATTTTTGCATATACACGTATATCCAACGAGCAACCGGCAATTGCCTGTCAGTTGTCAACTTACAAGGAGCGTACACTTATGAATAATTCTGACCTGTTCGAGAACTACCTCACTACGGAGAAGCGCGTTGCCGAAAACACACGCACGTCTTATCTGTGCGATGTTAATCAGTATCTGCGTTTTATTGAGCGCAAAGACATAACTCCGCTTGCCGCCGACGGAGACGTTATCACAGCCTACATTGAATGGCTCCGGAAATGCGGTAAATCGGGTTCGACGCTTTCGCGCTCTGTGTCCGCGCTGAAATGCTTTTACTCGTTCCTTAGACTCAAGGGCGAGATAGACGTTAATCCGGTGCAGAACATTCTTCTCGACAAACAGGAGCGCAAACTTCCGGAGATACTCTCGGACGACGAAATCGGACGCTTTTTCGGTCAGTTCGCGGGACTCGGCGGTCGGACAGGCTTCAAGTGTATGCGCGACCACGCTATGCTCGAGCTTCTGTACGCTACCGGTATTCGCGTCAGTGAGCTTGTTACCTTAGACTTCAGCGACGTCAACCTCGATGACGGGACGCTCCTGTGCAGAGGTTCGTCAAAGGTTCGGATTATCCCTATGTATCCGATGGCGGTACAAGCCCTGCGGGACTACATAATCAGCGCGCGCCCATTTATGATTGCGGACAACAGTTCGGAGCCGTTATTCGTCAATGTCAGCGGAGAACGTATGTCGCGTCAGGGTTTCTGGAAGATTGTCAAGAGCTATCAGCAAAAAGCCGGAATACGCAAGGATATTACGCCGCATATGCTCCGCCACTCTTTCGCGGCTCACTTGCTTGCTAACGGAGCTGATTTGCAGTCGCTGCAAACGATGCTCGGTCACAGCGATATCTCCTCAACTCAGGTGTATTCAAAAGTTGTCAGCCGCGAACTCCGTGAAGTTTACCAGCGCTCACACCCGAGAGCGTCGTAGCAACGAATAGTGAATAGTTAATAGTGAATAACGGCTTTTCTTTAATACTTGATATGTTTACTTGACTATCGCCGTTGTTTTAACTATTCACTATTCATTATTAAGTTATTCATTGGAGGAACTATGGCTCTTTTTGGTAACTACAAATATAAGGACAAGCCTGACCTCTTGCCTGACGGACCTGAAAAGAACGGGTTTGTCATTTTCTGGGAAATCATCGGACGCAAATTCGGCAAACTGATTATTGTCAACCTCATCTACTTTGCGCTTACCTTTCCAATGATGATAGTTCCGTTCCTCAATGTCAGCGCGTACTATAATATGAATACAGCTGCTACTCCCGAGGCTGTTGTGGACATTTTCCCGGGCGCTAGTCTGCTGATAGCCCCGATGACCGCTATTCCGCCTACTGTCAGCGCGGTTATGCTGATTGTTTCCGTTATACTCTACGGTCCGGCGACTATGGGATTAACGTATATTCTACGGAATTTCGCGCAGCAGAAGCACGCGTGGATATCGGATTTTTTTTCGCGGGCTTGGTCGAACTTCCGGCAAGGGCTTTGCTTCGGGCTTCTCGACGTTTTGGTCTTCGTATCGCTGGCAAACGGAATACTCGGAAATCTGCCGGGCGCGGGCAATTCAGTAGCGATTATGCGAGCCTTGTGTATCGTGGCGTTAGTAATCTACTGGCTTATGCGGCACTATTTCTATACTATGGCGGTTACAATCGACCTCAGCGTGATACAGATAATCCGCAACTCGCTGATGTTTGTACTGCTGGGATTTTGGCGTAATCTTGTCGCGGTCGCGGTATCGCTCGGACTTTTCTTTTTCGTGTTCCTGGCGGTTCCGCTGATAACGGTCTTTGCGTGGCCGCTGATATTTTATTCATTTACGGGTTTCGCGGTGGTGTTCGTCTGTTACCCGATTATTGATAAGTACATAGTGAGCCGCGTTAACGGCGAGAACAAAGAAGCTGAATAATTGACATATCGGAGGACTCAACAATGAGCAAATCAATCGCAATCGTTTATTACTCGCAATCGGGCAGCACGGAGAAACTCGTCAAGCTGATACAAACTCACATCACGGCTGACGCGCTTGCCCTTGATGACAAAGGGTCGTTCAAAGCTGCCGCGCCCGACCTCGGCAAGTACGACACGATACTGGTAGGCGGACCGAACTGGGCAGGTACTGCTTCGGGACCCGTAAAAGCGTTTCTCACGGCAAATGACCTTAGCGGCAAGGATTTCGCTCCGTTCTGCACCCACGGAATGGGCGGCGAACAAAACGTCACGACGGATATGGCGAAGCTTACTCCGAACGCTAAGATACTCCCGAGCCTGGCGGTTAAGGGAGTCGAAGTTGACAACTCCGATGCGCTCGTTATCAATTGGCTGGGGCTGATTGGTCTGAACGCGTAAATAAAATAGGTTGTTGTGTGCAAGTTCAGCGGCGGGGTGCAAAACCCGCCGCTGCGCTTTTTCCGCAGGTCTCTTACATAAGGCGCGGTCTGCGAATGACGTTTGGAGTCAAAAGCTGGAGCTTGACGAACTGCTTCGGATATGGTATAATAGCATAAGACACTTAATGTGCCGGGAGCTTTTAACGTATGAGGGTTAGTCTTATGTCTAAATCATCTGCTATTTTTTCACGTTCCGCGCTGTTGCTGACGCTTGTACTGTTGGTAATGGTGCTGTTCGCTTCTTCCGCGGGAGCCGCTTCGTACACCGATACGGCTAATCATTATGCTTATAACGCTATCGAGGAATGGACGAGCTTCGGGGTTTTGGCGGGCGACGGTAACTACTTCCGTCCGAATGACCCTATTACAAGAGCGTCCTTTGCCTCTATGATTTCAAGAACCTTTCAGCTTGAAGAAAGCGCTAAGAACCCCTTTGCCGATGTCAGTATCAACGATTGGTACTACGACGCGGTAATGAAGTGCGTAGCGGCGGGAATATTCGTCGGCGATAACTCGCGTTTTTATCCGAACGACGCAATGCCGCGTGAACAGGCAATCGCGGTACTCGCCAGGGCGTTCCGAATCCCGGATTTTGCGGACGGAACGGCGCAGTTCACTGACGCTAATCTAATATCACCGTGGGCGAGAGCCGCGGTGGGAGGAATGGCGCGCAAGAACCTAGTTGCGGGCTATGCCGGTAAAGTTATGCCGCAGGACACGCTCCGGCGCGCTGACGCGCTTATCCTCGTTAACAACTTAGTCAATTGCTATCTGTCTGTCGGAAACACCAGCTATAATAAAACTGTTACCGGCAGAACGGTTATCGCTGCCTCCGGCGTTACTATCCACGATGTAACGCTGAACGGCGATGTGTTCGTAACCCAAGGCGTAGGAAGCGGTACGGTAACGTTCAATAACGTAATTATCAACGGCGACCTCTACGTTAACGGCGGCGGGACAAATAGTGTCCTTCTGCGCGGAAGGTCACGCGCTAACGGTATCTACATACATACGGTTTCAGCTACGGGACCGGTTCGCGTAAGTTTACAGGACGATTCAGAGTGCGAAGCCGTATACGCGGAGGCTCAGTCGCAGAATATTTACCTTGAGGGTATGCTTAACCGCGTTTCGGTAGCTTCGGACACTCGCGTCTATATAGACCGCGGAACCGTCAAGGAAGTCGAACTAAACGGTATTCGCTCCGAAGTACGCGTCAATTCTAACTCTACCGTCAAGCTCGTTACGTCTAACGCCGACCACGCAAACCTATACGCCGCGGGAACAGTTGAGCGCGTACTTGTTAATCCCGAATCTGTCGGAACAATCATCGAGGCGGGACGTACCGGCGTAATTACTGACGTAACCACTTGGGCGGATGATGTGCAAGTCATCGGAGCGGGAAAAGTCAGCTTCGTTTTTGTCCGCGATGGAGATAACGTCCGTGTAACTGTTGAGGGAGCCTTGGTTTACGTAGACGCGGACGCCGGACGCGTTATCACGGGCGACGGACTAAACGACTACATCGACTCGGGGAATGAGGGCGTAGTAGGTTCCGGAGATATGGAACACGCGCTAAACGTAAGCTCCGTATCGCTAGATTCCGACGGTTCGGTTATAGTCGATTTCTCGAAAGCCCCCGACAAGACAAAAGCCGGCAGCGTAGCTAACTACACGCTCTCGGGCGACGGCGTAAACTACACGGTTAACAAAGCTACTCATCCGACTTACGCCGAAGTAAGCGGTAATACGGTTCGCTTAACTTTCCGCGGCGCAAAGTTCGGCACGATGAACGCGGGAGAATCAATAATTATCAGCGTAGCTAATCTGACCGGCTCGGACGGCAGTCCTTTGGGAGTCGCGAGTGGAATCTACCGCATAGCCAGCAACGACGCGAATCTGCTCCCCGGCAGTATGCTCGAGGACATTGCGGTAGAGCTTCTGGACGAAAGTACAGTTTCGTGGACCGGTAACACCACCTATCCGGGCGTAATCACAGATAAAAAAACGCTAGACGAGATAAGCATACCGCTGAAAGTCACGCTCCCCGTAAGGCTTGCGGAATCCCCGACGCTCGTTATCAAGCGCAGCGCGGCAGCTTCAAAAATTAAATACACGATAGCCGGGCGCGCTGCTTCAGCTCCAACTGTCGCGAGTCAATATGATAAGTCGAAGCTGACCAATATGGAAAAAATCTTCGACGGCGACAGAATCTATATCCAAGTCACCGCCCCGGACGGCAAAACTACTAAGTACTATAAGATAACAGTAACGGTAGTTGACCACCTGCGGCTTACGGACATCTCGCGGGAGGGCAGCAGCTCTAAGATTCTGCGCTTCAGCTTTGACCAAATCGACAGTGATAAAGAGGACCATATCCGTTTTGCGGAGTACAGCGATAATGTCAACGCCGTTACGGGAACCGGGGACGCAATAAACTGGATTCCGCTCAGAATGGGTTCCGGAGGTCAGGGATATCTTCTGCTTGACCTTGATAAACCCGAGCATCAAGCGATAATCGCGAGTTTATCTTCGCAAACCTACATCCATAGCGGTAAGAACGTAAACGGAACAATCACGCGCACCAAAATTCCCGTCAGTCAGGTCGGTATAGGACGAAATCAGGAAACGAGCGACAACCTCCGCGACGATAAAATCTACTTCACCACTTGGGAGCAAGGGATTCTCAAGGTCTACGGCTTGCAGCCTCTCGACTACTACATCGTTGAGCTGAAACGCACTCCGAGCGGCGGCGGTGCGAAAGTATCCGATAACAACGTGCTTCAAAGCGGACCGAGCGGTATACTTTCGCTGGATTCACCGACCGGCGTTACGGACGTGTCAATCCGCAGAATCGACCCGGTCGGCTCCAACAACGGTCCCGCGATAGAACAGCAACTGGTACTGGGCGACCCGATAGCGATTGAGAATTTTACGTTGAACCTAAACAGTATATCGGGTCCGTACATTTCGATACCAAGCAAAGCGCAGCGCGCACTAGGTTGGCGCATACGCATCGGCAATTTCGCTTTTACGTCTGTACATTTAGATTACACAGACGTGGTTGGTTCGGAGACGACCACACCAACAGTACCGTTCAAACGCTTCGGTATTGACAGTTTAGCGGATAGTTTACAGACCGGAACGTACTTCGTTTCTTCAAATAAATATGACGATACAAACTCAATCGTCAAGACGTCAACGGGTAACAGCAACATATCAACTCGCTTCGTTCCGACTGTCAAAATAGTTCCGAGCCCGACGACAACGGCTGCAAGATTTATAGATGTCGGCAAAATACTATTCCAGCTTCCGTCAAATCCGGGTTCTGTAACGGCGATAATTTCAGACGGTTCGGCAGGAGACCAGAGTTCGGTGGACAGCGGAACTAACAAAGCCGAAAACGTTTATGTCAGCGCAACGTGGAATACATTCATAAACGGAAAGATAGAACTCACAACCGGAAGAATGACCGGAACAGGCGAAAATATCACGCTCACCGGTCTTGTTCCGCTCTATAACGATAACAAAGCCCGCAGTGCTTATTTAGTGACCTCCGAACCTAATGAATCATTTTCTCTAACGAAAGCAATCAGCGTAAACCCGTGGCTGTATGAGCCGT
>JAISLB010000113.1 GCA_031260685.1 Oscillospiraceae bacterium | reverse complement strand
GGACGGTTCAAGCCAGCAAGCGCGTTTGCAATATCGTTCTTCGAATTGACGTTGAGGATTACGCCCAAGTCTTTGTGCGCTTTGATATACGCTTGAAACTCGCTGAATACTTGCCCTTGCGAAGTTTCCTGCCCGATTGCGATGTTCTCCGCTCCGTCGTCGCCGACTATGCCGCCCCAAAGTGTGTTGTCGAGGTCAAGCGCAAACGCCTTTTTGTTCTTGCCATAAAGAGATTTGACGATATTCGCCACGTTATGCGCAAGCGTAGGCACAGCCGGCAACGCCAACGCGTACTTGTACATATGCCAGTAGAACGGGTCGCTCCACTCGCGAAGTCCAAAGTCCGCAGACAGCCAGTTTATGTCGCAAATATAGAAATTTTCGTGCGTCCGCGCATATTCGGCGAAGCGCAAATTCATCTGCGTGACTTCGTATATTTTACCGTGCGAAGCCTCGCGGTTGCCCATTAGCCGGTAGAACGGATACTCAAAGTTGTTCTGAATTATCGGGCAATTGTATACCTCCGCGAGCCGCTCCCACATTTGCGCGAAATGCTCATACTCCGCGAAGTTTCGCAGCGATGTATGAACCCAAATCACGTCCGGCTTGAACGCTTCAAGCTCCGGGTTAGGGAACATTGCGTCCTGCCAGTATTGAGCAAACTCCGACTCGTAAAACTTCGCGCGTATGCCGTGCGACAGCAGGAACAGCTCCAGTATATCGCGCAAATCGTGGGTGGTTGAGCCGCCAAGAATAGCAACGCGCTTATCTAGCCACGCGGCAGAGCTATCGAGCAACTCGCGGCGTATGCGCTTGCGTTTTGCGAGAATCTGCTCTGCGTTGAAAGGGTACGTAAGTTGTGGCTGCATAAAGGTTTGCGACCTCCCCCACTGTCAAAAGGTGTACCTTTTGACAGTTGCCCTCGGAGACAAAAAAGGGGATTGACAAGGGGCAAAAGGTATGCTATAATGTCAAATAACAGGGAAAACAAGGTACTTTTTGCCAGTATATGGTAAAATCGTTCTATACAAGCTGACTCTCAAAAGGTACACCTTTTGAGAGTCGGGTTATCTACGTTTCACAAGCCGAAGCTCCCTCAAACGCCTATAGAACGTAGCTTCTGACAGGGCTGCTTGCGCCAAAAGTTGCTCAATCGGGAGTTTTCCGCGCTCCCAAGCGCGAACGAGTTCCGCGAAGTTTGCGGGGGGACTTTTGATAGGACGCCCGAAGCGAACGCCTTTCGCCTTAGCCGCCGCGATGCCCGCAAGCTGTCGGCTCTTGATACTATCGCGCTCGGTGTGAGCGCAGAACGAGAGGATTTGCAGCACGAGGTCGCATATGAAGCCTTTCCGGAATACGCTCAATGAGCCTACAATAATCGAATCTTTGATAATATGAGCAGTAAAAAAACGTGATTACAATTTTCACAAATACTTTAATTTTGAGCAGATAATTTTGAGGACAATCGGCGTACCTCCTTACCAGCGGTTTTTGGTATTTATTGGGAAAACCTCTCTCCAACTCTGTTTGCCAACTCCCTATGTAGTTTTCACTACTTGACAAAACTGTTAAAATGCGCTATACTGTGGGTATGAATAATACAGCTACTTCCAAAATTTGGAACAAAATGTACACTTGCGCCTTTGCCGCTAACTTTTTGCTGTGCGTTTCGCAGTTTATTGTGAACCCGTTGGTTGCTACTTACGCACGGGTGCTTGGAGCGGATGACGTGATGATTGGCGTGATTTCGGGGCTTTACTTCGGGGTTGCGTTCGCTGTGCGTCCGTTCTCGGGCCCCGCTATCACTAAGCTCAACAAGAAGCACATAATGCTTGCTGCGTACGCTATGGGCTGTGTAGTGAACGTCATCTACGCGCTGTCAAACGGGATTCCGCTGTTTGTAACCGCGCGGATTTTGCACGGAATCCAGTTCGCGTTTATCGGTTCGCTGAATATGACGCTTGCAAGCGATAGTTTACCGCCGGAGAAAATGGGGTCGGGCTTAGGACTGTTCGGAGTCGGCGGAGCGGTAGCAACGGCTATCGCGCCGAGCCTCGGAATCTCGCTGCGCTCGTGGGGCGAAACGATTTTCGCTAGTGTAAACGCGGGCTACACGATAGTTTTCGCGGTCGCGGCGGCGTGTATGCTGATTTCGGTAATCCCCTGCGTGATTATGCCCTACAAACCGCTGACAGGCGCGGAACTGAAATCGCTCGGTAAATGGTATAAAAATATTATCGCGCCGGAAGCGATTTTGCCCGCAGTTGTCGTGACTTTTTACTCTATTGCGGGAATTATGTACACGATTTTTATGGAGCCCTTTGCGCGGGAACAAGGAATAGAAAATATCGGATTATTTTTCACAGTTTACGCGATTGCAATTTTGGCGGCGCGTCCAATCTGCGGCAGACTTGTCGATAAATACGGTACGGCGAAGATATTTTTTCCGAGTTCCGTACTTTTTGCGGCGTCATTTCTTATTATCGGCACGAGCCATTCGCTTGGGCAAGTGCTTGTAGGCGCGATATTAGCAGCTGTCGGCTATGGCTCCGCTCAGCCCGCGCTTCAAACAATGTGTATGCGTTCCGTAGCGGCTCCGAGGCGCGGAGTCGCAAGCAACACTAACTATTTCGGTATGGATTTCGGCTATTTTATCGGTCCGACAATCGGCGGCTTCGTAATTGCGCGCTCGAGCCACGCTTCGCTTTTTACATTTACGATTATTTCGGTGATTTTAGCGGTGCTGATATTCGCAATCGGGCTGAAACCGTTTAACGAGCGCGTAATGAAAAAGCGCGAATCAGAACTTTCAGATAGTTCTGAATAATTTCAGCAAACCCCTGAATATTTTACCATTCATAATCAGCAGCAGTCCGTCAAGACGGGCGGGCGGCATCAGCCCCTCGCTCATCATCGAATATGCCCGGAGCGGCGTTTCCATTTGCGTTGCTTCGGTCATTCGTCTGAAACCTTCGTCTATTGTTTGTCCGTCGTAAGTTGCGCCGTAAATATCGTTGGTTTTTTTTGTGATTATTTTTTGCATAAGCCTGCCGAGCCGTTTGTGTTTTACGTCTTCAAGCGTGCAGTTGGTATCGAGAGGAGCGTTAGCGGCGCGGCGGCGCGGCGGGAGTTTTCCGCCGTAAATCGTTTCAAAATCGCTGTCGGGGACGTTTAGCTGTCCCGATTGCGGTAAATTGTAAAAAATAGTATTCTGCTGATTTTTGAGTAGATTTTCTTTACCGTCGCCTGCAATTTTCACCTTGGCGCTACAGCGAATATCACGGCTTGAGGCTGCCGCGGAAAGTACATATTCGCCGCTCCCGACCGCCCATTTTCCCGCTGCCTGATTGTAATACGCAAAGCTTCTGCGGTCAAGCGCAAAGCTTATCGAACGGCTCTCTCCCGGCTGCAAAAATATTTTTTCAAAGTTTTTTAACTCGGCTGCCGGGCGGTAAATTTTAGAATTTTCAGGCGCAGAGACATACAACTGAATAATTTCCGCGCCGGCAAGATTTCCGCAGTTTGTAACGGTTACACTTGCGGAATTTTCGTCTGCTGAAAAATCTGAATATTCGAAATTTGTATACGACAATCCGAAACCAAAGGGGAACAGCACGGGTTTATCAATTTTATTATAATATCTGTAACCAACAAAGACGCTCTCGCGGTATTCTACGGACAAATCACCGTTTGAAAAATTGCCGTAACAAGGCGTGTCCTCAATTGCAAGCGGAAAAGTTTCGGCTAATTTCCCGCTTGGATTTACAGCCCCCGTCAGAATGTCCGCAATTCCTCCTCCGCCCGCCTGACCTCCGAGATAAGCAAGCAGAACTCCCCGAATTTTCGTAAGCCACGGCATTGCAACCGGCGCGCCGCACTGTAAAATTACAGCGGTATTGGGATTTGCCGAAGCCGCCGCCTCAATCATAGCGTTATGAGCAGCCGGAAGCGCAAGCGTACTGCGGTCGAAGCCTTCGCTCTCGTAATCGTCCGTCAGCCCCGCGAATACGAGTACAACGTCCGCTTTTGCCGCAAGTTGCGTAATTTCCTCCGGATTTTCGCCGCCGTAATAAATCGCTTCAACTCCGAGTTTTATTAGTTCGTCGTAAGTATTATCAAGTTTCAGCGGGTTAATACGGCTGCTGCCGGCTCCCTGATAGCGCGGGTTTTCCTTAGCAAATTGCCCAATTACGGCGACTTTCGCGCCTTTTTTGAGCGGCAGAAGATTGTCGTCATTTTTAAGCAATACGGCGGATTCGGCTTGAGCTTTACGCGCTAATTTGTGGTGAGCTTCCGCGTCGAATTCGTAGTTTTCGCGTAAATTTTCCTGCGATTTTAGTACAAGCTCAACGAGCCGTTCGGTAGATTTATCGAGCGTTTTTTCTTCTAAATTTCCGCGTTTGACTTCACGTGCAACAATTTTATCGTTGAAACCTCCGGAAGCGGGCATTTCGAGGTCAAGTCCCGCGGAAACTCCGGCTGCGCGGTCGTTTACGGCGTTCCAGTCGCTGACAACAACTCCGTCAAATCCCCATTCTCCGCGTAAAATATCCGTCAGCAGTCGTTTATTTTCGCTGGCGAAAGAACCGTTAATTTTATTATAGCTGCACATAACAGTCCACGGTTTTGCGAGTTTTACGGCTTTTTCAAAAGCCGCGAGGTAAATTTCACGGAGTGCGCGCTCGTCAATCGCGGAGTTTCCGACCATTCGGAATTGTTCCTGATTATTCGCCGCAAAATGTTTCAGCGATACGCCCACGCCTTTTGATTGTATACCGTTAATTATCGCCGTCCCGAGTTCCCCCGCGGCGTATGGATCCTCGCTGAAATATTCAAAATTTCTGCCGCAAAGAGGGCTGCGCTTGATGTTAACTCCGGGACCGAGAACTACGCTGATTTTTTCGCTTAGAGCTTCCTCCGCGATTGCCGCTCCGATTTCGCTCAAAAGCTCCCGGTCAAAGCTATTCGCCGTGGTAGCGGCGGGAGGAAAACACGTCGCGGGAGAACTTATATTAACGCCCAAATTGTCAGCTTTTCCAATTTGTTTTCGCAAGCCGTGAGGCCCGTCAGTCATTAAAATTTGCGGAAAATTTATTCGTTTTACGGGCTTAGTCCGCCAAGTGTCCGCACCGGAGCAGAGACTCGCTTTTTCGTTCAGCGTCATTTTCGAGACAATTTCCCGTGCTTTTTCTTTCATCAGAATTTACCTCCGAGCTGTTTGTCCGCTTCCTCGCGGCTGATTTCTCCCGTGTTGCATTTCACCATAATTTGCACGTATTTATCGCGCAGCTTGTACCGCGACAAAATCGGCAGCGAGAGCAGCGTACCGACCGCCGGAACGAGCAGATATATCGCCCACAATTTATCGTTGAATCCGTTGACCTGCGCTGCTCCTTCGCCCTCGATAAATCCGATTGCCCAAAGGCTTAGTCCGGCGGCGGCGGTGCTTATTGCCGCAGTCATTTTAGCCGAGAATGTCTGCATTGAGAACGCTAAACCCGATGCCGGAATCCCGTTTTTGAAATGTCCGTATTCCGAACAATCCGGCGTGAACATAAACATCAATACGCCGACCATTCCGCTCGGAATCCCGCGCAGCGCGGAGAATATGTACAACAGATAAATATTTCCGTAACCTACAAAATACGCAATAAAATTGAAGATTACGCTAATTGCGGAGCCCCAAAAGAACAAGTGGAATTTATCAACTTTTTTCACAATCAGCGGAATAAGCGCCCCCGCGATAATCGACGGAACCGCACTGAGAAGCGCTATTACCGCCATTAGTCCCTCATTGCCGAGGTTGTAGCGCGCTACGTGCATATGCAGTACGGACGCTACGTTCAGTCCGCCTGAAATTATGAACGCCGTAAAATAAATCAGCAGATATTTATTCGTTCCGATAAATTTTAACATTTGTACAAGCCCGATTTCCTGTTCGCTTTCTTTCGGCTTTACGCGCTCTTTTCCCATAAAACAAATCGGCGTCATAAAAACCAGTGCCGCTACGGACAGTACAACCGCCGTCGGGAGCCAGCCGCCGATGCTCTCGCGCGCCATCGGTACCATTACGTAAACCCCGAGCGTCGCGATCATTGCGAACACCCGACCGACCGAAATCAGCGAGGCGCGTTCGGTTTGCACATCTGTTAAGGCAGTGACAAGCCCGAATATCGGTACGTCGCAGATTGTGTAGGCAGTGTCCCAAAGTACGTAACCCGCTACCGCCCAGAATACTTTCCCCCAAGTCGGTATTCCGCTCGGAATGGCAAAGAGAAAAATCGTAGCTACCGGGATAGCAAGCAGGGAAATCCGCAGCCACGGCATAAACTTTCCGCCTTTGAATTTTGCTTTGTCCACTATACCGCCGAAAATAGGGTCGTTTACAGCGTCCCAAATTTTTACGGCAAGCGTGATTCCCGTGACCGCAAGCGCCGGAATACCGATATCAGTGAAGTACACAAGCAAATACGTCAAGAGCAAATAATAGAAAATATTCTGCCCCATAAAGTATAAGCCGTAGGCGCCGCCCTCGCGTAATTTTGTTGTTTTGCTTCGCATAGCCGTCTCCTCCTATTCAAACTGATTGTACGAAAACATTATAGCACAAAGCATAACAAGTTGTCAACAGCTGAACACAACAAAAACAGCGGACGGAGGTAATTTCTCCGCCCGCTTTGACACGTAGCTGATTTAGCGGTTGCGTTCTTCTTAACTGCCGGCAGCTATGCTGATTGTTCCAGATAATCAGCCGTTCCATCACCCAGCAGCAGATATTTTTTTATGTTGGCTTGTGCCCGCGAATTGGCTGGAAACTGTCTAACGAAATTTACGATTGCTTGGAAGTAAATATCGCCTATTACGGACAATCCGGCGGTTTTGATGTTAGGCGGGCAAATAGCTTCCCAAAGAAATTTGTCAAAAAAATTATTTTCGGTGGTATATGTAGCGGCGGACGTTCCCAAAAAAGATATTGCTTTTAACTGCCGAATCCACGCCGCTCCAAAGCAAAGTTCAGGATATAAATGAATTGCGGAATTGCAGCAGGTAACGCTGAGAACGTGCGGCGTATCACTTCCGAGTCTTAAATTTCCAACGTCCATAGTGTTCAGCCCGATTGACGACTGCCAGCGGTCCCACGCTCCGTGACCGCGATAGTTAATAAATCCCACGCCATAGTTAATAGCGTTAATTAGGTCTTTTTTTGAGCAGCTTTTGTCGTAATACTTTTGTATATTTATTCCACGTCCGGAGGCTTCGACGGCGGTGCAAATATCGTCTTTACATTCGTCATATACTTTTGTTTTATTGTCACTGAACGTTGTGAAAATCGCGGTTTCCCGCTTATCTTTGCTGACTGTCGGATATTCAAGCGCTAACGCGCATAGACCGCTTAATTCAGCCACATTCGATGCGGGAAAGCGGGAAATCGAAAATCTCGGGATATAATTATCATTTGCCGTATCAATGCAGTAATAACTATCGCTGGCAACTTTCGGATCCAGCGGTTTTGCTTCATCCACAAGTAATTTTGTGGGAATAATGTTAACTTCGCCGCCAATCACAAGATGCCGAATTGGCTTCTCGGTATGGTATTTTTTCAGAAAATTATATATCAGTTCAGGAGCGTCATCGTCCGGACTTGTTACTATATCTTCATAAAATACTGTCTCAACTGTATATTTTGCTGATTTTGCTTCCCGGTATTTATCCATTGCGCCGCTTAGGTCTTGATTTGTCAGAATCAGCAAACGCGGTAAATTTGAAGTCTCTGACATTATATCGTAACCTAATAATTGCTCGGCAAAGTGCGGCTGAGTGAGCGTTTCTACCGCTGCGGTTTCTTCGGGATTTTTGTTTAATTCGTAGTTTACTCTTATTGTTGCCTGAGTGATAGCGGCAATTTTACCGTTAGCCGGGGTATATCTCAGCGGAGAAAAAAGAAAGTGCGCACAAGTTATTCCGAAAACGTTGATATCCCCCGCGTATTCAATTGATATCGCCGGATAGTCACTGTCTGAATCGTAGATATCGGAGCTTTGTTCAAACATCAGCCGTTCTCCCTCTAAATTTGGTTTTGGTACCGGAAGAATATCGAATTTACCGTTCATTATTGTCTTTGTGTTTTCGTTGACGCCAACGCTTGTTATTGTGGCATTTGATGGAATCGCGATGAAAAGACCTTCGCGGGGAAGCATAGGATGCCCCGGGTTATCATTCATTCCCGCCTCCGGCAGATTAAACGTTGATTTACCGACCTGACCATAAGGCTCATTATTGTGCCAAAGGTCGTTGAGTACATATTTAATATTTGTATAGCCGACTGTTTTTTCGCCGCTGAGCAGCTTGCTGTAATCAGTTGCGGTGACAATTTTATCCGCCGGACGAACAGGCATTTCGCTGTTCCGAAAACTAATTCTAATCATAATTGTTTACTCCTTTTTAGAAATATCGTCCGCCGTTTTTGCGGCGGACGATATGATTGTTTTCATTTACTTGCGGGGTAGAATATTCCGTTTATCGGGTCATAATTCAGCGAAAGCTCGGTTGTATCGCCCTGATACACAAGTGTTATGCACTTCGTATAAATCCTGCTCAACACCGTTGAACTTTCGATATTTGATTCGAGGAATACGTCGATTTTTTCTATCGGCGTCATAACGGCGCTGTTTCCGCGGGGTACGAGAATTGCGTTAATCGGGTGCTCGTCATATGCCGTGCCATTGACCGAAATGCTTTGCGCAAGCCCAAAAGTCAGCAACGCGTTGTCTTTATCGCTGTTGGTTATTTCGTAAGAATTCGGACCGATTTGATTATCCGGCTGCGAAGAACTGAAATAACCGTTTGCGAAAGTGGCGTTGATTTGCGTTTGACCGGAACAATCGCTCAATTTCGCAATTTTAGCTCCGCCCTGAATTTCGCCTGTAGCCGCGTATAGCGCGAAATCGGTTTCCCAGTCAACTGTGTTGTGTTCGAAAGGCTTGAAACTTACCCACGCGACGTTACTTTTTTGCTCGGCTGTGTGCTTAGCAATGACGATTCTCTGTTTGGCGGCGTAGATAGTGTTGAGGTCGTCGCCCGTGACGTTGACATTAAGTCTGTACTTTGACATTTTGTACTCCTTTTTGCTTCCCGCTTATGTAGCTGTCGGAAGCTATATGTTATTTGTAAATGCAATTTGTCGGCCGACTTTTGCTTACACGCATATAATAGCACAATGAAACTTAGCGTTTTCTTAGAGAAATCTTAGTGTTTTCTTAGTCAGATAGAAAAAATCAATGTCCCCTCTGTCAACGTATTAGCTTCACAGATATATTGTAACATAATTTTACAACGCTGTCAATCGTTCGGCACTCGTCCAAAGCCGTCCGGTGAAGCGTGCGGAATCAGCTGTTATAGGCACACAGCGCGGCTTTCCGGGCAAAACGCCGGAAAGCCGATTTGATAGTTTCTGCTATCTTTGCGAAAACGCAAACTAATGATGTATAAATTTTCCGCCGCGCGGACAAAATTATCATATAAGTATCAAACGGAGGTAAACATTATGCACTACACAGGTATACTAATCGGTATTGCGAGCTTTGCGGTAATTGGGATTTTTCATCCGATAGTCACTAAGGGCGAGTATTATCTCGGGAAACGCATTTGGCCGTTATTCCTCGTAGGCGGTTTGGCGAGCCTCGCGGGGGCTGTATTTATCGGAAACGTTCTGCAATCCGCAATACTCGCGATTCTCGGCTTTACGATGTTTTGGAGTATTCTCGAACTTTTCGAGCAGGAGAAGCGCGTGGAAAAAGGCTGGTTCCCGGCAAATCCAAAGCGGCAAGCGGCAGCACGTAAATATCGAGTTTCAAAAACGAAATCCGGAGCTATCGCGGCTGGTTTTGAGAAATTATAATTCTCAAGGTGAAGCTCTCCGCGTGTTCAGCTTTCGCTTTATACAAACTCACGGGATTGACGCAAACGCCAATCCCGTGAAAATCCCGGCTTTTATTTCAATTCTCCATCAGCTGAGCGTTGTACATTGCGTAGTAGTCGCCTTTCTTTGCCAGCAGCTCATCGTGAGTGCCTTGCTCGGAGATTCCGCCGTCCTTGACGTACATAATAAGATCGCACTCGCGGATTGTCGAGAGCCTGTGCGCGATGATAAAGCTCGTGCGCCCTGAAAGCAGATGGTTGATTCCCGCCTGTACGTAGGCTTCGGTCTTGGTGTCGATAGCGCTCGTGGCTTCGTCGAGGATAAGTATGCGCGGATTTGCGATAATGGTTCTCGCGAAGGCTATCAGTTGCTTTTGACCTTGCGAGAGATTTCCGCCGTGTTCCTTGACTTTGGTGTCGTAACCATTTTCAGCTTTTGAGATAAATTCATCAGCGCGGACTACTTTACACGCTGCGGCAATTTCTTCGTTAGTAGCGTCCAAACGTCCGTAGCGGATATTATCCGCGATAGTACCGCTGAATATGAAGCTGTCTTGCAGCATTATCCCCATTTGCGAACGAAGAGACCGGAGAGTTACGGAATCGACAGCGCGTCCGTCAATCAGCACGCGTCCGTTTGTCACATCGTAAAAGCGCGAAATTAGATTGACGATAGTAGTTTTTCCCGCGCCTGTGGGACCTACAAGCGCAATACTCGTCCCGGGTTTTATAGTGAACGAGAGGTTTTCAAGAATGTTCTTGCCCGGTTCGTAACTGAACGTAACGTTGTCGAACGTGACTTCGCCGTTGATTTCGGGCATTTCTACCGCGTCCGGAGCGTTGTCAATCAGAACCTGTTCGTCCATTGTTTCGAATATACGCTCGAGGTAGGCTATGGTATTCATAAACTCGTTGTAAATCTGCGAGAGCCTGTTAATCGGCTGCCAGAAGCGCCACGAGTAGTTACCCATAGCCATTAGCGTTCCGAAAGTTGCCGGAACTCTTAATACGAGGATTCCCACAACGTATATACCGGAGAAAATTATTTGCGAAATATTCTCAACGCAGGGCTGCACGAGGTTTGCGATAAGTCCTGCGCGGAAGTGCGCTTTTCGAGCTAACATCGCGAGTTTCTCGAAGATTTCTTCGTTCTTTTCCTCGCGCGCGAAGATTTGTGTTATCCGCATACCATTGACGCTTTCAGCGGCGTAAGAATTCAGGTTAGAGTTTTTGTTGCTGACGTTCTGCCACGATTTGCGCTGTATCGGCTTTATCGCGAATACGATTGCGAAGAATACCGGCATACCGGCGAGACAGACGAGCGTCAGAGGCGGACTTGTACGCAGCATAAAGCCGATTATCAGCAGCAGGTTTAAGAGTTCGAGGAAGAAGTCAATTATTCCGTTCGAGAGAAGATTTGACACGGAGTTGACGTATTGTACGACACGGATTAAAATTTTTCCGTGCGGACGATTGTCGTAATAGGTGAAAGGAAGCTTTTGCATATGCTGAAATAGGTCGCTCCGAATTTCGTAGATAATATCCTGTCCGACTTTTGTCGTCGTCCACATTCTGTAACGCATTAGGAATAGGCTCACGAATATCGCTACAGCAGTTCCGACAGTCAGAAGCGCGATTTCTTTGTAGTTGCCGTTGATAACCGAAACGTCAATCGCGTACTGGAGCATTTGCGGTACTGACAGCTGCAATACGCTTGCGATAACCGACGCCAGCATAGACAGCAGCAGCTTCGTGGAGTGACGCTTTATGTATACAAAGGCGCGTTTCAAATGGTGCAGACTAAACGGGGTTTCCAGCGTCTCGTCAACGTCAAACTTATTGCGCGTTTTTGCTTTATTGTTTGCTGTTCGTTGTTCGTTGTTCACTGTGTTATACCTCCTGTTTGGATTTGCCAAAGATTTGCGTACTCCCTGCCGAGTTTCAGCAGCTCGGAGTGAGTTCCGCGCTCGGCGATTTTTCCATTATCCAGCAGCAGTATGCAGTCGGCTTTGCGAACGCTTGAGATACGCTGCGCAATAATCAGCTTTGTGCAGACGAAATCGAGCTGTTCGAGCTGTTGCTGTATGTATTTTTCGGTTTCCATATCGACCGCGCTAGTGGTGTCGTCGAGGATAAGTACGCCCGGCTTAACGGCTAGAGCGCGCGCAAGAGCAATACGCTGTTTCTGACCGCCGGAGAGTCCTACTCCGCGCTCGCCGACTATCGTCGCGTAGCCTTCGGGCATCGTGTCAATAAATTCCGCGGCCGCCATAGTTGCGTAGCGTTTGACTTCTTCCTCCGGAAGCCCAAAATCTCCGTAAGCTATATTGCTGTCAACGGTATCAGAGAACAGAAACACGTCCTGCGTTGTGATACCCATATGACCGCGCAGGACGTTCAGGTCCCATTCGCGCACGTCCACTCCGTCCACGAGAACCTGTCCCTCGGCGGCGTCGTAGAAGCGTGAGAGCAAGTCCGCGATAAGCGTCTTGCCGGAACCTGTCTCGCCCATTATTGCGCAGGTCTTTCCGCTGGGAATTGTGAAGCTGACGTCGTCGAGAACTTTGTTATCGTCAAACCAAAAGCTGACGCTGCGGAATTCTACCTCGCCGCGAAAATCCGCCGGTGCGTATGAGCCGGTGTTCTGAACTTTCGGCTCGGTGGCGAGAACGCTGATAATCTTACCGGCGGACGCGAAGAAACGCTGCAAATCGTTGAACAGCTGCCCGAGCATCTTGAACGGCTCCGTAACCGCCCACGAGAGCGAGGTAAACGCTATAAGTTCTCCGTAAGACAATTCGCCGCGTATAAGGAAGATTCCGCCCGCCAGAATCGTTGCTATAGCGACGCTCTGGCTAAGTCCGTCGATAATAGGATAGAATTTGAGCCAAACTTTTTGCGCGTAAAGGTTTTGCTCTCGGAAGCTTTCGCTCTTATCGTCAAACTGCTTAATCTCATAGTTCTCACGCGCAAAGGCTTTGACAACGCGATTGCCTTCAATATTCTCCTGAGCGTCGGAGTTCAGTTTAGAGAGCCGCTGCCGCAGTTCCTTGTAAATACCCTTAACCTTATTGCGGTAAACAAAGGACGCAACAAAGATAAAAGGAGTAAGAGCAACCATACAAAGCGCGAATTTCCAGTTAACCGCAAAATAGTAAACTGCGGCGATAATAAATATCAACGCTCCGGAAAATATCTGCCGAAAGACGAAAACGAGGTTATGGCGAACCATATCCACGTCACTCGTCAGTATCGTCATTAGGTCTCCGGAGGATATAGAACCGAAAAAGTTCATATCCTGCTTTTGCAAATGGCGGTAGAGCTTCATACGCAAGTTGTAGAGCAGTCCGAGCGACGAGGCTTCGACGAGGGCAACGCTCGAATAATCAAGCACGGTGCGTAAAAACCTCGCCGCAACCATAATCAAGATAGGGGGCCAAAGCAGCGACGCGTCAACGATAGTTTCATAAGTCCCGTCCGGGAGCTGTTTGAATACGCTGTCAACGAGCTGACCCGTGAGCTGCGGGTTGATAATGACAAATACAGGGGTAATCAGCGAGATTGCGAAGCAAAGCAGATAGCGCCCTCGGAAACCCTTAAGGTTTTCCCAGAGCCATTTGAGTTCAGTCAATGTAACTCCTCCTTCAATTCCATATAACTGAGTATTATAGCACTTTACGCCAAAAAAAGCAAGTGTTTTCGATGAAAAACTTCTATGTTGCTCGAAAATGTTAAATTCTGGAATATCGCCGCGAATTTCCGAATCCGAAAAAATAGTGCTTGACAAAGGCTGTCTATTGTGATAAACTATGTCTATCGGAATAAACAAGCTCACTTTGGAGGGATAAGCGCTATGGACAAGAACAACGAACTTAAACTTTTCGACGCTGAATACAAATTTGCTTGCGTAGTTTGGGACAGCGAGCCTGTACAGTCGCGTAAACTTGCGGAGCTTTGCGCGGAGGCGCTCGGCTGGAAGCGTACAACGACATATACCGTTCTCCGGAAACTTTGCGAGAGAGGGATTTTGCGCAACGACAACGCTATTGTGAC